>NZ_CP108430.1:5243214-5551428 GCF_041435335.1 Streptomyces sp. NBC_01283
CCAAAGGCCTCGGCGGGAACTCCGTCGGCCTCATGGGCAGCGCCGTCATCGGCATCTCGACCGTCGCCCCCGTCTACTGCCTGACGTCGACCCTCGGCTCCACGGCCGGCGAGGTCGGCCTGGCCATGCCCGCGGTCTTCCTCGCGGGCTTCCTGCCGATGCTTCTGGTGGCCTTCGCCTACCGCGAGCTCAACAAGGCCATGCCGGACTGCGGCACGTCCTTCACCTGGACCGTCAAGGCCTTCGGCCCGCGGATCGGCTGGATGTGCGGCTGGGGCCTGGTCATCGCCACGATCATCGTCCTGTCGAACCTGGCGGGCGTGGCGACCTCGTATTTCTGGCTCCTGGCGGGCGAGATCACGGGCAACGACTCGATAGCGGCCCTGGACGACAACAAGGCCGTCCACATCCTCACCTGCCTCGCCCTGATCGCCGCCGCGACCGCGATCAGCTATCGCGGGATGACGGCCACCAAGGGTGTGCAGTACGCCCTGGTGGGGCTGCAGCTCGTCGTGCTCGCGGTCTTCGTGGTGATGGCCTTCCAGAAGGCCGGCACCCCCGAGTTCCCCCTGTCGCAGGACTTCTCCTGGTCGTGGCTGAATCCGTTCGCCGTGAAGTCGTTCTCCTCCTTCACCGCGGGCCTCTCGCTCGCGATCTTCATCTACTGGGGCTGGGACGCGTGCCTGGCCGCCAACGAGGAGACGACCGGCAGCGACAAGACGCCCGGCCGCGCCGCGCTCATCGCGATGGTCGTGCTCGTCGGCTCCTACCTCGCGACGGCCGTCGCCGCGCAGATGGTGGTGGGCGCGGGAAGCAAGGGTCTCGGCCTCGCCAACCCCGACACCTCCGACAACGTCTTCGCCGTCCTCGCGGGCCCCGTGATGGGCCCGACCCTGGGCATCCTGCTCTTCGTCGCGGTCCTCGCGTCGGCCGCCGCGAGCCTCCAGACCACGTTCATCCCGGTGGCCCGCACGGTCCTCGCCATGTCCTCGTACGAGGCGCTCCCGGCGTCGTTCGCACGCGTCCACCCGCGCTTCAAGACGCCGGGCCGCGCGACGGTCACCGCGGGTGTCGCGACCGCCGTCTTCTACACGGTCATGACGCTGGTCTCCGAGCACGTCCTGGTCGACACGATCTACGCGCTCGGCCTCATGATCTGCTTCTACTACGCGCTGACGGCCTTCGCCTGCGTCTGGTACTTCCGCCACGAGCTCTTCAGCTCGGTCCGGGGCTTCGTCTTCAAGGCCCTGCTCCCGGCCCTCGGCGGCGTCCTCCTGACCGGCGTCTTCGCCAAGACCCTGATCGACATGTGGAACCCCGCCTACGGCAGCGGCTCCTCCGTCTTCGGCGTCGGCTCGGTCTTCGTGATCGGCGTGGGCCTGCTGCTCCTCGGCGTGGTGATCATGCTGGTGATGGGCCGCACGAGCCCGGCGTTCTTCCGCGGCGAGGTCCTGAAGCGGGACACCCCGGCCCTGGTCGTCGAGGACTGACCCTCCCCCCGGAAGAACGCCGGGGGAGGGCCGGCCGCCCGGCGGTGCTAGTGGCGGCCCAGGAAGATCGGGTTCGTGAACGCCGTCAGCGGACCCGGGAGGCCCGGTGTCACCGGTGCGTGGCGGACCTCCGCCCGCACGTACGCGGCGTACGACGGCGTGGTCCGCCACTCCGCCGTGCCGGTCCCGGAAGCCGGGATCGCGGGGCCGGTGAACAGGACGCCCTGGTCCGTGACGAAGCGGATCGTGGAGCCCGGGGCGCCCGTGACGTCGAGGCGGACCGTCACCGGGGCATCCTGCTCGACGTACAGGCGCTCGCCGATGCCCGCCTGCTTTCCCCTGCCGCCGGTGGCGGTGAACTTCAGCGATACGTCCTTGGACTCGGCGATGTAGCTGTGGCCCGCGCGGATGCCCGCCTGGATGGCCTCCCGCGTCAGGTCGTCCGCGAGGACCACCGTCTGCGGGCTGCCGACGGGGTCGGGGTCGCGGTGGGCGTCGCTGTTGCCCATGGCGGGGATCCAGGGCCTGCGGCCCCGGACGGAGGCGACCAGCATGCTGTCCCAGTCGGCCAGGGCGATCTCGTCGTCCGGGGTGTACGGGCCGTTCCACGCCTCGATCGCGTCCGCCTCGCCGAAGCCGAACTTCCAGTTGCAGCCGACGCAGGTGGCGTGCGGATGGGCGGGCACGACGAGGCCGCCCGCGTCCCGGATTTCGCGGGCGTACTTGCCGAAGCGGTTGTCGCGGGCGCGGTAGCGCCAGTCGATGAACGTGCCGGGGTCCGTGCCGAGGGCGACCACGTGACCGTTGCGGGTGGTGACCTCCTCGCCCAGCATGATCAGCAGGTCGTCGCCCGCCAGATCGGCCCAATGGGCGTGCGCGGAGTGCGTGTTGTGCTCGGAGCTGTTGATGAAGTCGAGCCCCGCCGCGCGCGCGGCGGCCGCGATCTCGGCCAGGGTGCGTTTGCCGTCCGAGTACACGGAGTGCAGGTGGCAGTCCCCGCGGTACCAGGCGCGTCCCCGCCCCTTCGCCCGCTCCGGCGGGTAGACGGCCCTGGGCGTCTTGCCGGGCGCCCCGAACCTGAGGGTGATCGTGACCTCGTAGGGCAGGCCTTGCGGTGCGACGGTGTACGGGCCGAGCGCGATGTTCCAGGTGCCCGCCTTGACCGGGCCCGGGATGTAGCCGGGCGTGGCGTCGTCGGCGCGGATGAAGAACTCCGTGCGCGCGCCGCCCGACCAGCCCCGGAAGCCCTTGCCGCCGAGGGCGGTGCCGCGCTGGTCGAAGACGCCGATGTCGAGCGCGTTGCCCTGCGTGCCCGCCGGGACGGTGACCTTCTCGTAGGTGTACGCGACGTGGATCTCGCGTACGCCGTCGGGGACTTCGACCGGCAGGTACACGAAGTCGGGTGACCCGGTGGGCAGCGTGCCGCGCACCACCCTGGTCTCGTCGCCACTTGCGGAGTCACGCCCTGCGGCGCTCGCGAAGCTCACGCTGTTCAACGTAAGCGCGGCGGCGGCTCCCGTCACGAGCAGACCGCGCCGGTTCAGGGGCGTGTCGGCGGATCTGGCCGGGCGGTGTTCGTCCTCGCACATGTGTCGGCTCCCCAGGGTGTCGGAAGGGACTGCAGGGCAACCCTGGTATTGAGCCGTGAACTCCCCGTCAAGGGAAGGCAATTGACAGACCTACGGGCGGTGTCGGGCTTGCGGGTGGTGTCGGCGCGGGGCCGGTCGGTGCTCAGTGGCTGCCGCGGGCCTTGCGCACGCGGCGCAGGGCCAGCACGGCAATGATGATGATCGCGATGACGACCAGGACCCCGAGGAACAGGCCGATCTTCCCGCCCTTCGACTTCTTCTTTTTCTTCTTCGGCTTCGCCTCGGGCTTCGTCAGGGGCTTGGAGTGCGAAGCGTCCGCCGCCCGCGTGTCCGTCCTGGCGGCCACGGCTCCCGTCGTGTGCGTCGTCGAGGTGGCCGCGGACACCGCCGCCGTCCGCGGGGTGGCCGCGTACACCCCGGTGCCGGCCGTTCCGCCCAGCAGGGCCCCGAGCAGCAGCAATACGGTCGCGAAGCGAAGTCGCATGACGGAATCCCCCAGATTCCCCCGAAGTCTTCGGCTATTGCCCGGATCCCGCGGATCCTAGGGCACGCGGCGCCCCGCGCCTAGGCGTTCGCGCCCGCGGCCCGCAGCACGGCCGCCGTCTCCTCGTGCCCGCACTGCGTCGCCCAGCGCAGGGGAGTGGAGCCCGTGCCGTGATCCTCCCGGAGGTTGGGATCCGCGCCATGGGCGAGGAGTTCGCGGACGGCGTCGGTGTGGCCCCAGCACGCGGCCGCGCACAGGGGCGTGCCCTGGTCGCCGTGGCCGCTCTCCACGTCGGGGCCTGCGCCCGCTTCGAGGAGTGCCCTGACGGCGGGCGCCGTGCCGTGGACGGACGCGCCGTACAGCGGTGTCGTGCCGTCGGGGTCGGCGGCCCTCGGGTCCGCGCCCGCGCGCAGCAGCCTCTTCACCACCGTGGTGTGGCCCATTCCCGCCGCCATGACCAGCTGTTGTGTCTGTTTCTTGCGTCGCCTTCTGCTCATCGGCGCCAGGGTAGTTCGGGGGGCGCGCGAGGTGGTCGGATTTTTCGCTCCCCCATGCGGCGGAGGCCCGGCGCCCGTGATCGGCCCGTACGCCGATGCGGCGGGCCCGCGCCCGCGGCCAGCATGACTCCCATGCTGAAGATGAGCGCACTGCCCGACGTCCCCCGGTGGGCCGTCATCGCCGCCCACGCCGTCCCGCTGGCCACGCTGCCCTCCGGACTGTGGCGCATCGCCCTGGTCGCCGGACTTCCGGTGGCGGACATGCCCGTCGACGGCTGGGGCGAGAGGGTCTACGTCCTGGGGCTCAGCGTCGTCTCCGAATGCCTCGCCCTGCTGACGCTGGGCCTGGTGCGCGGCTGGGGTGAGGTCGTGCCGGGATGGATACCGCTGCTCGGCGGGCGCGGGGTGCGGCCGCTCGCCGCGGTGATCCCGGCGCTGCTCGGGGCCGCAGGGCTCCTCCTGATCACCGGCTGGTTCGTCTATGCCGCGTTCGCGGATCTGGGCCCCGGAGTCACGGACAGCGCCGCCCGGCAGGCGGTCCTCGTGGCCTGTTACGCACCGCTGCTCCTGTGGGCGCCGCTGCTCGTCGCGGTGACGGCCGCGTACTACAGGAGGCGGACGGCGACAGGAGGTGCGGACTCGGCATGGACTCCTGTGGCGTCGGCGGTTAGTAAGTGAGCCCCCGTTCCCGTACGAGGAACCTGCGGGAGCGGTACGACGAGGACCCAACCGGAGGCCGACCCATGCGCGTTGCCGCCACCCTCTACCTCACCGACGAGACCATCACCCCCGTCCGCCTGGCCCAGGAGCTGGAACAGCGGGGCTTCGCGGCGCTCTACCTCCCCGAGCACTCCCACATCCCGGTGTCCCGCGAGACCCCGTACCCCGGCGGTGAACTCCCGCCCGAGTGCGCCCGCATGCTCAACCCCCTCGTGGCCCTCGCGCAGGCCGCGGCCGTCACCGGACGGCTCGGGCTCGGCACGAACATCACGCTCGTCGGGCAGCACGACCCCATCGACCTCGCCAAGCAGATCGCGACCCTGGACCACCTCTCCGGCGGCCGGTTCACCCTCGGCATCGGCTACGGCTGGAACAAGGAGGAGGCTGCCGACCACGGCGTCGAGTGGCGCACCCGCAGGGCGCTCGTGCGGGACCGGATGGCGGTCATGCGGGCCCTGTGGGCCGAGGACCCGACGGCGTACGAAGGGGAGTTCGGGAGCGTGCGCGCCAGCGACGTGCACCCGAAGCCGGTGCGGGCGCCACGCCCACGCAAGGACGGCCCCCTGTACGGCCCGCGCACCCTCGTCGGCGGGGCCGCCGGACCCAAGCTCTTCGCGCACATCGCGGAGTTCGCCGACGGCTGGCTGCCCATCGGCGGCGGCGGTCTGCGCGACACCCTCCCCGCGCTGCGCACCGCCTGGGCCGAGGCGGGCCGCGACCCCGCCGGCCTGTACGTGGCGCTCTCCGCCGTGGAGCCGACCGAGGGCAAGCTCGCCCACTACGCGGAGCTCGGCGTGGACGAGGTCGTCGTGCAGCTCCCGGCGCGCGGGGAGGCGGAGGTGCTGCGCGTCCTCGACGGATTCCAGCGATACGTGCACGTCACACCCGCCCCCGGAGACCGGCACTGACCTGTGGCTGTTTCTCTGAGCGGTCGCTCGTATGCTCGGACGCATGACCAACAGCGCGCCGCAGGACTCAGCACCCCAGGGGCCGGCCCAAGCGCCCGCACGGCCCACCGCGAACGCCATGCGTCGCGCGCTCAAACGCGCCAGGGACGGCGTCGCGCTCGACACCGCCGAGGCCGCCGTGCTGCTCCAGGCGCGCGGCGACGACCTGAAGGACCTCTCCGCGTCCGCCGCGCGGGTGCGCGACGCGGGGCTCGCGGCGGTGGGGCGGCCCGGCGTCATCACGTACTCGAAGAAGGTCTTCATCCCGCTGACGCGGCTGTGCCGCGACAAGTGCCACTACTGCACCTTCGTCACCGTCCCCGGCAAGCTGCGCCGCGACGGGCACGGCATGTTCCTCTCGCCCGACGAGGTCATCGACATCGCCAGGCGCGGCGCCGAAATGGGCTGCAAGGAAGCCCTGTTCACGCTCGGCGACCGCCCCGAGGACCGCTGGCCCGAGGCGCGCGAGTGGCTGGAGGCGGAAGGCTACGACGACACCCTGGCGTACGTCCGCGCGATGGCGATCCGCGTCCTGGAGGAGACGGGCCTGCTCCCGCACCTCAACCCGGGCGTCATGACCTGGACCGACCTCCAGCGGCTCAAGCCCGTCGCGCCGTCCATGGGCATGATGCTGGAGACGACGGCGACCCGGCTGTGGAGCGAGCCGGGCGGCCCGCACCACGGCTCGCCCGACAAGGAGCCCGCGGTCAGGCTGCGGGTCCTTGAGGACGCGGGCCGCTCGAACGTCCCCTTCACCACCGGTGTCCTCATCGGGATCGGCGAGACGTACGAGGAGCGGGCGGACGCGCTCTTCCGCCTCCGGGCGACCCAGCGTTCGTACCACGGCATCCAGGAAGTCATCGTCCAGAACTTCCGCGCCAAGCCGGACACGGCGATGCGCGGCATGCCGGACGCCGAACTGGAGGAGCTCGCCGCGTGCATCGCGGTCTCCCGCCACATCCTCGGCCCGAGCGCCCGAATCCAGGCGCCGCCGAACCTGGTGGACGCCGAGTACGCGCTGCTCATCGGCGCGGGCATCGACGACTGGGGCGGCGTCTCGCCCCTCACGCCCGACCACGTGAACCCCGAGCGCCCCTGGCCGCACATCGAGGAGCTCGCCGAGAAGACCGCGGATGCGGGCTTCAGCCTGCGCGAACGACTCACGATCTACCCCGAGTTCATCGAGCGCGGCGAACCCTGGCTCGACCCGCGCCTGCTCCCGCACGTGCGCGCGCTCGTCGACCCGGAGACGGGCCTGGCGAACGAGGACGCCCGGCCGAGCGGCCTGCCCTGGCAGGAGCCCGACGAGGGATACGTCGCCTCGTCCGGCCGTACCGACCTGCACCGCACCATCGACACCACCGGCCGCACGTCGGACCGCCGCGACGACTTCGACGAGGTGTACGGCGACTGGGAGGCCCTGCGCGAGCAGGCGGCGCCCGGCATGGTCCCCTCGCGCATCGACGGTGACGTACGGGCGGCCCTGAAGACGGCTGCCGACGACCCGACGCGCCTGACGGACGAGCAGGCCCTCGCCCTGCTGCACGCGGACGGTCCGGCACTGGACGCGCTGTGTTCCGTCGCGGACGACCTGCGCAAGTCCGTGGTCGGCGACGACGTCACGTACATCGTCACGCGGAACATCAACTTCACGAACGTCTGCTACACCGGGTGCCGCTTCTGCGCCTTCGCCCAGCGCCGCACGGACGCCGACGCCTACACCCTCTCGCTCGACCAGGTCGCCGACCGGGCCGCGCAGGCGTGGGAGGTCGGCGCGACCGAGGTCTGCATGCAGGGCGGCATCCACCCCGACCTGCCCGGATCCGCGTACTTCGACATCGCGCGGGCGGTGAAGGAGCGCGTGCCGGGCATGCACGTGCACGCGTTCTCGCCGATGGAGGTAGTGAACGGCGCGACCAGGACCGGTCTTTCGATACGGGACTGGCTCAGCGCCGCGAAGGAAGCGGGCCTCGACTCGATCCCCGGCACGGCGGCGGAGATCCTCGACGACGAGGTCCGCTGGGTCCTGACCAAGGGCAAGCTGCCGACGGCGACGTGGATCGAGGTGGTGAGCACGGCCCACGAGCTGGGCATCCGCTCGTCCTCCACGATGATGTACGGGCACGTGGACCAGCCCAGGCACTGGCTCGGGCACTTCCGCACCCTCGCCGGAATGCAGAAGGACGCGCTGGCCAAGGGAGTCGAGGGCTTCACGGAGTTCGTGACGCTGCCCTTCATCCACACGAACGCGCCGGTCTATCTGGCGGGCATCGCGCGCCCGGGCCCGACCACCCGCGACAACCGCGCGGTGGTGGCGATGGCACGGCTGCTGCTCCACCCGTACATCCCGAACATCCAGACGAGCTGGGTGAAGCTGGGCACGGAGGGGGCGGCGGAGATGCTGCGCTCGGGGGCGAACGACCTGGGCGGCACGCTGATGGAGGAGACCATCTCCCGGATGGCGGGCTCCAGTTACGGCTCGTACCGCTCGGTCAAGGACCTGATCGCGATCGCGGAGGAGGCCGGCCGTCCGGCGAAAGCACGGACGACGCTGTACGGCGAGGTGCCCCAGGAACGCCAGGAGGCGGCCGCCGCGTCGGACGGCCACCTCCCGGAGCTGCTTCCCGTGCTTGACTGACTCGGGGGAAAGGTCAGCCCTCCGGGGGTGGGGTCAGGAGAGCTCGCCGCCGAAGCGGGCGCCTGCCTCCTGGGTGCCCAGCGAGGACGGGCTGAACGACGTGATGCCGGTCGTCGTGAGGCCCGTCTTGGCACCGCGGAACAGCCAGGCGGCACCGGAGTCCTTGGTCGTGCCGTCTTCCTGGGGCACGCCCACGGTCAGGTCGGCGAGGCCGTCCTTGTTCACGTCGGTGAGCTTGACCTCCTCACCGAAGTAGTCGTCCCCCTCCGAGACGCCGGGGACGCCGGCCGTGGTCTGGTTGAAGGCCTGGGCGCCCGTGCCGGTCAGGCCGTTCGCGCCGCCCTTGAGGAGGACGACGGCGCCCGTGTCCCCGGAGGAGTCGACGTCTTCGCCGGGCACGCCGACCGCGATGTCCGGGTAGCCGTCGCCCGTGACGTCACCGGCGGAGAGCGAGTAGCCGAACTGGTCGCCCCTGTCGTGCAGGTCGGGGTCGCCCTGCTCGCCCACGCCGGGGACGCCCGCGGTGTCCTGAGTGATCTTCGCGGTGCGGCTGGAGAAGCCGGACGCGGAGCCGTAGACGACCCGGACGGCGCCCGCGTCGTAGACCTGCATCTCGGAGACCTCGTCGACCTCGCGGGCCACGAGGTCGCCGTACCCGTCCTTGTCCACGTCGGCGATGACGCCGTTCGTCGTGAACTTCTTGGTCGGCGTCGACGTCTTGGAGAGGCCGTCCTTGCTGCCCTTCCACAGGCGCGAGGAGTGCTGCATCTCCTCCATGGCGTGGCCGGTGACGAGGTCGTCGGCGCCGTCGCCGGTCACGTCGCCCACCATCAGCTCCTGGGGGCCGTCGTCGCCGTTCTCGACGGACGAGGTGGAGGCGGGCTTCCCGTCGCGGGTGAAGGGGCCGTAGCGCACCTCCATGGTGGACTGGGAGTTGGCGACGAGGTCGGTCTTGCCGTCGCCGTTGAAGTCGCCGGCCTTGATCTGCTGCACGTAGTCGCCCGGCAGCGCGCCACCCTTGGTCAGGCCGTCCGCGGAACCCCAGAGCACCGCGTCGGCGGCGTTGCCGTTGCTCGCGACGAGGTCGGTGTATCCGTCGCCGTCGAGGTCGGCCGCCTCGGTGCTCGCACCGAAGCTGCCGTCCTCCTCGGGGTCGCCGGGTACGCCGGCGGTGGTGCGGTCGACCTGCTTGGCGTGCGCGGTGTCGGCGCCCGAGGGCGAGCCGTACACGATCGATACGTAGCCCGCGCCGGACGTGCCGCTGACGGCGCCACGGTAGGCGGAGACGGCGAGGTCGGCGTATCCGTCATGGTTGAAGTCGGTCACGGGCTTGCTCGCCGCGGCGGGTGCGGCGGCGGCGGAACCTGCCGTGGCCACGATGGCGAACGGGGTCGCGAGCGCGGTCACCGCGACGGCGGCTATGAGTGAGCGACGCACTGGTCCTCCTGTGGGGAAACTGCTGTGACGTAAGGGGAGACAGGTGTTCCGGGTAGGTGGTTGTACCCCGCAGGTTTCTTGTTACGACGCCCGGACATTCCCGTTACGTTGCCCCCCGTTTCCCGCCACACGGTTTCGGCCCTCAGGTCAGGGGACGGTGGAAGACTGGGGCAGGACAGCGGGTTGGGCAGCGGTCAGGGCAAGCGGGCAGGGCAGTCGGGCACGGGTGGAGGGGGAGCCGGTGGTGGCGTCGGCCGGGGCGGAGCAGCCGTCCATGCAGGAGTTGATCCGCCGTCGCAGGCGGGCGGGGTTCGTCGGGCGGCGGGGCGAACTGGACGCCTTCCGCGCCAACTTCGACGTGCCGCCGGGTGACGACCGGCACCGCTTCCTCTTCCATGTCCATGGGATCGGCGGCGTCGGCAAGACGTCGTTGGTGCGGGAGTGGGAGCAACTGGCGCGCGAACACGGCGCCCTGACCGCGTACGTCGACGAGGCGGTCGGGAGCGTTCCCGAGGTGATGGCGGCGATCAGTGCCCAATTCGCCCTGCAGGGCAGGCGCTGCAAGGACCTCAACCGGCTTCTGACGACTCATCGTGAGCGTCGCCACGAGGCCGAGTCGGCGGCAGCCGCGGCGATGTCCGACCCGGCCCAGGAGCCGGGGCGCCTGGCTGCGCCCGCTCCATCGGCGGGCAGTGTGACGGCCGCCCGCGCGAGCCTGGTCGGTCTCGGTCTTCTGCCGGGAGTAGGGGCGTTCGCGGGAGCGGTGGACCCGGCCCAACTGGCGCAGGGGGCCGACCGGTTGCGCGCGGGTCTGAGCGCGCGCCTCGGCAGCCAGGACGACGTACAGCTCGTCCTGTCCCCGGAACGGGTCCTGACCCCGGTCCTCCTGAACGAACTGGCCGACGCGGCGAAGGGGGTGCCGTGGATCGTCCTCTTCTTCGACACGTACGAGCGGACGGCGCCGTTCCTGGACGGCTGGCTGCACGAACTGATGCTCACCGACCGGCATGGAGCGCTGCCCGCCAACGTGATCGTCGTGACGGCCGGGCAGCACCCCTTCGACACGGCCCGATGGGGCGGCTACGGCGACTTCGTGATGGACGTGCCGCTCGGCCCCTTCACGGAGCTGGAGGCGCGGGGGCTGCTCGCCGGAAAGGGCGTGGTGGCGGAGCCGGTGGTGGAGGAGGTCCTGCGGCTCTCCGGCGGCCTGCCCGTCCTCGTCTCCACTCTCGCCGAGGGCAGGCCCGCCGCCCCGGACGACGTGGGTGACCCGAGCGCCACCGCCGTGGAGCGCTTCCTGAAGTGGGAACGGGACCCCGTGCGCAGGGCGGCGGCACTGGCGTGCGCGCTGCCGAGACGCCTCGACGCGGATGTGTTCGGGGCGGCGGTGGAGGGGATCTGCGCGGAGGCGGACGTGCCGGGCCTCTTCGGGTGGCTGCGGGGGCTGCCGTTCGTGAGCGACCGGGGTGACCGGGTGCAGTACCACGACGTGGTGCGGGCGCCGATGCTGCGGTCGCAGCGCAAGCGGTCGCCGCGGGGGTGGGCGGAGGCGCACGGCCGGCTGGCGGAGACGTTCGCGGGGTGGCGGGCGGAGGCGGAAGCCGGTCTCGACGCGGATGAGTTGTGGGGGGACGAGGCGTGGCGGGAGCTGCGGCTCGCGGAGTCGTACCACTTGCTGTGTGCGGGGGAGCGGGGCGCGCTGCCCGCCGTCCTGCGGGATGTCGTGGACGCCTGCGACGTGGGCGAGGGCGAGGTCGTGGCCCGGCGCTGGGCGCAGGTCCTGGTGGACGCGGGGGAGGACGCGGACGCGGCGGCGACCGGCAGGTGGGGGCGTGACCTGCTGGCGGCGCTGACCGAGGGCGCGTGCGTCGACGCCCTGGGGCTCCTTGTCGACCGTGCCGGGTTCGACGCGCGGGGGCAGGCGTTCGCCCGGATACTGCGCGGGCGCGACCTCCGGGAGAGCGGGGCGTACGAGGAGGCGCTGGCCGAGTACGACCGGGCCATCGGCCTCGATCCGGAGCTGGCGCGGGCCTACTACGGCCGGGGTGTGACCCGTGCCCTGCAGGGCGACTACGCCGCCGCCGTCGACGAGTTGGGCCTGGCGCTCGCCATCGAGCCGGACGACCTGGACGGCCTGGGCATGCGGGGCGAGTACCGCCGGGTTCTCGGCCGGTGGGCGGAGGCGATCAGTGACCTGGACCGGGCGATCGAGGTCAGCCCGGCGGACCCGTTCGCCTGGGCGTCCCGGGGCGCGGCCCGGCACGGCCTGGGGCAGGACGACGCGGCCCTCGCGGACCTGGACCGGGCGGTGGAACTCGATCCGGAGTACTCGTGGGCGCTGGTGCGCCGTGCTCGGGTGCGGCGTTCGCGCGGGGAGTACGCGGAGCAGATCGCCGACCTCGACCTCGCGGTCCGGCTGGCGCCGCAGTCGGCTTTCCTGGCCTGTGAGCGGGGTGACGCCCTGCGGGGCGCGGGCAAGCCCGGGGAAGCTCTCGCGGAGTACGACCGGGCGATCGCACTCGACGATGCGTACGCGTCGGCGTACGCGAGCCGCGGGGCCGCGCTGGACGACCTCGGGCGGCGGGAGGAGGCGCTGGCCGACCTGGACCGTTCCATCGATCTCCACCCCTCCTACGCCTGGGCGCTGGCGCGCAGGTGCAACGTGCACCGGCTCCTGTCGGACTACGACCGGGCGTTCGCCGACGCCGACCGGGCGAGCGTCCTGTGGCCGGACAACGAATGGGTCCTGTACCAGCGGGCCGAGGCACTGGACGGTCTGAAGCGGTACGAGGAGGCCCGCGCCGGTCTGGACCGGGTTCTCGAAATGGACCCCGAGCACGGGCTTGCGCGCGTCCTGCGCGGCTCCGTGCTGCGCAGGCTCGGCCGTTACGAGGAGGCGTCGGCGGATCTCGGCCGTGCCATCGAGGCGGAGCCGGACAACGCCTGGGCGGTCATCATCCGTGTGCTGACCTCTCAGGCCACCGGGCGCTGGGAGCAGGCCCTGGCCGACCTCGCGCGCTACGCGGAGATCGGCGAGGACCCGGACTGGACGCGCGCCAAGACCGCCGAGATCCACATGTGGTCCGGCCACCCGGAGCGGGCGCTCGTCGTGCTGGAGGCCGATACCACCGGCGGAAACCCTGAGGACGCGGAGGAGCTGGCCAAGGCGTTCCGCATGACGGGGCAGTGGGACCGTGCGCGGGACGCGGCGCTGACGCTCCGCGCTCGGGACGCGGGGTCCGGGGCGTTCGCGCTGGCCCTCGCGGTGAGCGGCGCGGAGGGGACGGCCGCGGCCCGCCCGCTCTGGCAGGAGGTGACCCGCCTCTGGCACAAGCCCGATGTGCCGGCCGCCGTCCGCGACTGCCTGGCGGTGGTGACCGGCGCGGCCATGGCCGACTGGCCGGCCCTCGACGCGAGCCTGGAGCGCGTACTGGCCGCGGCGCCGCCCGACGTGGAGTGGGACGATCTGGCCGAACTCACCGACTTCCTCACGGAACTCCTCGACGCCCCCGACACGAACAGCCCCCGCCTGGCCCCACGCCTGGCCAGAGTGACAGCAGCGAGGGACGACCTCCGGTCGCGGTACATGGGGTGACTGTTCGGCGTGGTGGAGGGCTGCGGAGATCCATGAAAAGCCCTGGTGAAGGACGGTCAAAAGTGATCTGAAGGGCGTCTCCTTAGATATCGCATCGGCCCAGAACCGACGGTTCCCGGTCGATTACAGTGCTGCGCAGAAGTGCAGGGGGCGAGCAGGGGAGGAGGTGCCGTGAGCACCGCAGCAGCCACCGGAGTCTGGGGCCGCGCCGAGCAGCAGGACTTCCGCAGCCGGGTGCGCGGCACCCTGCTCGGCGCCGCCGTCGGCGATGCCCTGGGAGCGCCCGTCGACGCGCTGGACCTGGAGGAGATACGCGAGGCGCATGGGGCCGAGGGGCTTACCGAGCCCGCTGTCGCGCACGGGCGGCGCGGCGCGGTCACCGCCGCCACGCAGCTCGCCCTCTTCACCGTCGACGGACTCATACGCGCCCAGGTGCGGCGCGACACCGGCGCCTGGCATCCGCCGACCGACCTGCACCGCGCCTACCGGCGGTGGGCCGCCACCCAGAGCGACTGGGGCCCCGACGAACGGCGCAAGGAAGACGGCTGGCTGGCCCGGGAGGAGTGGCTCTACTCCCGGCGGTCGCCGGCCCGCGCCTGTCTGCTCGGGTTCGGGGACGACGCCATGGGCACGCTGGAAGCCCCCAAGAACCCGGACGAGCAGGGCGCCGAGGCCGCCACGCGATCCGCCCCCTTCGGGCTCCTGGTCGGCTGGGAGCCGCAGCTGGTCCTGCAACTGGCCGTGGAGTGCGCCGTACAGACGCACGGGCACCCCACCGCCTACCTCGCGGCCGGTGCGCACACCGTCCTGGTGCACGGTCTCGCCCGGGGGGAGTCCCTGGACGGAGCCATCCAGCGGGCGCTCGCGCTGCTGGCCGCCCGGCCCGGCCACCAGCCCGTCACCGATGCGCTGAAGCACGCCCTGGGTGCCGTACGGCAGGGCATGCCCACGCCCTCCCGGGTGGAGGAGCTGATGGGGGACGGCGGTGCGGAGGGCGCGCTCGCCGCCGCCGTCTACTGCGCACTCGTCGGCGAGGACATCCGCCACGGGCTGCGGCTCGCCGTGAACCACGGTGGTGCGTCGGCCGCCACGGGCAGCCTGTGCGGGGCGCTCCTCGGCGCGCTGCACGGCGAGACCGCGCTGCCTCCCGGCTGGCTCACCGAGCTGGAGGGGCGCGCCACGATCCTGGAGCTTGCGGACGACTTCGCCATGGAGATGACGCAGGGGCCCGCGCTGCACGGTCCGGCGGTTTCGTCGCCGGGATGGCTTGCAAGGTATCCGCGCGCGTGAGGTGAGCACGAACGCCGGACAGGCAGATATCAGCCTGTCCGGCGCTTGAGGACGAACTCGGCGAAGCCGGTGGTTTACGGCAACCGGCTCTGTGGGGCAACTACTTCCTCAGCATCCTCAGCTGGGGGCGGAACCGCTGCTGAACCGGCGGAGCCGTCCGTGTTGATCATCTCGATGATCGCGTCCCGTTCCGGGGTGTCCTCCGGCTTCAGATAGCCGACCAGGATGTAGAGGATCAGCGAGACGGCGAGGGGGATCGAGACCTGGTACTCCAGGGGCACCCCGCCCTCGACGTTCCAGTTGATCGGGTAGTTGACCAGCCAGAAGGCGAGCAGCCCCATCGACCAGCTGGTCAGCGCCGCCGTCGGTCCCGACTTGCGGAACGTGCGCAGCAGACCCAGCATCATCGGGATCGCGATCGGACCCATCAGGCCCGCCACCCACTTGATGACCACCGTGATGATGTCCTTGAAGGTCGGCGAGCTGACCTGCGTGGCCACCGCCATGGACAGGCCGAGGAAGATGACGGTCGTCAGGCGCGCCGCCAGCAGACCCGAGCGTTCGTTCCAGCGCCTGGCCTGCTTGGAGATCACCGGCGCCACGTCCCGGGTGAACACCGCGGCGATCGCGTTCGCGTCGGACGAGCACATGGCCATCGTGTGGGAGAAGAAGCCGACGATGACCAGGCCCAACAGGCCGTGCGGCAGGAGCTGTTCGGTCATCAGGGCGTACGAGTCGGAGCCGTCGGGCTTCTGCGCGTTCACCAGGAGCGGCGACATCCACATCGGGAAGAAGAGGATGACCGGCCACACCAGCCACAGGATCGCCGAGAGCCGGGCCGAGCGCGCGGCCTCCTTCGGGCTCGCGGTCGCCATGTAGCGCTGGGCCTGGTTGAGCATGCCGCCGTTGTACTCGAAGAGCTTGATGAAGAGGAACGCCAGCAGGAAGATCGTGCCGTACGGGCCGACCAGCGGTTTGCCGTGGCCCGCGAGCTCCGGCTCGTCCCAGACCCCGAAGAAGCCGCCGTGCGGGCCGAGCTTGGCCACCACGGCGATGAACATCGCGACACCGGCCAGGAGTTGGATGATGAACTGGCCGAGCTCGGTGAGGGCGTCGGCCCACAGGCCGCCGATGGTGCAGTAGATGGCGGTGATCACGCCGGTGATCAGGATGCCCTGGTTGATCGAGATGCCGGTGAACACGGAGAGCAGGGTGGCGATGGCGGCCCACTTGGCGGCCACGTCCACGATCTTCAGGAGCATCCCGGACCAGGCGAGTGCCTGCTGGGTCCGGAGGTTGTAGCGGTTCTTGAGGTATTCCAGCGGCGAGGCCACGTGCAGCCGTGAGCGCAGCCTGTTGATGCGGGGCGCGAAGAGCTTCGAGCCGATGGCGATGCCGAGCGCGATCGGGAACGACCAGGTGATGAAGGACGTGACGCCGTAGGTGTACGCGATGCCCGCGTACCCGGTGAACATCACCGCGCTGTAGCCGGACATGTGGTGCGAGATGCCGGAGAGCCACCAGGGCATCTTGCCGCCCGCGGTGAAGAAGTCGCTGACGTTGTCCACGCGCTTGTGCGACCAGATGCCGATCGCGACCATCACGCCGAAGTAGCCGATGAGCACGGCCCAGTCGAGACTGTTCATGTGCCCCCTCCAGGGGTCCGCCTTGTGAACTGCGCTGAAATGCCGTGCACTTCGCCAGTTTCGTGACATACGGACCTGGGCGGCCTGAAGTGCCCGCTCATCGTGGGTTCGGGGGCACACTGCGGACAACAGCCCGTGAGGTCAAGAGCGAGTAAAATCGTTCTGTTTGCTGACCTGTGTTCACATGCTTGATCGACGTGAGGGGGTGGCGCGGCGCCGTCGAGGCCTCGCGGAAACGCAAGAAACGGCTGTACGGAACCGAAGTCCCGTACAGCCGTGGTTCGTTCCCCGAGCCGCGCCGCCGC
Source organism: Streptomyces sp. NBC_01283 (assembly GCF_041435335.1). Lineage (NCBI taxonomy): Bacteria > Bacillati > Actinomycetota > Actinomycetes > Kitasatosporales > Streptomycetaceae > Streptomyces > Streptomyces sp. NBC_01283. The sequence goes on from NZ_CP108430.1 coordinate 5,259,853, forward strand.
AATGGCTATCGCATCAGCTCTCCCGCGTTCACCAGGAGCGACTGTCCCGTGATCGCCCGCGCCATGTCCGACGCCAGGAACACCGCCGCGTCCGCCACGTCGCCGTCCGTCGCCAGCTCCGGAAGCGCCATCCGCGCCGCGAGGCGGTCCCGTACCTCCACCTCCGGCACCCCTTCGGTGTGCGCGGTGAACTGGACGTACGCCTCGACCGGCGGGCCCCACATCCAGCCGGGCAGCACCGTGTTCACCCGGACCCGGTCAGGACCCACCTCGTGCGCGAGGGAGTACATCGCCGACGTCAGCGCCCCCTTCGAGGCCGCGTACGCCGCCTGCCGCACCTGCGAGGGCGCCGCGACGGCCGACTGCGTGCCGATGAACACCACCGAGCCGCCCCGCTCCTTGAGCGCGGGCAGGCAGGCCCGCGTCATCCGCAGCGTGCCGAGCAGATTGACGTCGATGACCTGCTGCCAGGTGGCGAAGTCCGCGTCCTGTACGCCGCCGAAGTAGCTGTCCCAGGCGGCCACGTGGACCACCGCGTCGATCCCGCCGAACCGGTCGCGCGCCAGCCCCGCGAGGGCCTCGCACTGCGTCTCGTCCGTGATGTCGGTCGGGAGATAGGCGGTGCGCGTTCCTTCGGGGTCGATCTCCCCGGCCGACTTGGCGAGGTTCGCCTCCGTACGCGCCCCGAGCACCGCGCGGCCCCCGTCCCGTACGACGGCGGCGGCAACCTGATGGCCGAGGCCGGCGCCGACCCCCGAGACGACGACGGTCTTTCCTTCGAGGAGCGACGGCATGGGGCGCCTCCCGGCTCTGGCAGTTTTGCTGACGGGGCGTCAGAGTATGGGCGTCCACCGGAGGAAGGAAGAGGGAGGATGGGGAGAGGCATGAGCGACGACACCCGCAGCGAGGTCTACGGCGAGCTGGCCGGCGTGGGGCCGTACGGCGTGCACCCGGGCCACGCCCTGATCACCATGGTCGAGCCGCACCCGGGCCACGAGTACGCGTACAACCGCTGGTACGAGGACGACCACTACTACGCCGGTGCGATGGCGATGCCCTGGATGTACGCGGGCCGCCGCTGGGTCGCCACCCGGGAGCTCCAACTCCTGCGCCTCCCCGAGAAGTCCGCGGTCGCCCAGCCCGTGACCGCGGGCTGCTACCTCTCCACGTACTGGGTCACCGAGGGCCGCTACGACGAGCACATGAAGTGGACCGTCGGCATCAACAAGCGTCTCAACAGGGACGGCCGGGTCTATCAGGACCGCACGCACGTCTTCACGGCCTTCCAGGACCACGAGGCCACCGTCTACCGGGACGGGGCGGCCGGGCCCCGCGATTTCCACGCGCTCGACCACCCCTACCAGGGGCTCGTGCTCGAAGTCATCGACGCCGATTCGGGCGAGCGGCGTGCGGAGTTGCTGGAGTGGCTGCGGGCCAAGCACCTGCCGCGCGCCCTCGCCGGGTCGCCCGCCGCGATGGTGACCATCTTCCGGCCGACCCCGCTGCCGGGGGACCGGATGACGTACGTGAAGCAGGTCGAGGGAGTCGACACCCGGCTGACGCTGCTCTGGTTCCTGCAGGCCGATCCGCGGGAGTGCTGGCAGGAGCACTTCGCCGGGCGGGCGGACGCGGTGGCGGAGTCCGGGGCGGGGAGGGTGGAGCTGCTGGCGCCGTTCATTCCGACGGTGCCGGGAACGGACACATACGTCGATCAACTTCGATAGATCATGGCGCCGGTCGGTTCACTCGACTGGTCCGGTGCGAGGAAAAGGCCGAGCCCCCTCGGCCGGGACGGCGGGCCAGTCGAGAGGGCTCAATCGGGTTCTGCTTATGCAATTGTTGATCTCTCGCTGTTCCTGTGGTGCTGAGGTGCGACGGGGCGCGTATCAGCCGAGAAGTGACGTCTCCCGGCCGACTTCGGAGACGAAGGCGCGCCATGAGTCGGAGGGGAAGGCGAGGACGGGGCCCTCGGTGACCTTGGAGTCCCGGACCGAAATTGCCGTGGAAAGAGGGGACTTGACCTCGACACATGCGCCGTTTCCCGTGGAATACGAGGACTTGACCCACGTGTTCGTAGCGCCCTGATGAATTGCCATGATTACTCCGTTTTGCCCAGTTGGTGAGTTGCGGTCACCGCCAAGAGCGGCTGTGCCAACGGATGTTGCTTGATGGCGTGAATGACGCTACTCGCCAACATCGCTGAGTGAAGAGAGTGTTCACTCAACCGGATGGCATATTCCAGTGCGGTCTTCCGCCTCGCCGAGGTGGAGGTGTACCGTGCGGCACTTTCCCGGTCGGGACGGCTTTCTGCGCGGCGTACGTCTTAGCGTGCGTACTCTTTCGCGATGTCTGCGATGAGTTGGCGTGATTGGTCCACGTTCAGGGCCTGTGCCCGCAGATGTTCGTACATCACGCTGTACTGCTGGACGTCGTTCGCCTTCTCCAGATAGAGGTCGCTCGTGACGCCCTCGATGTAGACGACGCTCGAATCCGCGGCATCCGGGAATTCGAGAATCGCGTACTGGCCGTTCAGGCCGGGGTGTGCGCCCATCTCGAAGGGAATCACCTGGACGGTCACGTGCGGCAGTTGGGACTGCTCCACGAGATGCTCCAGCTGGTCGCGCATGAGATGCCGGGAGCCGACCACGCGGCGCAGCGCGGACTCGTCAAGGACGGTCCACAGACGCAGCGGATTCTCCGGCGCGCTGATGCGTTCCTGGCGGCGGACGCGGACCTGGACACGCTTCTCGATGTCGGTCGGCGTGGTCTCCGGCAGCGCTCCGGTGATGAGCGCCTCCGCGTACGGACGGGTCTGGAGCAGGCCGGGGACGACCTGCGGGTCGTACACGCGCAGGGACGCGGCGTCCGTCTCCAGGCCGATGTAGACGCTGTACGGAATATCGCCGAAGGAGTGCCACCAGCCCTGCTGGCGGGAGTCCTTGGCCATTTGCATGAGCGAGTCGACGATGCGGTGGTCCTCGACCTCGTAGACCCCGCAGAGATCGCGCACGTCGCGCTGGCTGATCGAGCGGCGGCCGTTCTCGAGGCGGCTGATCTTCGACTGCGAGACCAGCAGGCGCTCGGCGACCTCCTCGGCCGTCATGCCTTTGAGCTCGCGGAGCCTGCGGAGCTCCTGGCCCAACCGGCGTCGCCTGACAGTGGGATTGACATTGGACGCCACGGGACGTGCACCTCCGACTACATGCCTCTACTTTGCGTATCTGCTGTTCAGCAGAGTGCCACCAACGCGTCGCGCACCGCTGGGAAACAGCCGATGTGCGGTGCGAACTGCAATGCGCAGTCCGATGCGAGTGAAGGTGGACATGAGGAACGGTGTGAGGGGTGCGGCCCGGTCGCGCGGTGCCACGGCGTGCGGCCGCGCGGGGCGGAGGTACCGGTGTCGTCGTCCGGACGTCCCGGTGCCAGTGCCCCGCGCGGCCCAGCGGCTCCCGAACCGGGTCTGGGGGACTGCGGTGCGGCGTTGCTGTTGCCGATGCTGCGGGTACTGCGGGTGCTTTGGTGAGTCCTTGCAGCTGTCCCTGACCGGACTCAGTGGGCCACGGCGCGTGCCATGGATCCGCGGCGCGGCTGCATCGGAACCCCACCGGGTTCCGGCACGGTCCTGGCCGGCTGTCGGCCACCGCCTGGTCCACTTGGTACGGCTGGTCCGCCCGGCCCGCCCGGTCCCGCTGGGGCCGGGCTGCGGCGTGGCTGAGCGGCCACACCGTTCTGGACGTCCATCACGGCGTGCGCCACGAGGCCGCCCATCGGGTCGTGCCTGATCAGGTCCCGGAGACGGGAGCGCGATGAGCGCCCCTCGTTGCCGGGGTAGAGGTGCTTGCCGAGTCCCACTGCGTGAGCGAGCGCGGCGAGCGCCGCGGTCCGCGGGTCCGGTGGTACGCCGGTGCGGATCGCACTGTCCAGTCGGGACCTGATGTCCCGGCTGATTGCCGTGTCCGTCGCCTGGTAGCGAGTCGTCGGCAGTACTCCGCACATCTGGCCCGATACGGCATGCACCATGCCGCACCGCTCCAGGTGCGCGAGGTAGATCTGGCGCAGCCCCAGTCGGGGCCCGCCAATCCAGTGGACTGCCCGAACCGGGCTGCCGCGCCTGCGCAGCAGTTCCAGTGCGGAGTCCAGAGTCGGATCTCCGGTCGGCCGTGGCATCACCACGGCGATACGATCCCCGTCTGGGGCTATCCGTCCGGCCAGCGCCAGCTCCACTAGCTGTGCTCCGGCCAGACCGAGGTCGAGCGACTGCGGCTGCGCTGTGGTACCCGTGGCCGGGTCCAAAGCGAGCAGCAGAAGCTCCTCCGGAATTGTTCTGCGGCTCCTGCCCATCCATGCCTCCCCGCGTGGATGAATGACAGGGTGACCCCTCTCACATTGGTCTGTCGAGAGTGCGTGACCGGTAAGTACGGGAACCAGTAGGTATGTCGTTCTCGTCTACCACGGGGGTTAAGCCCCCACACAGGACACTGGTACATGGTTCGGACAGCGGGTCCGGCCGTGTTTTGGCGCAACGGCAACGCGAGCGGCATGGCGTACGAGGAGGCATCGGTGGCGGGCGAGACCCCCGACAGGTCGAAGCAGCGGAAGTCGTCGGGGAACCCGACTGGGGCAGAACCGTCCGTGCCGGCACCGGCGCCGGAGGAACGCGACCCGCGCCTTGCGGTGGCCCGCGAGGTCCCCGCGGCGCGGGAGGACCAGGCGACGGCGGTCTTCTCGACGAAGGCGGTGACGGAGTCGAAGGCGGCCGGGGCCGCGGGTTCCGGGAGTGCTGAGGGCACGCAGGGTTCCGAGAGCGGCGAGAAGGGCGACGCGCGGCTGCGGGCCGCCGTGGCGGCGTGGGTGGCCTCGGCGGACGACGAGGCCAGCGAGTCCTCGGAGGCCGCAGCGGAGGGCGAGGGAGCGGCTCCTGGGGAGGACGCGACCTCGGATGACGGGAAGAACTCCCGGGAGGCGGAACCTTCCGCCGCTTCTGCGCAGGGCAGCACCCCGGCGGACGAGACCCCGGCTGACGCCGAGCCCGAGGACGCCAAGCCCGGCGAGGCGGCGGGTACGGGCGGTTCTTCGGCTGCGACGGCTGCGACGACTGATGCGGGCGATTCCCGTGACGCCGAGGAGGCGGAGGGCTCCCGTAGCGCCGACGCTGCTGCGGGCGAGGCCGGGTCTGGGGCCGGCGCGGGCGATTCCCGTGACGCTGACGAGTCCGCGGGCGCGGACGGTGCTGGGGCTGCCGGGGGCAACTTCCGCGACGGCGACGAGGCTGCGGGTGCGGCTGGTTCCTCGGGCGGTGCGGGTGGCTCTCGTAGCGTCGACGGTGTCGCGGGCGACTCCCGTGACGCCGGCGAGGCCGAAGGCGCGGCGGGTTCCTCGGGTGCCGCGGCTGGCTCTCGTAGCGCCGATGCCGCCGCCGGCTCTTCGGCTGTGACGGCTGCCGCAAGCGACTCCCGTGACGCTGACGAATCTGCGGGCGCGGGCGATTCCCGTGACGGTGACAAGGCCGCGGGCGCGGGCAGTTCGACGGCTGTCGCAGGTGACTCCCGTGACGGCGACGAGCCTGCGGACGCGGCTGGTTCGACGGGTGCCGCGGATGGCTCCCGGGAGACCGGCGAGTCCGCGGGTGCAGCCAGTTCTTCGGCTGCCGCGGGCGATGCCCGCGACGGTGACAAGGCCGCGAGTGCGGCTGTCACGGATGACGTGCGTGGCTCCCGTGACACCGACGCCAAGCCGTCCCGTGACGAGGCCGCCTCGGAGGGCTCCGACAGCTCCGAGCCTGCTGACGCCGCTGACGGCACCAAGGCCGAGACCGACTCCGACTCCGACGATTCCGACACCGACTCCGACTCTGACTCCGACGATTCCGGCAGCGACGCCGGCACCGACGGCAAGGCCTCGGACAAAACCCCCGAGCCCCCCTCCGCCGGAGTCGACCAGGCCACCGCCGTCTTCAAGGCGTTGCCCCCGAAAGCCGTCGACCAGCCGACCACCATGCTCAAGCTGGGCGACCACAAGCCCGGGGCCAAGAAGCCCGAGGACAGAGCCAAGGGCAAGGCTGAGGACAAGGCCGAGAACAAGGCTGACGCAAAGCCCGAAGCAAAGCCCGCTGCAAAGTCCGAAGGGGACGCCGAGCGCACCAGCAAGTTCGTCGCGCTCAAGCCGCTGGACCACTCCTCGCCGAGCGGCACGACGCCCCCGGCCGCGCCGGCCCCCGGAGCCAAGGCGCCCACGCCAGAAAAGGCGTCCACGTCCGAGAAGGCCGCCAACGTAGGGCCCGAGCGCACCACCCAGCAGCCTCTTCCGCCCAGGCCCCCGCTCGACCTCCTCGCCGAGCTGACCAACACCCCGCCGCCGCCGGAGACCCCGGTCCGCACCGCCGTGCGGAGGGTGAAGATCTGGACGCCGCTGGTGCTGCTCATGGTGGTCGTCTTTGCGGTCGTACAGGCAGTGCGTCCGCTCCCGACCCCCACCCTCACGCTCACCGCGAAGGAGACCGTCACCTTCGAGGGCGACAAGCCGTCCCTTCCGTGGCCGAGCCAGGGCCAGGCCGCGATGGACGTCAACGGCATCGGGACGTTCGGCTCGTCCGGCAGCCAGAAGCCCGTGCCGATCGCGAGCATCGCCAAGGTCATGACGGTCTACCTCGTCCTGCGTGACCACCCCCTGAAGAAGGGCGGCGACAACGGCCCGGACATCCCGGTCGACGCCGCAGCGCAGAAGCACTACGAGACGGGCAAGGCGGAGAACGAGTCGGTCGTCAAGGTGACCGAGGGCCAGAAGATCTCCGAGTACGAGGCGCTGCAGGCGGTCATGCTGCCGTCCGCGAACAACGTCGCCAAACTGCTCGCCCGCTGGGACACCAAGAGCGATTCCGAGGACGAGTTCGTCGCGAAGATGAACAAGACCGCCAAGGAACTCGGCATGAAGAACACCCACTACACGGACCCGAGCGGCCTCGACAAGACGACCGTCTCCACCGCATCGGACCTGGTGAAGCTGGGCCGGGCCGCGATGGAGGACCCGGTCTTCAACGAGATCTCCCGCCAGCCCAGCTACAAGGACCTCAACGGCGACAAGCAGAACAACTTCTTCGGGCTCGTCCCGACGGTCGCCATCGGCATCAAGACCGGCACGACCACCGCGGCGGGCGGCAACATCCTCTTCGCCGCGGAGAAGAAGGTCGGCGGCGAGACCCGCACGATCATCGGTGCCGCCCTCGGCCAGTACGGGCAGAACGGCACGGCCAACATCGACGAGGTCACCGGGGTCACCAAGAAGCTCATCGAGGCGGGCCAGGGTGCGCTCACCTCCAAGAAGATCGTGAAGAAGGGTGACGTCGTCGGCGAGGTCGACGACGGTCTGGGCGGCACGACCCCGGTCGTCGCCACCAAGGACGTCGCCGCGGCGGGCTGGTCGGGCCTGACGGTGAAGCTGAAGCTCGGCGACAAGGCCGGTGGCTCGGTCCCGCACACGGCGAAGGCCGGCACCGAAGTGGGTGTGCTGAGCGTCGGTGACGGCAAGGACGGCGCCGTCGAGGTGCCCGTCGCGCTCCAGAAGGACCTCGCGGAGCCGGGCTTCGGAGCCAAGCTCAAGCGCGTCGGCTGAGGCACGCACGGCGGAACACGCAACACAACGCGCAGCGCAACGCAGAGCACAACGCGCAGCGAGCGCACAGCAGGACGCGCACGGGATGCGGGGGCACGGGCGGAGGCGCAAGCCGCCGCCCGTGCCCCCTGTCCGGCCGCCCCCCTCGGGGGGTGCCGTGCGTGCTAGCGTCACAAGTTCGGGGAGAGCAGTATGCCGGGGCTGAGCGACGGGGTGTTCCGGGACGGACCCCCCTGGCGCGGCACCCGGACGGACAGAACGACACGGGGAGTGCCGCAAGTGGCCACAGCGGAGCCGACGCGAGCCGACGACGCCGATCCTGAGCCCGGCACCGGTGGCGGCACCCGCACCGGGGCGCGAATACGGCTGCCCGCCCAGCGCGGCGCCGAGCCCGCGGCACCCGCACCGGACTCCAAGTGGAACCGGTTCCTGCGCAACCCCGTGACCATCACGACCGCCGCCGCTGCGGTCCTGCACGTCGTCTGGTTCTTCACCTTCGCCAACAGCGGCGGTGACCTCGCCGCGCAGGACGCGTGGGCCGAGTTCGTCGGACGGCACCCCGACTCCGCGTACAACCTCGCCTGGTACGGCGGGATGCACCCGGTGTCGTACAGCGTCGTCTCGCCGTATCTGATGTCGGTGCTCGGTGTCCGGACCACGATGATGATCGCCGGGACGGTCTCCGCCGCCCTGCTCACGATGATCCTGGTCCGCAGCCGCGCCGTGAAGCAGCCCCTGTGGCCCGCGTTCGCGGGTGTCTTCGCGCTGTTCTGCAACGCGGTGTCCGGCCGCGTGACGTACGGGCTCGGCCAGATGTTCGCGCTCATGGCCGTCGCAGCCGTCTTCTGCTGGCCCTACCGCTGGCGCTACAAGCGGTGGGCGAAGGCGCTGGTCGCCGCGCCGTTCGCCGCGCTCGCGACCATGGGCAGCCCGGTCGCCGGCCTCTTCGTGGGCATGGTCGCCGTCACGCTGTTCCTCAGCAAGCGCTATCCCGGTGCGTACGCGCTCGGGCTCGCGCCCGCCGCCGTCGTGGGCATCTCCGCGTGGCTGTTCCCGTTCTCCGGCACGCAGCCGATGTCGTTCGGGTCGGCGTCGCTGCCCCTGATCTGCTCCGGCCTCGTCTTCTTCCTCGTGCCGAAGCAGTGGAAGACCGTGCGGATCACCACCGCCGTGTACGCGGCCTTCGTGCTCGGCGTCTGGCTGATCAGCTCGCAGATCGGCTCCAACATCTCCCGTCTCGCGATGTCCTTCGCGGGTGTCGCGCTGCTGGCCGCGCTGCCGTTCGCGGTGCCGAAGTCCCGCAAGTGGTATGCGATCGTCCTGGCCCTCGTCGGCTTCACCGGCTGGGTCGGGTTCAAGGCGGTCGACGACATAATCCACACGACGCCCCAGGCCTCCTGGACGCGTGAGCTGGCGCCGCTCGTCAACGAACTGCAGGAGGTCGGCGCCGAGAAGGGCCGCGTCGAGGTGGTGCCCGCGCGCAGCCACCGCGAGGCCTCCGCGCTCTCGCCGTACGTGAACCTCGCCCGCGGCTGGAACCGGCAGGCGGACATGGAGCGCAACCCCCTCTTCTACGACGACACCCTCAACTCCGCGAACTACCACGAGTGGCTCCAGCGCTGGGCCGTGCACTACATCGTGCTGCCCACGGGCGAGCCCGACGGCGACGGCGGCAAGCGCGAGGCCGCGCTGCTGGAGCGGGGCCTGCCGTATCTGAAGCAGGTGTGGGTGGACTCCAACTGGCAGCTGTACGAGGTCACCGACCCGACCCCGCTCGCCGATCCGCCCGCCGTCGTCGACCGTGCCGAGGCAGGCGGAATGACGATCGAGGTGAAGAAGGCGGGCCGCATCCTGATCCGGATCCCGTACTCGCCGTGGCTCAGCCTCGTCGACGCCGACGGCAAGGGCGTCGAGCGCCCGCGCGAGACCGACGCGTCCAAGCGGCAGCGCGAGGACGACGAGGACCGCCCCAAGGAGTTCGACAACCTCAACGGCTGCCTGATGGAGGCCGCGGAGGACGCCGAGGGCGACAAGTGGACCGAACTCATCGCCCCCGGCCCCGGCGTCTACCGCCTGGGCGCGCCCTACCAGCTGCCGCGCGGCACCGCCTGCCCCGAGGAACTGCGCGAGAGCGCGCGCTAGCCGGGCCGGCTCACTGGCGCGGGGCCACCGGGAACGCCACGTCGCACACCGGGTCCTCGGGACCGGCCGTGTCCCACTCCACGAAGTAGATCTCGCGGCACGGTCCCGTGACCCGCAGGCCTTCCCGGGCCACCCATGCCTCCACGGCCTCGAACGCGCCGAGGATCTGCGGATAGGAGACCTGGGCCTTGGTGATGCGGGTGCAGGCGATCCGGTGGGCGGGTTCCACGCGGGAGTTCGAGCCGTGCTGCCGGCCCGCCTTCAGCGCCCAGGCCCGTGCCGCCGCCGCGTCCCTGACCGGGACGCACGCCTCCGCGGGCCCGTCGCTGTCCTGGGTGACCTCGGCGTGGTAGACCACGAACGCCGGGGCCGCGATGCCGCCACACTCGCGCTCGGCCGCCTCCTCCAGGCGCCGCGTCGACGCGGCGATCCAGACGGGCAGCTCCTCGGAGAGCAGATGCCTGCTCTCACAGATGACGTACTGCTCCGGCACGTCGACGGTAGTGACCTCGAATTCGTTCCCGTACAACTCAGGCACCTCAGACATGTCAGTCATCCCAGAACCTCTTCCGGACAGTCGTCCACGGAGGTACCCCACGAGCGTGCGCCGCTCCGCGTGCCGCTCCTCGACGTCCGCCCAGTAGGCGGCGACCGCCCGCCCCGCCTCCTCGCCGTCGAGCTGTACCGTCGCGGTGATGTCCGCGAGCGGCATGCCGAGGCGGCGCAGCAGGACGACGGTGCGGGCGTGTTCCACCTGCGCCGCGCTGTAGTGGCGGTAGCCGGTGGAGGCGTCGACGTACGCGGGGGTGAGCAGCCCGAGTCGGTCGTACAGGCGCAGTGCCTTGGGCGAGAGCCGGGCGCGGGCGGCGAACTCACCGATGGTGAGCAGCGGTTCGCCTGTCTGCGGGTGTACGTCCATGGGGGCATCCTCCGTCACCGGGCCCCTTGGCCCGGCACGGGGACGATGGGCTCTGCCCCAGGGGCAAGGTCAACCGCTGCCGCTGCCGCTGCCGCTGCCGCTGCCGCCGTCCGTTCCGGGAGGTGCGTCCCGGTGGCCGTAGTACGCCTGGGCCTCCAGCCACCGGCGGTGCCTGCCGCGCCGTACCCCGACGATGATCGCGATGCCGGAGCCCGCGAGGAGTCCGAGGAGCGGCACGACGACGGTCACGACGATGCCGCCGACGAAGGACGCGAGGTCGGCGTCGTCGCCGGGCGCGAAGGTGAGGACGCCGCCCGCGTCGTCGCACCGCACGCGGTAGTCCGCGTCCGTGTCCGCCTTCAGTACGAACGCCCGCTCCCACTCGGCGCTGCCCTTGGTCACGGTGAAGGTGGCGTCGGGGACGGTCACCCGGGGCGCGGACCCGGCAGGACCGGAGACCACCTTGCAGTGCGCACGGGCGACGAAGGGGCTGCGTACGTAGATGGCGGCGTCGTCATCGGGCCCGAACCGCAGCGTGACGGACCGCCCGCTCGGGAACGCCCTGTCGTCGTCGACGGAGTCGATCGTCGAGCTCAGCGTCAGCACGAAGCTCACGATGCCGATGCCCACACAGACCGCCGCCATCACACCCGCGATGACGAACCACCGCCGCCGGGGCCGCAGTTGCCCCGAGTCGATGCGGGGAGGCGGGCCGGGCGGTGGCCCATAGGGATACATGCCGGAACGATGGCAGCCGGTGGGGGACGGGGAAAGCCCGCCCCCCACCGAGTCGGCTGATTACGGTGCTTGACCCGCCATCGCGCGCGACTCACCACGGCTCATGACTCTTGACCCTTCACGTAGTCGCGCCAGATCCGGACGGGAAAGACGTTCCCGTGCTGTGAACTGGCCCCGCCCACACCCGACATGGGCAGGAGCTGAGGCTTGTCCGGGCTGGTCCGGAACATCGTCACGGCGGTCGACAACTCCTCGGTGGTGGCGGTGAACCAGGCCGAGCGGAGGCGGTCCTGGTCGCCGGTGCGCCCGGCGACGACCGGGCGGTGGACGGACGAGGTGCCGACGCCCCGCATCGCGGTGGCGGCCTCGTCGGCGACATCGGGGTCCAGCGCGCGGCGGGCGCCGGGACGCGTGAGCCCTTCGGCTTCGACGGTCTCGTCGTCCTTGGCGACCTTGGTCACCGAGTACGGGTCGTGCTGCAGGCCACGGTTGGCGAAGGTGCCGTAGGCGCCGGCCATGCGGATCGCGCTGGGGGTCGACGTACCGACGGGAAAGGTCCGCTCCAGGCGGGCCATGCTGTCTTCGAGCAGCCCGGAGGCGACGGCGGTGCGCCGCACCCGCTCCCACCCGACGTCCTTGCCGAGGCGTACGTAGGTGGCGTTGCCGCCTTTCGCCAGGGCTTGGCGCAGGGTGGGGTGAGTGCTGTCGGGCCCGGCGGTGGCGCGGCCGGCGGTGCTGGTGATGTCGCTGCTGCTGCCGCCGGGGGTGGGCACGCCCGATCCCTGCAGGAAGCCGTTGTCGTCGTAGAAGCTCCCGGTGGAGACGGCCTGCCACGGTGCGTCGCGCCCAACGGAAGGCTCAACGGAAGCCCCACCCTTCCCACTCGCCTGTTTCCCACCCGACTTCCCGCCCGATGTTCGGATGCCGTTCTCCAGGGCGGAGGCGAGGACGAAGGGCTTGAAGGCGGATCCGACGGGGACGCCGGAGGTGTCTGCGTTGTTGGTGAAGTGCCGGGTGGCATCGGCGCCTCCGTACAGGGCGACGATGGCGCCGTCGGACGGACGCACGGAGGCGGCGCCGACCTGCACGCCCTTGTCGGCGGCGCGCTTCTTCGGGTCGATGTCGCGGTCGAGGACGCGCTCGACCGCGCCCTTCAGCCGCTGGACCTTGCCCTTGTCGAAGGTGGTGTGGATCTTGTAGCCGCCGCGGGCGAGGTCCTTGTCGGTGAGGGAGGTGTGCTGCTTGATGTACTTGTTCGCGACGTCGACGAGGTAGCCGGTCTGCCCGCCGAGGCTGGTGGTCCGGGACTCCTTGTGGGGTTCGGGGTAGGTGGTGAACTTCTCGCGGACCTCGGGCTTCATGAGCCCTGCCTTGACCTGCCGGTCGAGGATCCACTGCCAACGGGCTTCGGAGCGGTGGTGGTTGACCGCGCTCACCGAGGGGTCGTACTGCTCGGCGCCCTTGAGCAGGGCGGCGAGGGCGGCGCCTTGGCTGGGGTTCAACTGCCGGGCGGGGATGCCGTAGTAGGCGTGGGCGGCGGCCTCGATTCCGTAGGCGCCACGCCCGAACCAACTGGTGTTGAGGTACCCCTGGAGGATTTCCTGCTTGCTCTTCTTCCGGTCCACCTTCAGCGCGATGACGAACTCCTTGACCTTCCGGGTGACCGTCTGGTCCTGCGAGAGGTAGGTGTTCTTCACGTACTGCTGGGTGATGGTGGAACCGCCCTGGGTCTCCTGGCCGCGGACCATGTTGACGGCGGCGCGGACCAGGCCCTTGGGCGAGACGCCGGAGTCGCTGTAGAAGGTGTCGTTCTCGGCGGCGATGACGGCGTTCTCGACGGCGTCGGGAATCTCCGAGAGCCGCACGTTCTGCCGGTTCACCTCACCGGTGCTCACCATCTGGGTGCCGTCGGCCCAGTAGTAGACGTTGGCCTCGCGGCGGGCGGCGGCGTTCTCGTCGGGGATGTCGACGGAGGCGTACACGAAGGCGAAGAGGCAGCAGAGGGAGCCGACGAGGAACGCGATCCCTCCGAGCCCCTGCCGCCAGGAGGGAAGCCACCGCCGGAGCCCGCGTCTGCCGTGCCGGGGGTAGTCGACGAGGCGAGCGCGTCGCCGTCGTGGCTTGCGGGCGCGGGGGTTCTTGGGCGCGCGCACCGGCTTTCCCTGAGTGTGTGTCCCCATGGTTGGGGAGAGGGGGGTGGCGGGGCGGGGGGTTGGCCGGGGAGGTATTAGGGGGACGTAACAGCGGGGAGGGTGTTAGGGGGCGGTAACAGTGCGGCCAAGCGGCTGCGGCTGGGGTTGCGGCAGCGGCGGCGGCTGCGGTTGCGGCTTCGGTTGCTGGATTGCTGGCGGGGCCCGGCCGCGGCGGCTCCCCTTGGCCACGGCCGGCCCGCCTCAACCATGAGGGACGGCGACGCGGGAGTGTGCCGACCATCATGGGAGTCATGGAGCGGCGACGGGCCTGAACCAACACCAGCATCCACACCCCGAAGCCACCACTTCCTCTCCCGTGTTCCCGGGGGAGGGCAATCGACACAGGTTGAATGTGTGAGGTCTGCCTGGGGGCCTTCAGGAGTACGTGGACTTTGATGGGGTCCCGCTGCGACCGGATGAAGGGGATGCGGTCGCGAAGTCATCGCGAAGTCGTCGGGAAGTCTGCATTGCGGGCGCGATCAGCGGGCTGGCCTGCGAGGCTGTGTCGTGTGACGTACGCAGTGAGTGTGGACACCCGGATAGCCGGCGGAACCGCGGAGATGGATGAGCTGCAGCGGTTCGGCGCCGGCGCTCTCCTCGAGGACGGCTTCGAGTCCGTCGAGGAGATCGCGGGCCCTGACGGCATGGAGATCAAACTCCTCGACACATTTGTGGGCGTGTACCCCGGGGGGGCGCTCCTGAAGGTCTTTGTGGACGCCCCGGCGCTGGAGTTCGCCGAGGAGTCCGTACGCGAACTGGTGGAGGAACTGCTAGAACGCACGGAACTGCTCTCGGACTGGACCGTCGAGCGATGCCAGGTGGAGCTTCATCCGGACCTGGCGAAGGAGAGCCTGGACGCGGCCGACGGCCCGGACGCGCCACCGGATGACGTCGAGTCCCGCCGAGCGCGACTGATGGGGCTGGCCGCGGGAGCGGCATCCACGGACGCGACCGGGACGGCGGCGGAAACCGACGCGATCCGCGCCAAGATCCGAACCCTGGCCCCGAGGCTGGCGGCTTTCGACGCGGGGATGTTCGGAGTGCTCGACGCCGAGGAGGGCGTGGACGGCGAGGAGGGCGAGGACGGTGGGGGCGAGGCCACCGATCAGGACTCGGTCACCTCTACTGTCTCTACCACCTCGACCGAGGACGCCGAGCTTGCCGCCGGGGCACTGATCTGGGGCACCGACGTGCTCCTGGACGAGCTGTTCCAGGACGCGCACGCGCTGGACAGGGAGGGAACGAACGTCGCCGAATGCGACGGCCCCATGTGGCTCCTGGACGAGCTGCCCCCGCGCTACGCCCTGCAGTACGACGCGCGTTTCGCCCGGCGATTCCTGGTGACGGCGATCGCGCTGACCACGCGGCTGACGGAGGGAAGTTTCCTGCAGCTGAGCTGCGTGGCCGAAGAGCTGGCGCTCAGGCTGCTGCTGCACGAGGCCGAGGTCACGCTCGACACGTTCGGCCTCCTGGACGAGGGCGTCTCTTCGGCACTGGAATGCTTCGCGGCCCTCGTGTACGAGGACATGGACCACGAGTGGCTCTACGACGACTCGATGGACGGCATCGACGAGAGCGAGGTGGGCGAGGCCCTCGGCATCACACCCATGGGCATCGCCAACTGGTTCAAGCCCTTCAACAAGGACCGCTACGTCCACCCGTACGCAGCGGACGAGCCCGAAACCGAAACCGAAACCGACCAGAGCCCGAGCGAGGACTCCAGTCCTTGAGCACGACCGAGCCCGCTGCCGGGCTCGGGCCCGCACGTCACAGGAGACGTCCGGTCACCAGCTCTGGACTGTCCAGAACAGTGGATTGCAAGAAACCCCCAAGTCGAACCCCAAGTCGAGTCATTCGTCGTGCGGGGCTTCCAGTTCCAGGAGCCGCTCGGCGATGTCGTCGGCCCACTCCTGCGCCCATCGGCGCAGCCCGGTGATCGCCTGCTCGCTGAGGCCGTAGGCAGCGAATTCTGTGTCGTCGATCCAGTCCGCTCCGGCGAGGCGTGCCTGGAGATCCGTGAGATCAAAGGTGTCACGGGCGTGGCGGCGCCCGAGTTCTTCGAGTTCGGGAGGACTCCAGCGGTCTGCGGCTGCCCGGACGTCGATGAGGTCACGGGCGAGACCGCGGTCGGACAGCGCGCGGACCTTGGTGCCGACGACGTCTTCGAGGGAGAGGACAAGCCCGTACTCGGTCTGAACGGGCGGACGCCAGAGGGCTTCCTTAAGGACATCGACCTCGCACTCCTCGCCGCTGTGCGGATCGGTGACGATCAGCCGTGCGGAGAGGGGGTCGGTCTCCAATGTCCTCACCCGCCAGCCGCGTTCCTCCAGCCCGGCGCGCACGGTGGCTGCGATCTTCTCCATCCCTTCGGGATTCTCGGTGGCGACGTCGAGATCCTGGCTGAGGCGGTCGACCAGGCCGTGGGCCTGGACGGCGTAGCCACCGGTGAGTGCGAGGGGATAGGGGGTGCCTACGGCCAGTACGTCGGCGAGGAGGCGACGGTGCAGTTCGGTCAGGTTCACGCAACAGCCCGGGTGCGCGGGGCCAGCTCGGGGAAGGCGGTTTCCCAGACGTCCCGGAGGTCCCGGCTGATCAGTGTGCGCAGGGTTGGCCACAGGCTGACGAGCAGGTCCTGGTCGAGGTACCGGATGAGGTCGTCGTGGAGGCCTTCGGCCAGGACGATGCGATAGCAGCTCATGCGCAGGCGCGGCTGGTCGAGGTCGAACTCGGTCAGCCCGGACCAGGCCAGGTGTAGCGGCAGGCTCACGGTCCCGTGGGCGGGCCCGGCAAGTGCCGCGAGCTCGGCAGGCAGCCGCCGGGCAAACTTGGCTCGGCGGAGCTCGGAGAGGCTGGGCGGTGAGGCCATGCCCCGATTATCGCCTGAGGGGGAGGCGGGGATGAGAAATGCTCCGACATCCGAGCGAGAAGCTTTCTCGGCGATCAGCCCTGGGGACCTGCGCACGTTCCATGCTCTGGTCGAGCCTGGCGCGTATGGAGCGGCTCGCACAGGGAAGGGAGGGGCCGCTGGTTGTTGATCTCAGCGATGATCGGGAGCCCGTGCTGGGACCGACGCCAGGGACCGCAGCGTCAACATCCGCTTCAGACGTTTGTTTGGGCTGCCTGCACGGTGGCCGTCATGGCCTTGCCTGGACGCCCAATTTCTCAGCCATCTGCAGCCGCTGATGTCAACTGGTAGCTGGTCCTGGCCCCGGCGATGAGGTCCCGTCGGTGGACGCCTTCTTGCTGTCCCCGCCCGTCACTTCGTGGAAGAAGCCCGGTACACCAAGGATGATCGCGGGGACAGCAAGTGCCCACCACCACAGGTAAGCGCCGCCGTGGAGGGCGGCCCACGTGCCTAGGCCGATGCCGCCGAGACTGAGAACGACCCCCAAGCCCACCCCAACGGCATCCCGCTTGAAGGAGTCTTCGCGCTGACGCATCTCGCTGTACCTCTGCGCTGTCGCGTCCACTTGGGACGTGAGGACCGACTTGGCGGTTGTGCCCTCCGCGACAGACTCCACTGCTGCGATTTCTGCAGTCAGGCGAACCATGATCTTGTCTGAGCTTGATCGGCGACTTGCCCGAGCGGCGAAAAGGCCCGTGAGCAGGGCAATTACCACGGGGGAGAATGCGGTTACTGCCTGCGTGGCCGAGGCGACCTGCAACGTCATTCCCATCGTCGAGGGCGATAGCGTCCACGGTACCGAGCGTGAGCCTCGCTCCGGCAGGGGCTGGGAAAGGGATTGATCGTGGCCTCGCCGTAAGGGTCTGCTTGGCGAGGATGTTCAGGGCGTTCCCCGTAGAGGTCGGGGGTGGGCACGTCTCTTTTTGTGCGCTCAGTGATCACGCACGCTGATGTCGACTGCGGATGTCAAAGGCCCCGGACCAAGATCGGCCCGGGGCCTTCTGACTGGTGCCCCCGGCAGGATTCGGACTGGATCTGTACGGGATGGGGATGGTCACCGGTTGCTGATCTCAGCGACTGTTGGGGTCTCGCATAGGGGCGACTGAACTACGTCCCGTGAGAGCGGCGGCGCCTAGCGCGAGGGGCGCGCGAGTAAGCAGACGTGAACCAGGGCGCCGTATCTGGGTTCATGGCATACGACGCCCTGGCCTCCATGGCGGCTGACTCAATGGCTCACGCCGCCGCCTGCCCCCTCAGCCATGAGGTGCCAGGCGGCGCGCCCGCCTGTCGGACCTCGGCACCGTCGGTGGCGGTCAGTTCCTCTTGTGTCTCGTGGATGTCTGCCAGCAGATGCTTCACCCGGTCTTCCAGATATGGGCCGGCGGCTCCCTTGGGGACGGTCACCCAGACCGGCCCGCCTTGCCGCGTATCGCCGACGGCGTGACCGAAGAAGCCCTTCACGTTGTTCCGGTGCTCCACGATCCGCACGCCGCAGTAGCCGACCAGTTCTTGCAGAGATGCGACGGCTTCCGGGCGGGCGTACTCGCGTCCCTGCGCGATGAACTCGTTGAGGCAGGACCGCAGTCGGTCGGCTTCATCGAAGGTCATCTCCACGTGGTGCCGCTTCTGGGTGGTGCCGATGGTGAGGTCGATCAGAGGACGCGGATCATGCGGCATGTGCTCCATGACGAGATCGAGCGTCTCTGCCTCTTGCCCGTACTTACTGTGGACCACCGGATGCAGCGCCAATTCCATGCTGGTCTCCTCCGTTGCGTGGAACTGATCGGCCAGAAGCCCGGTCACGCTGTGCTCCTCCTGGTCCCGGTACTGGCACCAGGGCGGGCAGGGGGCGACGAGTTCAAGTGGATGAGTGGCGGCCGGGTAGAGGTCGACGGCTTCGGCGGCACCGCCGAGGATGACAGCCTCGAACCGGTGCCGCAGCCCTCGGAGCCGCAGGGCGAATTTCTCCACGCCGGCGATGAGCTCTCCCAGGGCAGCGGAGTCCAGTTCAGCCGTACCGTCGACGGCCGAGAGCCATAGACGGGGCTGCTCGCCGCGCGCTTCCTCATCGTGTCCGAGGCCGATCTGCACGGACAGCAAGGGTGGTTCGAGGCTCGGACTCATTTCTGCAGGGGCGGTCAGACGCACCGGGATGCTGACGTGGCTCCCGACTGCCTCCGCGTGTGCATCGCGGGCGCACCAGGCGGGGCACTCCTGCTCGGCTGGGGGGAAGGGCAGAACTGTAGTGGTGGACATGATGTCTCCTTTGTTGGGAGTGACTTCGTGTCCATCAGTTTTGATCCCGCTCATGGGCATCACGCCCTAAGCTCCCAAACTGGGTATACGCCCCGTTCGTCCAGGTCAGGCTGTGCCCCCGGCAGTCGAATGCAGCTCGACGCGCCCCTTGCCAGGGGGCATCTGTTGCCCGGCTCCCGGTCGCGGTTCGGTGACGGCCCAGGAGACTGCTGTGGTTGCTGTACGTCTCTGTTGTTCCGTAATGCCCAACAGCCATCAACACGCTTTCCAACTGTGGTGGTGGCCCCGATGACTCTGAACGGGGCCGTTCACCTGCGTTCATGGACGACCGGCCGTGAGAGCTGCTACCGGCTTCCGTCCTGCCTGAACGGCCGTGAACGGCGCTGAATGAGACGGAGACTGAGACGGAAGCGTGCCCCGCCTTCAGGACGGCTCCGACCCCCAACACGGCCGCCGAAGTGGAGGGGACTTGAGCTGTCCCCCGACAGGTAGACCCTCCGCTACTCAGCATTGATAAGCGCGAGAGGCCAGGAAACCTCAGGCACGGATCAGCCCTGCACACTACGCTCACCAGCATGAGGCGCCAGCAGCTTGAGTTAATCACCATTAGGGCAGTCGAGCACGTACTAAGCGGCCGAACCAGCGAGGACTCCCTCATTGAGTTTAAGGCAACTTGGCCCGAGGTGGCCAAAGTTAGACAATTGGCCGGGCATGCAAATGGCGCTCGCGGCGAAGAGATCATCTGGATCATCGGAGTGGACGAAAAGGCGCACACCCTCACCAACCCGGAACGGCAAGACTCGGCGCAATGGTGGGCGCAAATGAGCAAAAGGTTTGACGGACTAGTGGCGCCCGAGATGACGGATCTGGTAGTCCCCATTGGAGATTCAGGTGCCGTCACCTCCCTTCTATTTCAAACCGATCGCTCGCCATATGTAATTACAGTTCCATCCGGAGGGGCAGTAGAACGAGAGGTGCCAATTCGCGATGGCACTCGGACACGCAGCGCCACCAGGCACGAGCTGCTACGCCTCCTGGTGCCTGCAGCAACCCTGCCGGACCTCTCCGTGCTTGACGCGCGACTGACCATCTCTGAGGTATTGGCCAAGGAGAAAAAGAGGTGGACTGCTCACGCATCGGCAATGCTGTACATCGAGCAGGGTATGAATTCTTCATGCTTCTTCCCCGCCCACGGAATGCATGGATCACTGGAAACCCATAACGGCACAACCATGTACCGCGCATTCACTAAGGGTATTCAAAGTGACCTGCGGCTTTCATCCGGAGACTCGGGCGTTCAATGGCGCGCCGACGGCGCTATCGCAAACGGTCCGACGGCATTTGATGTACTGATCTGGACTTCGAGTGATGGAGAAATTCCGGAGAACGTAGCGAAAGCCGACGGTTATACACTGAACCTCTCATTTGAAGTCGCCGGGTCAGACCGAACCATTCCTCTGCCAATTCTTCTCACCGCGCCAGAGGTCTCCGAAAGACACGGTTTCAAGAAGCTGGAAGCTAGCCGCGCGACTGATTCGTAGGTCGGCGGAGCGGCTTTGGGCTGGAGCTGCTTTGGGGCGAGTGATCATGGCCCCTTAAGCTTCCGGCGAGTCGGACAGTCTGTGGACCTGCCCGTTAAAGCACGACGTTGGGGCCATGATCTTAGAGGCTCGCCCCAACGTGGCTGCGTAAAGCCGTGGAGCCGACCGCCCCAGCCGCGATGTACCGATTCTCTGAGTTCGGTCGGCGGCCAGCTCTTGTCGCGCGGCCGGGTGGACCGGGCCGGAGCGGGGCGGAGACAGGAGCGGCGGCCCGGGGAGCCGGGCCGCGCGCGGGGAGCGGAGCGAGCCGCCTTGATGGGTGTAGGGAAAGTTCAATCTCTCAGATCGGCGGTGATCGCCGTGCCGGCCTTTCACTGGTAGGCGCAAGCAGCGAATGGTTCTCCCTGTCGGCCTTCCAAGCCCCGTTAGAGCGGTGCCCCCGGGTGCCGGGCTTCGCGCAGGGCAGGCCCGTGGGGGTCCTGCCCTGCGCATCCTGCAACTCACCTGTGGTGAAGCTTCCACACAGATGCCGGGAGGTGGCCGGTGCGCGTGGTGTTGAGCTGGGTGAGGTGCGGGAGGGCTTCGGTGGTGAGTCCCAGGGCCTCTGCGAGGCGGCGGATTGTTGTGTATGTGGTTCCTCGTGTGGCGGCTTCCCGCTCGAAGGCCTTGATCTGGGTCAGGAGGTCGTGCGGGACGGCAGGGACTCGCTGGTGCTGGGTCAGTCCCCGTGCCTTCGCTCGTTCGTAGTTGATCTCTGAGGTGCCGCAGACCGTGCGGCAGTGTTCCTCTGCTTCGTCGAGCGTGGTCGTTGCCGTGATGGCTTGGGCCAGGCGGTTGGCGGCGAACGCCGTCGCCCCGTCGACCTCGTGGACGGTGGGGCCCTCGGCGGTGAGTGGGACCGGGAGTCCGGCGTCGCGGATCTCGCACAAGCCTCGGGCGCCCAGCGCGGTGGCGGTGAGCAGGGCCGTTGCTTCGGAGGGGTGCCAGGTGAGGATCGGGATGATGGCTTGGGCGTGCTCCGGCGTGAAGGTCGTGAGCAGGGGGCCGAGGCGCGGGCGGAGGACGTCTGCGGGGAGCTCGCCGTCGAGGCCGGGGCCCGCCACCAAGAGGCGTACCGGCGCCTCGGTGTGGGCGCAGGCGGCCAGGGTCAGGGCATCGGCCAGCGGGCTGCGCAAGGTGGGTTCGTCGCCGTGGGCCAGGATGTCGCCGCCCACGTCCAGGAGGTCGATCGTCTCCGGGGCGAAGTGGGTGATCAATTCCGACAGCTGGCGGGTGATGCCTGTTGCCCCGGCGTATGGGTCGATCAGGGCGAAGGTGTGGGGGAGTTCGGCCGCGAGGCGGGGGAGGGTTGCCGCGTGCGGCGGCTTCAGCGTTGCGGTGCCGGGGACTGCCCAGACGTGGGGGGTGAGTTGGCGCAGGCCGGTGAAGTCGGCGGGGGAGCGCGGGCCCGGGACCGGGTCGATGATCAGGCGGTCCCAGGAGTACGTCAGGATCAGCGCCGGCTCGTCATCGTCGCCGTACAGGGCGGCGTGCAGCATCACCGCCGCCACCGCGTCGCCGCCGCCTCCGGCCGCCACAATGAGCCGTTTCACGAGAACAGGGTAGAGGTGCGTCCTTTCCGTGCGCACCTATAGTGGCCACTGGTATTAGCCAGTCGGTGAAGGGAATGTCGCGTGCCCGAGATCGCTGAGGCCTTGCCCAAGTACCTGCAGATCGCCCAGTACCTGCGCGATCAGATCCTGCGTGGGGATCTGCGGCCAGGCGAGGAAGTGCCGTCCGAGCGGCAGCTGGCCGCCGACTGGAATGTCTCCCGGCCGACCAGTGCCCGCGCCCTGGAGGCGCTGCGGCATCAGGGTCTTGTCGAGAAGCGGCAGGGATCGGGGACGTACGTACGGGATCAGCAAGTGCACCGGCGGGCTCGCGAGCGCTATGGGCGGGCGCGGCAGACGGGGCGGATCTACGGGCCTGGGGAGTACGCGGTCATCGCGTCGGCCGGGTATGCCGAGGCGCCCGGTCACGTGGCCGAGGCGCTCGAACTGGGCAAGGAACGCGGGGCTGTTCAGCGGCGGCGGGTGACCAACTCGGCAGACGGGCCCGTCGAGACGTCTACCTCCTGGTTCCCGGCCGAGCTGGGCCGCAGGGCGCCCCGGCTCCTGGAGCCCGAGCGGATCCGGGAGGGAACGGTCTTGTACGTCGAGGAAACCACCGGTCGGCGAGGCAGCTACGGAGAGGATCGTGTCTGCGCCCGGCTGGCCACCCGCGAGGAGGGCGACGAGCTTGGGCTCGAACCGCCCGCCGCGGTACTGGTGGTTCACCATGTCGTCTACGACCTGCAGGACCGTCCACTGGAGTTCGCGGAGGCCGTGTATCCGCCGGGGCGCTGGGCGTTCGAGCAGGGTTACCCGTTGGGGTGAGTGGTGGGCGGCGATTCCCCGGAAGCTCTTGCCGCCCGAAGTGGCCAATGCCACTATCCGGTGAGTGGCCTTAGCCACTTATCGGAAGGGGAAGCGCAATGACGCGCACCAACGGCGACTCTGGCGACGACGCCCTACTCCAACCACTCGGCGGGATGGTCCTCCATCCCCTCCCGGAGTCGGTCGGACGCGCTCGCCGCTGGTTCCGGAAGTTCACCGAGCCGCATCAGCTCAGCTGCTCCATCGATGACTGCGAGCTGATGGTCTCGGAGTTGGTCACCAACGCCATCCTCTACGGGGAGGCCGACGAGCCCTGGCGGGTACGCGTGCGCTGGTACCGCTTGGGCGAGACGCTGCGCGTGGACGTGCATAACCCCGGCTGTCCCGCCCATGTCCGCCTCCGCTCGCCCCGGGCCACGGAAGCCCACGGGCGCGGCCTGCTCCTGGTCGATGCGCTGGCCGATGAGTGGTGGTGCGGGCCGAGTCGGCATGGCGGGACGGCTGTTGTGTTCCTCATGCACCGCGCGTTCAAGCCTGCCTAAGAGCCAGGGCGCGGGGCAAGGCGGACTCCTAGGGGCCCTTGCGGCACGGCGTGGCACGGCCCCGATCATGCAAAAGGGCCAGCTCAAGAGGATCAAGCCTCTGAACTGGCCCTTAGCGCTGTGCCCCCGGCAGGATTCGAACCTGCGACACCCGCTTTAGGAGAGCGGTGCTCTATCCCCTGAGCTACGAAGGCGGGCCTTGCGTGGTGCGTGGTGGGGGCTCTGGGTGAGAGCTCCCGTGCGCGCCGTGCGAGGTCCTGGGCTGCTGCTATGAGCGGCCCACCACAGACTAGCGGATGGGGCGGACGCGGTGGGATGGGGTTGCGTCCGGGTGCGAGGGGGTGAGCGTGGGTGGCTGGAGTTCGTCAGGGGTGCTGTGGGGGAGGTCTCACCCGGAAGCCGGAAGCCGGAAGCCGGAAGCGGGAAGCGGGAAGCGGGAAGCGGGAAGCGGGAAGCGGGAAGCCGGAAGCCGGAAGCCGGGTCCCCGGGTGGCTTCCGGCCTGCCCTCCGCCCCCCCTCAGGGAGCCGGGGTCCAGTTGCCCAGCCAGTCGGCGGTCTCCTGGCCCGCCGCCTGCGCGTCCGTCAGCTGCGGGCGGTCACCGCTCGCGGGGCCCGAGCCCGCGCCCGTGTTCTTGTACTCGGCGAAACGGTCGTCCTTCCAGGAGAAGCCGCCCATGTCCGTCCACGGAGTCGTCCTGATCGCCGCGCCGAGGGTGGAGTTGCGTACCGTCGTCTGGGGGTCGAGGCTCGCGTCGCCGCCCGCGTGCCAGTTGCGGCCCAGGTAGAAGCTGCGCGCGGACACGTCGCCGTTGACCGTGCTGTCGGTGATCAGGAAGCCCTTGCGGTCGGGCGCGGTGCTCGGCGCGGTGACGTAGCCCTGCGAGCTGCCGTCCCAGCGCTTCTTGAGGGTGATCACCGAGCGGTCCACCACGGCCGTCGCCCGGCCGAAGATGAAGTCGGTGTTGCCCACGACGTACGAGTTCCTGACGTACGCACGGCCGAGCTTGTCCTTGGCCGCCGTGTCCAGGAGGAGGGTGTCCTGGTCCCCCTCGACGATCACGCCGTCGAGGAACACCTTGTCGGCCGCCGTGCGCAGCGCCACCGCCTGGTGTCCGGCGAGATTCTGGTTGGCCTTCTCGTCGAAGTCGTTGGAGATCGTCAGGTTGCGGGCCTGGAAGTCGTCCGCCTCCGCGGCGACGGTCGCGCTGCCCGAGGTGCCGTAGGCGCCGGAACCGTCCGGCTTGGGCGTACCGGCCGCGTTGGCGTACACGATGACCGTGTCCTTGCGGCTGCCGCCCGTGCCCTGGAGGGTGACATGCGGCTTGTTCGACGGGATCTTGACCGTCTCGCGGTACGTCCCCGGCTTGATGGCGACGGTGACCCGTGACGGGTTGTTCGCGGGTACGGCGGCGACCGCCGCCTGAACCGTCCTGTACTGGCCGCTGCCGTCCTTCGCCACGGTGAGGGTGGCGGCAGCCGAAGTCCGCGAAGCCCCTGAAGTCGCCGAAGTACCCGAAGTCGCCGTGGACGCGCGGACGTTCGCGCGCGGGCCCGCCCCCGCCTTCACCTTCGCCGGGACGTCCGCCGCCTTGTCGAGCGTGTAGCCGTAGAAGCTCTTCGGGTCGAACGCCGTGCCGCCGCTCTCGTTGCGCCCGCTCGTCCCGACGAAGACGTTGCCGCGCTGCACGACCGAGGCCGAACTGTCCTTCGTGACCGGGTTGTTGAAGCCCTCGAAGTAGCTGTTCTCCAGGACCATCCTCGTGTTGCCGCGCGAGTAGTTGCCGTAGGACGACTTGATGTCCGTGCCGGGGGCGTCCTGGAGGTAGTTGTTGTAGAGGTGCGCGTGGGCCACGTTGTCGGTGGACGGGTTGCGCTGCTCGGTCTCGCGGAACCAGTTGTGGTGGATCGTGATGTCGGCCGTGGTGTTCTCGGTCCAGCCGATGCCGAAGGTCTTGTTGTTGTCGCTCAGCTTGTTCCAGGACACCGTCAGGTAGGTCGTGTCCTTGCGGCTGTCGATCAGGCCGTCGGCCATGTGCCGCAGGTCGTTGTGGTCGATCCAGACGTGGTGCGCGCCGTCCATCTGTATGGCGTCGAAGTCGTGCTCCTTGTCGTTCCACGTGCCCGCGTACGAGTCCCGGATCGTGAGGTTCCGGATGATCACGTTGTGTACGCCCTGGCCCAGGAAGAAGCCGCCCCCGACGATCTGGCCCGCGGTGCCGGACCCCACGATCGTCTTGTCCGACGCGACCTTGATCTCCTTGCCCTTGGGGTTCATCGTGATCGTCGCGGCGACCACGATGACGTACGGATCGGAGGCCGTCGCGTACTTCTCCAGGTCCGCGAGCGTCTTGACGGTGACCGTCTTCCCGTCGCGTCCGCCGTAAGTCCCGTTCTGGCCGAGGGCGTTGACGGAGGCGAAGCCGTCGGCGACATCGGCGGCATCAGCGACATCGGCGGGGTTGGCGGCGCCGGCTGCGTCAGCTCCCGCCGAGGCCGCGGGAGCCGCCGTGGCCCCGAAAACCGTGCCGCCGCCGTACGCAAGGCCCGCCGCTGCCGCCATGGCCACCGGGATGCCGACCGCCAGGTTCAGCCGGCGCCTGCGATGCCGCGCGGTCTTGTGTCCGCGCTGCTCGTGCGGCTCACGCTGCTCGTGCTCGATCGCTCTCATTGCCTCATCCGCCCTGACCTAGTGGTGTGCGTTGCGCAGGGCAGTCGCCACCACCGGGCGGATTGGTTGCCGGAGCCGCGCGGACTCGCCGGGTCAGCCCGGCCCGGCCGCCCGGTCCCGCTCCGCGAGGTCCGCGTCCATCGTCGCCCGCAGATCCGCGAGCAACGTCTCGAAACACTCCAGGAGTTCGGGCGGGTACTGGGCCATCGTCGCGTCCATCCGGACCGCGAGCGGCGTGAAGAACTCGTCGGCGCGTTCCCGGATGCCGGGCAGGCTGTGCAGCGTGACGACGCGGCGGTCGGCGTGCTCGCGGGTCCGGACGATGTGGCCCGCGCCTTCGAGACGGTTCAGGAGCGCGGTCGTGGCGCCCGAGGAGAGCAGGATGCGTTCGCTGAGGCGGGCCGGGGAGAGCGGGGTGCCGCGGTCCTCGGCGGTGACGATCTCCAGCAGGGCGTCGGCATCCGTGGAGTGCAGGCCGAGCCAGACGGCGAAGCGGCGGCTGAGCTCGTTGTAGCGCTCGCCGTAGCCCCTGAGCCCGTCCATCAGGCGCTCGCGCTGCGCCGTCACCTCGCCGGGTGTCGGTTCCTCCGTCGCCACCGCGCCGCCCTCTCTTCTGCCGGCTGTCGTGCTCGCCGTCATCGGCGGGCTGTGCTTTGACAACTTACCGGCCCCAATTTACCTTCATCGTGGAATTACTTCACCATGGAGGTATTGAGATGCGTGATCCGTCCCCCGCCCGCCGATGGCTTGGTCTCGTCGCCATCGCCCTCGGTGTCGCCCTGATCGTGGTCGACACCACGATCGTCAACGTGATCGTTCCCTCGGTCATCGAGGACCTGGACGCCACCTCCGTGCAGGCCCAGTGGATCCAGGAGTCGTACGCGATCGTCTTCGCCGCGCTGCTCCTGCTGACCGGCCGCCTCGCGGACCTCTTCGGGGCCCGCCGGGTCTTCGTCGCGGGCGTCGTCGTCTTCGGCGCGACCAGCGTGCTCGCCGGGCTCGCGCCCGGCAGCGGGCTGCTGATCCTGGCCCGCTTCCTGCAGGGCGCGGGCGCGGCGATGATCCTGCCGACCTCGCTCTCCCTGCTGAACGCGACCTTCACCGGCAAGGCGCGCGGCCAGGCCTTCGCCATCTGGGGGTCGACCATCGGCGCCGCCGCCGCGCTCGGCCCGCTGCTCGGCGGCTGGCTGGCCGAACACGTCTCGTGGCGCTGGGCGTTCGGCATCAATGTGCCCCTGTCCGTCCTCGTCGCCGCCGGCGTGCTGCTGTACATGGCTCCCTCGCCGCGGTCCAAGGGGCGGGTGGACGTGGCCGGTGCGGTGCTCTCCGCGGCCGGACTCGGGCTGCTCGCCTTCGGGCTCGTCGAAGGGCGTACGTACGGCTGGATCGTCAGCATCGAGCCGCTGGACGTTCTCGGGGTCAGCTGGGCGAGCGGTCCCTCGCCCGTTCTCGTCGCCCTCGTGCTCTCCGCCGTCACGCTGTACGCCTTCGTCCGGCGGCAGATCGCGCTCAGCAGGAGCGGCGACCCCGCACACGTCGCACGCGTTCTGATGGACGTACGGCTGTTCTCGATCCCCTCCTTCCGCAACGGCAACATCGCGACCCTGATCATCGGCCTCGGAGAGTTCGGCATCGTCGCGGTGCTCCCGCTGTGGCTGCAGTTCACCCTCGGCTACAGCGCCCTGGAGGCGGGGCTAGCCCTGGTGCCCATCGCCGTGGGCAGCTTCGTCGCGACGGGTGCGAGCTTCCCGCTCGCCGCGAAGGTTCCTGCGCTCGGGCAGGTGCGCATCGGCCTGGCCCTGGAGGTCCTCGGCCTTGCGGGCGTCGGGCTGATCGCCGCTCCGGACAGCTCCTGGTGGGCCGTCGCGCTGATGCTGTTCGTGTACGGGATCGGCGTCGGGTTCGCCACCGCCCAGGTCACCAACGTGGTCCTCGCCGAGGTGCCGCAGGAGAGCGCGGGGCAGGGCTCCGGCATTCAGAGCGCCTTCCGCCAGCTCGGTTCCGCGCTCGGGATCGCCGCCCTGACCACCGTCTTCTTCACCACCCTCAGCACCAACCTGCGCGACAGGCTCGGCGACGCGGGAGTGCCCGCGGGGCAGGCGGACCGGCTCACCGGTGCCGTCACCGACAGCGCGGGAGCCGCCATCGGACCCCTCGCGGACCGGCCGGAGACCGCGTCCGTCGCCGACGCGGCGCGCGCGGCGATGACCGACGGGGTCGCGCTCGGCGGCTATGTCGCCGCGGGCTTCGTCGTCCTCGGGCTCGTCGCCACCTTCCTGATCCCGGCCGCCACCGCCGCCGACGCGAAAGCCGCCGAGGACCAGGAGAATCAGGGAGACGCGGTCGCCCCGGTGTAGGCGTGCAGGCGCAGGGCCAGCTGGATCTCCAGGGAGCGTTCCGGGGACTGCCAGTCGGGGCCGAGCAAGTGGCCGATCCGGTCCAGGCGTTGGACCACGGTGTTCACATGGACGTGGAGGGCGTCCTTCGCCTTGGACTGGCTCATTCCGCAGGCGAAGTAGGCCCGCAGGGTGTGGACGAGTTCGGTGCCGCGTCTGGTGTCGTAGTCGAGCACCGGGCCCAGCGTGCGGCGTACGTAGGAGTCGAGGTTCGTGTCGTCGCCGAGCAGTACGCCGAGGAAGCCGAGGTCGGGCAGGTCCGCGCCCCGGCCGGTGTGGCCGAGCGCGCGCAGGGCGGAGAGGCAGCGCAGGGCTTCCGCGTGGGCCTGGGCGAGCGCCTCGGGTCCGGTGGCGGGGCCCGCGGCGCCCACCGTGACCGGAGCCCCGGCGGCCTGGGTGAGCTCGGCGGCCAGCGCGCGGGCCCGGGAGCCGGTGTCGTCGGCCGGGAGCACCAGGACCACGTGGTCGTGGTGCAGGCCGGACAGGCCGTGGCGGACGCGGGCCGCGCGCGCGGCCGACGAGAGCAGCAGCCGGCGTGCGGCCGTGTCGCTGTGGGCGACGAACACCGAGTGGGGCAGGGCCAGATCGACGTCCAGGCGGCGGGCGCGCGAGGCGAGGCGGCCCGGGGTGCCGGAGAGGGAGAGCAGGTCGCCGAGGAGTTCACCGCGTACGCGGTCCTCGGCCTCGGCGGCCGAGCGGCGGAGGAGCAGGAGCAGTGCCGTCACGACCCCGGCGCGTTCGAAGAGGCGGCGGTCGGCCTCGCCCAGGTCGGCGCGGTCGGTGAGGGCGATGCTGCCGAGGAGTTCGGGGCCCGCGAGGACCGCGCACACCCAGGTTCCGTCGAAGGGGACGGCCCGGCCGCTGGCCCGCGAGGCGGCGACGGCCTCGGCCGGAGGCGTACGGGGCTCGGCGGCACCCGCGTCCACCACCCCTGCCAGTTCCGTGCCGTCCGCGTCCACCACCCGGGCCAGCTCCGTGCCGTCCGCGTCATGGATCAGCGTGCCGCCCCGCAGCAGCGCGCCGATGGCCGTGGCGACCTCGGTGAAGTCCCCGCCCCGCAGCACGAGATCGGTCAGCCGGTCGTGCGCGTCCTCGGCCCGGCGCAGGGCCTCGCTGTGCGCGCGGATGGTCTGCGAGGCCGCGTTCAGGTCGACGAGCGCGGCCCGCGTCTCCTCCATGCGCCGCGCGCTGTCGATGGCGATCGCCGCGTGGTCCGCGAGCGAGGAGAGCAGCGCGCCCTCGTCCGGCGTGAAGGCGCGTGCCGTGCGGTCGGCGGCGAACAGCACCCCGATGACGTGCGTGCCCTGCCGCAGCGGCACACCGAGGATGGCGTGCAGGCCCTCCTCGAGGACGGCGCTGTCGATGGGGGTGGTGTGCTGGAAACGCGGGTCCACCTCGTAATCCCCGGTGGCATAGGGGCGGGCGGTCTGGGCGACGAGGCCGCCGAGTCCCTCGCCCATGCCGAGCCGCAGGTTCTGGAACGCGGCGGAGACCGAGCCGTCCGTCACGCGCATGTACGTGTCGCCCGCCGCCGGGTCGTTCAGGGAGAGGTACGCGACGTCCGTACGCAGGAGCAGCTTGGCCCGGTGCACGATCGCGCGCAGCACCGCGTCCAGGTCACGCAGGGCCGCGAGGTCGCCTGCCGTGTCGAACAGGGCGGTGAGCTCGGCCTCCCTGCGCTGGTGCTGGTTCAGGGTGCGGCGCACCCGCAGCGCGGTCTGCGTGGCCTCGTCGATCTCGGAGAGCTCGGCGGCGCTCGCCCCGGCCGCGCGGGCCGCGGCGGCGGGACCGGCGAACCGCTCGGCCGGAGCGTCGTCGGCCAGCAGGCCGAGCAGTTCACGCAGGGCGGTACAGGCCTGCTCCCGGTGGGCGGCGTCCGCGGAGCCGGACGCGTCTGTGGAGCTGGACATGCGACGGGTCGCCTCCGGGAGCGGGGTACTGCGGGCGCTGCGCGGGCGCGCGCCGCGGGTCAGGTCGAGATTGTCGCTGACGGCACGGCGGCGGCGGAATCCCCGGGAGCCGTGCTCCGCTGGGAGAGCGAGCGGCCCCGGGTCTCCTTCGCCACCAGCACGGTCAGCGTCGTGATCACCACCGTCACGCAGACGTAGAGGGCCACCGGCGTCGCGGAGTCGTAGTCCTTGAGCAGCTCGACGGCGATGATCGGCGCGAGCGCACCGCCGATGATGGACGCGAGCTGCGAGCCCATCGAGGCCCCGGAGTAGCGGACCTTCGTGTCGAACATCTCGGAGATGAAGGCGGCCTGCGGCCCGTACATCGCACCGTGGAAGAGCAGCCCGACCGTGACCGCCAGGGTGATCACCGTGAAGGACTCGCTGTCGACGAGCGCGAAGAACGCGAACGCCCACGCGGCCATCCCGACGGAGCCGATCAGGGTGACGGGCCTGCGGCCGATCCGGTCCGAGAGCGCGCCCCACAGCGGGATCGTCACGAAGTGCACGGCGGAGCCGATCAGTACGGCGTTCAGGGCGGTGCTCTTGGGCAGTTCCAGGTGCACGGTGACGTAGACGAGGACGAACGCCGTGAGGATGTAGTACGAGACGTTCTCGCCGAGCCGGGTGCCGATCGCGGTGAGGACGCCGCGCCAGTTGTGCCGGAACACCTCGACGACCGGAGCGTCCTGCTTGGCCGCCGCCCCGGCCTCGGCCGCCTGGGCCTCCGCGCGGGCCTGCGCCTCCAGGAAGAGCGGGGACTCCGAGACCGAGACCCGTATCCACAGGCCGATGATCACGAGCACCCCGGAGAGCAGGAACGGGATGCGCCAGCCCCAGGCGAGGAACGCCTCGTCGGACTGGACGGCGGCGAGGAGCGCGAGGACGCCGGTGGCCAGGAGGTTGCCGCCGGGGGCGCCCGCCTGCGGCCAGGAGGCCCAGAAGCCGCGGTTCTTGTCGTCACCGTGCTCGGAGACGATCAGGACGGCGCCGCCCCACTCGCCGCCGAGCGCGAAGCCCTGGATCAGGCGCAGCACCGTGAGCAGGATCGGGGCGCCGACGCCGAGCGTGGCGTGGGTGGGCAGCAGACCCATCGCGAAGGTGGCGCCGCCCATCATCATCAGGCTCAGGACCAGCAGCTTCTTGCGGCCGATCTTGTCGCCGAAGTGGCCGAAGACGACACCGCCGATGGGGCGGGCGGCGAAGCCGACGGCGTAGGTGAGGAAGGAGAGGAGCGTGCCGACCAGGGGGTCGCTGTCGGGGAAGAAGAGGGTGTTGAAGACGAGTGCGGCGGCCGAGCCGTAGAGGAAGAAGTCGTACCACTCGATGGTGGTGCCGATGAGGCTGGCGCTGATGATGCGGGCGATACCTGGCTTGCCCGGGGTCCTGCCCTGGGCACGCGGCGTTGCGGCTGCCATGGCGTGATCCGTTTCTCGATGGGGACGTGTCGCGACGGGGACGTGGGGTACGGACGGGGACGTGGGGTGCGGTGAGGGCGCTAAATGGCGGTAAATGGCGCTGGGGGAGCGGGGGTTCAGCCGGCGGTCCAGCCGCCGTCCAGGGGGAGCGAGGCGCCGGTCACGAAGCCGCTGTGCGGGCCGCAGAGCCAGAGCGCGGCGGCGGCGATCTCCTCGGGCTCGATCAGCCGCTTGGCCGCGGAACGGCGCAGCAGTACGTCGGTGAGGACCTGCTCGGGCGGGATGCCGTGGGCGGCGGCCTGCGCGCTGATCTGGTCCTCGACGAGGGGCGTGCGGGTGTAGCCGGGGCAGAGGCAGTTGCTGGTCACGCCGTGCTCCGCGCCCTCCAGGGCGGTGACCTTGCTCAGGCCCTCCAGGGCGTGCTTGGCGGCGACGTAGGCGGACTTGAACGGGCTGGCGCGCAGGCCGTGGACGCTGGAGATGTTCACGACGCGGCCCCAGCCCTGGGCGTACATGTGCGGCAGTGTCCGGCGCAGCAGGAGGAACGGCGCGGTGACCATGACGCGCTGGATCAGGTCGAACCGCTCCGGGGGGAACTCCTCGATGGCGGCGACGTGTTGGAGCCCGGCGCTGTTGACGAGGACGTCGACGCGGGCGGGCAGGGCGTCGAGCGCGGCGGGGTCGGCGAGGTCCACGGCGTGCGCCTCACCGTCGATCCCGTCGGCCACCTCCTTGGCCGCGTCGGCGTGCTGGTCCACGACATGGACGAAGGCGCCGGCGTCGGCCAGGGCCACGGCGCAGGCCCGGCCGATGCCGCTCGCGCCGCCGGTGACCAGGGCGGTGCGTCCGGTGAGGTCGGTTCCGGCGGGTCCTGCGGGGGCGTCACCGCGGGGAGTGGGGCTCGTCATGGCCGGAAACGTAAGGGCGCGCCGCCCGGGGATCCCATGTGTGGGGCCCACACAACCAGGGAGCGCTTCATGTGGATGGGTGCGGCCGTCCGGGTACGATCCCGGTGACCCACGTCACGTCCCGCGCCCCGCAAGCTGTGCTACCTTCCGTACAGCACGTGTGTACGCCGCTTTCTGTGGCGCCGGTGCCGATCTTCTTTGCTTCCGCCTCGTCGAGGCCCCCGCAGCTCCGTGGTTTCGCAGCTTCCGCATATCCCGAAGTCTCTTTCGCGAAGCCCTCTGCCGCAGTTCTTCTCTCCGCCCGACGCACGGGACGTGAACACACCGTCCCGCCGGGCCCCTTCATTCGCATGCTCGCGAAAGGACCCATCATGAGTACCGCAACCATCACCCGTAACAAGAGCACCGCCCAGGCCGCCAACCCGGCCACCAGTACCTCCGCGAACACGGCCGCCGCGGCCCCCGCCGTCGCCGTCTCCGGCATCCTCGACGTGAGTCACAACGCCAACGGCCATCTCCGTACCGGCGATTGCCTCCCCACCCCGAACGACGTACAGGTCCCCTCCACGCTCATCCGCCGGCTCGGCCTGCGCGCGGGCGACCTGGTCGAGGGCGTCTGCGGCAAGGCCCGCACCCTCACCGGCGCCGACCGGGTCAACGGACACTCCGCCGAAGCCCTGCACAGGCGTGCGCGGTTCGGCGACCTCACCCCGCTGCACCCTCGCGAGCGGCTCCGTCTGGAGACGCCGGGCGACGGCGGCGGCAGCATCGCGACCCGGCTCATCGACCTCGTCTCGCCGGTCGGCAAGGGCCAGCGCGGCCTCATCGTCGCGCCGCCCCGCACCGGCAAGACCGTCCTGCTCCAGCAGATCGCGGCGGCCGTCAGCGCGAACCACCCCGAGGCCCACCTCATGGTCGTCCTGCTCGACGAACGGCCCGAGGAGGTCACGGACATGAAGCGTTCCGTACGGGGCGAAGTGCTCGCCTCGACCTTCGACAAGCCCGCCAAGCAGCACATCGCCCTGGCCGAACTCGCCGTCGAGCGCGCCAAGCGGCTCACCGAGGAGGGCAAGGACGTCGTCATGCTCTTCGACTCCCTCACCCGGCTCTGCCGCGCGTACAACAACGCGGCGTCCAGCGGTGGCCGCACCCTCTCCGGAGGTGTCGACGCCGCCGCCATCCAGGGCCCCAAGCGCCTTTTCGGTGCCGCGCGGCTCGCGGAGGAGGGCGGGTCCCTGACCATGCTCGCCACCGTGCTCGTGGAGACCGGATCGCGCGCCGACGACTACTACTTCGAGGAGCTCAAGGGCACCGGCAACATGGAGCTCCGTCTCGACCGCGGCATGGCCGAACGACGGGTCTTCCCCGCCGTCGACGTCACCCCTTCCGGCACGCGCCGCGACGAACTCCTGGTGCCCGCCGACGAGTTGACCGCCGTACGCGGCCTGCGGCGTGCCCTGCACGGCAGGGACCCGCAGAGCAACCTGGAGGCGCTGATCGAGCGCCTGCGCAAGACCCCGGACAACGCCGCCTTCCTGCGCCAGGTGCAGCAGACCGTGCCCGGCGCCGGTTCCTCCAAGGTCAACGGTGGCTGACCCCGGTGGCTTACGGCCGCGTGACGTGCACCCGGTAGCGGCCCTCCTCGTCGACGTC
The DNA here is from genome assembly GCF_041435335.1 of Streptomyces sp. NBC_01283. Classification (NCBI taxonomy): domain Bacteria; kingdom Bacillati; phylum Actinomycetota; class Actinomycetes; order Kitasatosporales; family Streptomycetaceae; genus Streptomyces; species Streptomyces sp. NBC_01283. The sequence goes on from NZ_CP108430.1 coordinate 5,294,102, forward strand.
CGCCACCGTGATGCGCACCCCCGTCCTCTTGTCCGTGAACGTCTGGCCGGGCTCGTAGGCCGCGTCGGAGAGCTCCGCGTGGACGTTCGGCTGGCGGGTGCAGCCGCCGCTGTCCTTCGTGGAGTCGGAGACGGTGACAGGGCCCTGGCCCGTGTCGACGTCCGCGTCCACCCGGTAGATGAGGACGCCCGGCTTGCAGATCGCCTCGTCGTTGCCGCCGCGGGTGCGCACCTCGACGGCGTACCCCGACTGCGTGCCCAGCGGCACGAAGGCGAGCTTGGTGCCGCCCTCCGTGGGCAGCGGGCTCAGCGTGTGCTCGGTGGTGCCGGAGTTCGACGCGCAGCTGATCTGGTCGTCGCCGAGCCAGCCCAGCTTCCACTTGTGCCAGGCCAGCAGGTCGTTGTTGGCGCCCCAGTCCTCGCTCATGATGTCCCAGTGGCCGACCGCGCCGCCGCCCTCCTGCGTGTAGAGGTCGGGCAGGCCGAAGACATGGCCGTTCTCGTGGGGGAGTACGCGGTAGCCGGTCTCGCGGTAGCTGCCCGAGCCGTCGTCCTGCCGGCTGTAGACGAAGGACGCGTTGGAGACCGGGACGCCGTCCGCGACGGGCGCCTCGGCGTTGCCCGCGAAGGTCACCGACAGGACCGTGTCGAGCGCGGAAGGGCCCGCGTTCGGCGTGATGAGGATGTTCACCAGGTCGTACTCCCGGAAATCCACGTCCGGGTCGGCCGCCGCCACGATGTCCTTGACCAGCTCGCGGTAGCCGGGGTCGAAGGGGGCGCCGCGCTCTATCCCGTACTGCTTGAAGCTCTTGGGCATCCGCAGCCAGTCGGGGATGGGGGATTCCGGGCGGTAGTCGAGCCGTCCGTAGGAGCTGGTGCGGAACCAGTCCGACGTCTGCGGGAAGAACTCAGCGAGCCGGTCGAGCGCGGTGCCCTCGCCGGGGGCGTCGGAGAAGTCGACCATGAGGTTCAGGGCCCGGACGGTGCCCGTGGAGCGGGAGTAGCCGGCGGTGGTGGGCATGCCCTCCGACATCTGGACGCCCATCGCGCCGTTGATCATGCACGGGCTGAGTGTCGTCGCGCGGGCCAGGGACACGGGTCCCGCCGCCGTGGGGGACTCCTCCATCAGGCGGCCGGTGCTCGCCGACGTGGTGACCGTGAGGGCAAGGACGGCGCAGGTGGCCAGTGCCGCGCCACGTCGTGCTCCGCGTATCTGCCGCCAGGTCGGCTGCTGCATGCGTGGGCCTTCCCCTTGCGGCAGCCGCCGGTCCTGGCTGCACCCTTTCGATCACCCTGTGCCGGTGGGTGCGCGGGCGCTCGCTGGGTGCGACCGATCGTGGGTTTCTTTTGCATCTAGGTGTGATGCGGGTCACATGAAGAAAGTCGGGGGACGGGAAATATCCGGGGACTGTCTCCCCGTTTAGACCTGTGTCCGAGCGAAACGGGGAATCACTCCCCGCATCGCGCAATCGAGGCCCCGGCACCGTCCGGAGGCCCGATCACCAGCCTGAGGAGAGCCGCCGTGGAGACCGCCACCGCTGCACAGCGCCGCACGCCCCGCCCGCGGGCCGACGCCCTGCGCAACCGGGAGCGGATCGTCGCCGCCGCACGCGAGATGTTCGTCGAGTTCGGCCCCGACGTGCCGCTCGACGAGGTCGCGCGCCGGGCCGGCGTCGGCAACGCCACGGTCTACCGGCACTTCGCCGACCGTTCCGAACTGGTCCACCAGGTCGTCCTGCTGGTCACCGACCGCGTCTCGGCACACGCCGAGGCGGCGCTCAAGGCGGCCGAGGCCGACGAGAGCGCCGCGTTCGACGCCCTGCGCCGGTTCGTACATTCTTCCGCCGACGAGCGGATCGGTGCCCTGTGCCCGATGCTCCAGGCGGCCTTCGACCCCGATCATCCGGATCTGGTCGACGCCCGTGAGCGGCTCGAAGCCGTCACCGACGGGCTCATGCACAGGGCGCGCGCGGCCGGGCAGCTGCGCACCGACATCGCCGTCGGAGACCTGATGGTCGCCCTCTCACAGCTCACCAGGCCGCTGCCCGGCACCGCGTGCCTGAACATGGACCGCTTCGTCCACCGTCATCTGCAGCTGTTCCTGGACGGCCTGATGACGCCTGCCCGCTCCGAGCTGCCCGGTGAGGCGGCGACCTTGGAGGACCTCCGCCAGAGCTGAGCCTCGACCGGGGCCGTTCGACCCGCACCGCACGTGGCACGCGCCTGCACGGCGCGCGGCACGCATCTTCTTCACGTCTTTACGTCACTTTTTCACCACTCGTATCGCTAGGTGGCTACTCCCATGTCAGAAACAGATCCGAGGCGCTGGAAAGCGCTGATCTTCATCGCGCTCGCGCAGCTCATGGTCGTCCTCGACGCGACCATCGTGAACATCGCGCTGCCCTCCGCACAGCAGGACCTGGGCATCTCCGACGGCAACCGTCAGTGGGTCATCACGGCCTACGCCCTGGCCTTCGGCGGTCTGCTGCTCTTCGGTGGCCGCATCGCCGACCTCTGGGGCCGCAAGCGCACCTTCGTGACCGGCCTGATCGGTTTCGCCGCGGCCTCCGCGCTCGGCGGCGCCGCGACCGGCGAGGCCATGATGCTGGGCGCCCGCGCCCTGCAGGGTGTGTTCGGCGCGCTGCTCGCGCCCGCCGCCCTCTCGCTGCTCGCCGTGATGTTCACCGATGCCAAGGAGCGCGCCAAGGCGTTCGGCATCTACGGTGCGATCGCCGGTGGCGGTGGCGCCGTGGGCCTGATCCTCGGCGGCTTCCTCACCGAGTACCTGAACTGGCGCTGGACGTTCTTCGTGAACATCCCGTTCGCGGTCATCGCCGCGCTCGGCGCGTACTTCGTCATCCGTGAGCCGGCCGGTGCGCGCAACCGCTCGCCGCTCGACATCCCGGGCGTCATCCTCTCCACCCTCGGCCTTGTCGCGCTGGTCTACGGCTTCACGCGCGCCGAGTCGGCCGGCTGGTCGGACTCCCTGACGATCGGCATGTTCGTCGGCTCCGCCGTTCTGCTCGCCGCGTTCGTCCTCACCGAGGCGCGGGTCAAGTCGCCGCTGCTCCCGCTGCGCGTCCTGACCGAGCGCAACCGCGGTGGCGTCTACCTCTCGCTCGGCCTCGCGATCATCGCGATGTTCGGCCTGTTCCTCTTCCTCACGTACTACCTGCAGATCGTCAAGGGCTTCTCGCCGGTCAAGACCGGCTTCGCGTTCCTGCCGATGATCGTCGGCATGATCACGGGCTCCACGCAGATCGGCGCCCGTCTGATGACCCGCGTCCCGCCGCGGCTCCTCATGGGCCCGGGCTTCGTGGTCGCGGCGATCGGCATGCTGCTCCTGACGCAGCTGGAGATCGGCACCTCGTACGCCGGTCTGATCCTGCCCGCGCAGCTGCTGCTCGGCCTCGGCATGGGTACGGCGTTCATGCCCGCCATGTCCCTGGCCACGCACGGTGTCGAGCCGCGTGACTCCGGTGTCGCCTCCGCGATGGTCAACACCTCGCAGCAGGTCGGCGGCGCCATCGGCACCGCTCTCCTGAACACCATCGCCGCCTCCGCCACGACCGCGTACATCGCGGACCACGCGGCGGGCGCGACGACTCCCGCGGCCCAGAAGCTGGTCCAGGCGCAGGCCATGGTCGAGGGCTACACCAGCGCGATCTGGTGGGCCGTCGGCATCCTGGCCGCCGCCGCCGCGATCGCCTTCACCCTCATCACCACCGGTGCCCAGAGCGGCACTCCGGCTTCCTCCGGGGACGCCGAGGGCGTGGAGGACGAGGTGCGGATCCCGGTGGTCGCGCACTGACCGCGCCCACCGTGCACCTGGCGTGGCGAGTGGCAACCGCGTAAAGGCGAGTAGCACCACGAGTGGTACCGCGTAAGGGGGCCTAGCGGAGCCAGGGCAGGTCCGCCCCCGCCTCCTTGGGCTGAAGTCCCTCGGCGACGATCATCATGATCTCGCCGAGGGACTTCTGCTGTTCCGGGCTGAGCCGGTCGAAGATGGCCTGGCGTACGGCGGTGACATGGCCGGGCGCGGTCCTGCGCAGCACCTCGTACCCGGCGTCGGTGAGGATCGCGAACTGGCCGCGCTTGTCGGAGGGGCAGTCCTCGCGGCGCACCCAGCCGTTCTTCTCCAGGCGCGCGATGGCGTGCGAGAGGCGGGACCGGGTGATCTTGGTGTTCCTCGCGAGCTCCGTCATGCGAAGGCGCCGCCGCGGGGCGACGGAGAGCTGGACCAGGAGGCCGTAATAGATGTGCGGCATGCCGGCGTCGCGCTGCAACTGGCGGTCGAGGTGATCTTCCAGGAGCGTGGTGGCTTGCAGGTACGCGAGCCAGGTGCGCTGTTCGTCGTCGTCGAGCCAGCGCGGTTCCCCGTCGGGGGGAGAAGTGGGTGCCGTATCCATGTACTCCACTGTACGCAGCCCTTTCTTGAAAGTTAAACAATGTCGGAGTAGGGTCATCGTCGAGCGAGAGCTTGAGAGTTAAAGTAAATCGTTCTTCGCACGTTCTCGGAGGCGCCGCCATGACCGCAACCCAGGAGCGCATGCCCGCCCTGTACCTCAGCCACGGCGCACCGCCGCTGGCCGACGACGCGCTCTGGCCCGGCCAGCTCCGTGCCTGGTCCGCCGGGCTGCCCCGCCCCAAGGCCATCCTCATGGTCTCCGCCCACTGGGAAGAGGCCCCGCTCGCGCTCGGTGCGACGGACACGGTGCCGCTGGTCTACGACTTCTGGGGCTTCCCCGAGCACTACTACCAGGTGACGTACGCAGCGCCGGGCGCCCCTCAACTGGCCGATTCCGTACGCAAACTGCTGCGCGGGGCAGGTACGCCGGTGCAGGACATCCCGGATCGCGGGCTCGACCACGGAGCGTACGTCCCGCTCGTCGAGATGTATCCGGACGCGGACGTCCCCGTTCTCCAGATCTCCATGCCGACCCTCGACCCCGGGCGCCTGATGGACATCGGCCGCAAGCTCGCGCCGCTGCGGGACGAGGGCGTGCTCATCGTCGGCAGCGGCTTCTTCACGCACAACCTGGCGGCACTGCGCCAGGGCGGTACGCCGTCGTGGTCGGTGGAGTTCGACGCGTGGGGCCATGAGGCGCTGGACGCGGGCGACGTGGACGGACTCCTCGACTTCCGGCACAAGTCCCCGGCGGGCGAGCTCGCACATCCGCGCACGGAGCACTTCGCGCCCCTGTTCGTGACGCTGGGGGCGGCGGAGGCCGCCGGGGACCTCGTGGGGCAGCGCAGTGTGATCGACGGGTTCTGGATGGGGCTCGCGAAGAGGTCGGTGCAGTTCGGCTGACGGCGCCGCGCCGCGGCCCTGGACGAGCGGCTCGCTGATCTCGCTTACCGCTTACTGGAGCGGCTCGCTGATCTCGATCGCGCGCAGGGCCGACGCCAGGGCGCGCTCGTCGCCCACGTCCAGTGCCGTGTCGGCGAACTTGATGACGTGCTCGTCACCGTGTGCCAGGGCCCGCTCGAAGACCTCCTCGGGGGCGAAGGTGCCGGGTGCGGTGTACGCGACCGGGGCGTCCGGGGCGTACATCGCGGTCACGGCGGCCGATGCCGTCCAGGCCGCGTGCAGGCTCGGCGCCCACAGGGTGCGGGGCAGCGCGGGCAGGGCGCGCAGCACGGCGTTGGGCGCCGTCGAGGCGTGCACCAGCATGGTCTCCTCGCCGTGGCCGTGCGTGGCGTACCGGTGGGTGGCCGCGCGCACCAGCTCGGTGAGCCCGCGGTGCGCCTCGTCGGGGTCCGTCACCGTGGCCGCCCACGCGGGCAGGCCCGCGACCCGGCCCAGCCTTGCGGGGAAACCGCCGTCGGCCCGGTCCGCGATCGGCTCCACGGAATCCAGGGCGCCGGCCGCGGAGGAGGCGCCTCCCGGCAGGAGCGCGATTCCTGTGGCGGGGTGGTGGCGGGCGGCCCAGTAGCCGAGGCCGTGGGCGAGTTCGGTGACGCGGGGCTCGGTCTCCGGGGTGGTGAGGAGGGTGCGGACGGCGTGCCCCACCCGGATCACGGGGTGCGTGGAGCCGCCGTACATGCCCGGCAGCAGGAGCGGCCACCACGCGGCGAGTACGTCGCGCCAGGGGCGTTCGCCGACCTCTCTCGCGAAGTACGCGATCCAGTCCGCCGCGCGGCGCGGATCGCCCAGGGCCGCACGCCAGTTGGCGTCCGTGATTGTTTCGACCGCGCTCGGGTACTCCTCCAACTTCGGCGCGTACAGCTCGAGCCAGCGGTGGACCGCACCGGAGCGGCCGTGCGCGGCGAGCGCCTCGACGGCCATCGGCGCGTGGTTGGTGAGGCGTCCCAGGCGCTCGGGGCCCGACGCGTGCAGGCGCTGCAGGGCTTCGTCGAGGGTGCCGGTGGTGTCGGTCGGGGTGTCGGCTGCGCTGTCGGCTGTGGCGTCCATGGGCGGCACGTTAGGCGGGGCCTGAGCAGGGGCGTAACGGCCTTGCGTCCTAGGTCGGGACCTAGGCCGGGGCCTGCGGGACCTAGGTCCCGCTTGGGGGCCGGGGGCCGAGGGGACGCTCGTACCAGGCGACGTCCCAGTAGCGGCCGAACTTGCGGCCCACCTCGCGGTACGTGCCGACGTGCCGGAAGCCGAAACGTTCGTGGAGGCGGCCGGAGGCGTCGTTCGGCTGGGCGATCCCGGCGTAGGCGCGGTGCAGGTCCTCGCCTTCGAGGGCCTCGAAGAGCGCCTTGTAGAGCAGGGTGCCGATGCCGCGGCCCGTGGCATCCGGCGCGCAATAGACGCTGACTTCCACTGAGGTGGCGTATGCGGGCTTGGCCCGGAAAGGAGAACTCGTGACGTACCCGAGGATCAGGCCGGAATCCCGCTCCTGGGCAACCAATAGACGGTGGGGGCCGTCTTCAGGATGGGAGAGCAGCCAAGGGCGGCGCTCTTCCGGCAGGAAGACGGCCGTGTCGAATGTGATCGCCGTCTCACGTACATAGTGGTTGTAGAGAGCGGTCAGGGCGCCGAGATCGGCCTCCGTGCCCGGCCTGACCTGCACCTCTGTACGTTCCGACGGCATCCGGCCTCCCTTTGTGGCGGCACAGGGTACTGCAACGTCAGGAAAATAGATGCGCGGCTTGGGAATTCTGTCCGGATTCCAGTCGTTGTTTCCATCGGAAGCAGGGCACCCGCAAGGGTGTGGTTTCCACCACAGAGGCCCGTGAAAAGGGCCGACCAGGACCTCCACACGCAAGGGAGCACGCATGGCAACCCGTGCCGTCGCCCGTCGTAAGTCCGCCTCCACCGGCGAGACCGACGCGGCACGCAGTGTTCGCGCCGTAGGCGGGGAGATCGCCGACCGCGACCTGGTCGGCATGTACCTCGACGAGATCGCGCGTACGCCGCTGCTCGACGCCGCCAAGGAAGTCGAGCTGTCCCAGATCATCGAGGCCGGTGTGTACGCCCGGAAGATAATCGACGGCGAGGTCGAGGACTCCGCCGCCGCCAAGTCCGCCTCCCGCGAGGAGCTCGAAGCCCTGATCGCGGACGGCGAGCGGGCCAAGGACGTCTTCATCCGGTCCAACCTGCGTCTGGTCGTAGCGGTCGCCCGCCGCTACCCGCGCAGCGGTCTGCCGCTCCTGGACCTGATCCAGGAGGGGAACGCGGGCCTGGTCCGCGCGGTCGAGAAGTTCGACTACGCCAAGGGCTTCAAGTTCTCCACGTACGCCACGTGGTGGATCCGTCAGGCCATCACCCGCTCCATAGCCGACCAGTCGCGCACCATCCGCCTCCCCGTCCACCTGGTGGAGGAGCTCGGCCGGATCCGCCGGGTCATGCGCGAGTTCAACCGCAAGCACGGGCGCGACCCCGAGCCGGAAGAGGTCGCCGCGGAGCTCGACTCCACGCCGTCGCGTGTCACGGACGTCCTGGACTGGGCGCGCGACCCGGTATCGCTCAACATGGGCGTGGACGACAACGGCGACACGCAATTCGGTGACCTGCTCGAAGACACCTCGGCGGTCTCGCCGGAGCAGTCCGTCCTGACCCTGCTGCGCAGCGAGGAACTGGACGACCTGATCGGCCGCCTCGACCAGCGCACGGCCTCCATCATCAAGATGCGGTACGGCATCGAGGACGGCCGCGAGCGGACCCTGACGGAGGTCGGCAAGCAGCACGGCCTGACGCGTGAGCGGATCCGCCAGATCGAGAAGCACGCGCTCCTCGAACTGAAGAAGCTGGCTCGCGACACGGGCTTCGACGCGGCGGCCTAGGCGGCGCGGTCCCAGCCTTCAGTGGACTCCCTATAGCTGAGCCCCGGTGCCATCCCCCCCGGCACCGGGGCTCATTTTTCTTGCCTCCGCAGGGGAGTCGGCCGCCCCGCTAGGCCGGGGCGGAGGCGCGGTTCAGGCGGGAACCCATGTCCTGGAGGCATGTGATCAGTTCCGGGGGGCCGTGGGCCACGAACTCGCAGCCCGCCGTGGCGAGACGGACCGCGAGCCATTCGACGGAGTCCGTCACCGTCGCACGGAGGCGGCACGTCGTGGCCGTCAGGGACTCCGGCGTGCCCAGGGCCGCCGGGAACCTCGCCGCGATGGACTCCGCCGACGCCTCGAACGTCACGTCGATCGCGTACGAAGGCTGGCCCCGCCACATCGACCGGCGGATGAACTCCGCGGCGTCCCCCGTCGGCAGCTCCCGGGGGACGAAGCGCGCGCCGGTCGCGAAGGGGGACGAGACCCGGTCCACGCGGAACGTGCGCCAGTCGTCGCGGTCGATGTCGTACGCCACCAGATACCAGCGCCGCCCCGTCGACACGAGACGGTGCGGCTCCGTCAGACGCCGGGACTCCGTGCCGTCACCGGAGCGGTACGCGAACCGGAGGCGCTCCTGGCCCGCCGCGGCGGACGCCATCACCGTCAGCGTCTCGGGAGCGATGCTCGCGCCGTCCCCGCTGGTCAGCGGGGTCGTGGCGATCTGCAGGGTCTGCACGCGGTGCCGCAGCCGGGACGGAAGCACCTGCTCCAGCTTCGCCAGGGCCCGTACCGATGCCTCCTCCACCCCCTCCACCGCATGGCCCGCCCCGGCCCGCAGCCCCACCGCGATCGCCACGGCCTCCTCGTCGTCCAGGACGAGCGGAGGCATCGCCTTGCCGGCGACGAGGCGGTAGCCGCCGGTCGCCCCCTGGCTCGCCTGCACCGGATAGCCGAGGTCCCGCAGCCGGTCGATGTCGCGCCGCACCGTGCGACGGCTGACCCCGAGCCGGTCGGACAGCTCACCGCCCGGCCACTCCCGCGGGGTCTGGAGCAGGGAGAGCAACTGCAGCAGCCGAGCCGGGGTGTCCGTACCGCCGGAACCGCCGGAACCGCCGGAACGGCCGGACCTTTCTGAGGCCGAGGTCGAAGCCGACGCCGAGCCCGAAGTCGTGCCGGAAGTTGATGTCATGTTTTCCAGGATGCCGCGCATCTAGGACACGCTCTGGCCTATATGGCTTCTAGATTCCTCTCATGACTTTCAGCAGCCCCGCCACAGCACCGACCGGAGCGGCTGCCGCCGACCGGCGCCGCTGGTTCGCCCTCGCCATCGTGATGACCGCGGCCTTCATGGACCTGGTCGACGTCACCATCGTCAACATCGCGATCCCGTCCATCCAGCAGGACGCGGGCGCCACGTACAGCCAGATCCAGTGGATCACCGCGGGCTACGCACTCGCGTTCGCGGCCGGGCTCATCACCGGCGGGCGCCTCGGCGACATCCACGGACGCAAGCGGATGTTCCTCATAGGCATCGGCGGCTTCACGCTCGCCTCCGCCCTCTGCGGCTTCGCCGCCAACCCGGAGATGCTGGTCGCGTCCCGGATCCTGCAGGGCGGCATGGCCGCGATGATGGTGCCGCAGGTCCTGTCGATCGTGCACGCCACCTTCCCGGCGCACGAGCGGGGCAAGGTCTTCGGGCTCTTCGGCATGATCGTGGGCCTCGGTGCCGTGTCGGGACCGCTGCTCGGCGCGCTGCTGACCCAGTGGAACCTCTTCGGGCTCGAATGGCGCCCGATCTTCCTCATCAACCTGCCCGTCGGCATCGCGGGGCTGATCCTCGGCAGCAAGTTCATCACCGAGTCCAAGGCACCGAAGGCACTCAAGCTCGACCTCGTCGGCGTCGTCCTCGTCACGCTCGGCCTGCTGATGGTGCTCTACCCGCTCACCCGCGGCCGGGAGCTGGACTGGCCGCTGTGGGGTTACGCCATGATGGCGGGCGGACTCGTGGTCTTCGGCGCGCTCGTCGCGTACGAGAAGGCGAAGGCGGCCAAGGACGGTTCGCCGCTCGTGGAGCTGTCCCTGTTCAAGGTGAAGAGCTTCGCGGCGGGCATCGCGGTGCAGACCGTGTTCGGCGTCTCGATGGGCATCTTCTTCCTGGTCTGGACGCTGTACATGCAGGAGGGCCTCGGCTGGAGCGCGCTGCGGGCGGGCACGACCGGGGTGCCGTTCTCGATCGCCGTCTCGGTGGCGGCCGGCATGTCCGTGCAGAAGCTCGTGCCGCGGTTCGGCCGCAAGGTGCTGCAGGGCGGCGCGCTCGTCATGGCCACCGGAGTGCTGCTCTACATCTGGGAGGCGGACCGGTACGGCGCGGGCATCGCGTCCTGGCAGATGGCGCTTCCGCTGGTCGTGATGGGCGCCGGAATGGGCCTCATCGTCGCGCCGCTGACCGACGCCATCCTGTCGGACGTGCCGCGTGAGCACTCCGGGTCCGCGTCCGGGCTGCTCAACACCGTTCAGCAGATGGGTACGGCGCTCGGACTCGGCCTGGTCTCCGTGGTGTTCTTCGGCGCGATCGACGAGAAGGCGGCGCGGAGCGAGGTGCCCATGGAGATCGTGGGCGCGTTCCAGAACTCGCTGTGGTGGGTCGTCGGCGTGCTCGTCGTGATCTTCCTGCTGATGTTCGCCCTGCCGTCGAAGCCGCGCCGGCATGTCGAGGGCGACGATGGGAGCACAGGCGGTGGGGATGCCGTCGTCGACGCGTCGTCCGGTGAATCTCCTGAGCGGGAGCCCGCGTTGACCTCCTGAGTCCCGGGAAGTGCGGGCGGGTGCGGCCCGGGTGGAGCCTAGAGCTCTGCCTGGGCCGCCGTCGTGTCCAGGGAGGCGAGTACGGCACCGGGGTCGCCGCCCTTGGTGACGGCGGCTCCGATCTCCTTGCGGATGGCGGCCCGGACCGTCGGCCACGAGCGCAGGCTGACCGGCTGGAACTGCGCCTGCGGCATCTGGTCGATGAACTTCCACAGCGGGCGCTGGGCCGGGTCCGCGCGCAGCGCCGCCGACGCGGAGCCGGTCACCGGGAGCGCGGCCTGGCCGCCGCCGTACGTCTTCGCCGACTTGCGGCCGTAGAGGTAGCTGAGGAACGTGCCGCACGCCTCGCCGTGGCCGTTCCGCTTGAACGCCATCAGCCAGTCGCTCAGGCCCACCGGCGCCGCCGCCCCGCCACTCCGCGTCGGGAACGCGGCATGCGCGTAAGGGAACTTGACCTTGTCGGCGGCTCCCATGAGCACCGGGTGCGCGATCAGCATGCCGATGCGCCCGCGCATGAACTGCTCGTACGCGGCCGTCCTGTTGAGCCCCGCCGGGTCCGCGCCCGCGAGCCCCTTGGCCACCAGTTCGTCCCGCAGCCAGGTCAGCGTCCGGACGTTGGCCGCGGTGTTGAAGTCGTAGCCGGCCGCGAGGCCCGCGTAGCCGCCTTCGTCCGCGAGCAGCCAGGACAGGGCCTCGTCCTCGGCGGCCTCGGGGCCCAACTGCAGCCCGTACGGCGTCTTCACGCCGATCCCCTTCAGCGCGACGGCCGCCGCTCGCAGCTCGCCCCAGGAGGTGGGGGCGCCGGTGAGGCCGGCCTGCTTGAAGAGGGCCTTGTTGTAGAAGAGGCGCGGGGTGCTGGCGAGGAACGGGATGCCGTACTGGATGTGCTTGACCGAGCCCGCCTCGGCGTACGAGCGGGTGAAGTCGGCCTCGGTGCGGATGTCGAAGAGCTCGGAGGCGCCGTAGAGCTGATCGTCCTCGGCGTAGGGGGCGAAGACGTTCGACTGGGCGATGTCGGGGGCCTCGCCGTCCTTCACCCGGCGGGCGAGCGTGCGGTCCAGCTTGTCGAAGGGGACGCGTTCCAGGGCGATCCTGACGGTGGGGTGCGCCTTCTCGAAGGCGCTGACCAGGCCGCCCCATTGGTCGCCGATGGAGGAGCCGACGCTCTTGTCGTAGCTGGCGACGAGGACTTTGAGGGTGGTGGTGTCGCTGTCGGGCGAGCAGGCGCTGAGACCGAGTCCGAGGGTGGAGACGGAGGCGCCGGTGAGACCGGCCGAGTTGGTCAGGAACTGTCGACGACGCACCGGGCTTGCCACCTTCTTGAACGCACTGGGTCTTGCTGGCTCTGCATGCTGGTGGCAGATTGTGTCACAGGGGCATGTTGTGCCTCGGAGGTGGCTGGGGTGGTGGGATGGCGGGGCGGCTCTCTCTTTGCCTGCTGGCATAACCTGCCTCGCATGCCCGCAAGTTCGCTCAACTCGCCCCATTCCGATCGGCTCGGTCCGCTCGGTCCGCTCGGTCCGCCTGATTCGCTCACCGAGCGCCGTAAGGCGGAGACGCGCCTGGACATCGCGCGCACCGCCGCCGCGCTCTTCGTCGAGAACGGGCTCCGGGCCACCCGTGCCGAGGACATCGCCCGAGCGGCGGGCGTCGCGCCGCGCACCTTCTACCGCTACTTCGCGACGAAGGAGGAGGCCGTGGCGCCGCTGTTCGCCGCGGGCGCGCGGCAGTGGGCGGAGGCGGTGCGGGGCGCGCCCGCGGGGCTCTCGGTGCGGGACGCGCTGCGGCATGCGGCGGCGCGGGCGCTGGTCCCGGACAGCGACGCGGCGCCGGGGCTCGCCATCGGGGACGCCGAGGCGCTGGAGTGGGTGCGGGCGCTGCTGCGGATGGCGGGGGAGAGTGCGGCTCTGCGGGCGGTGTGGTCGGAGGCCTGCCATGACTCGGAGGAGACGCTGATCGCGATCCTGGCGGAGAGGGAGGGTCACGGACCGGAGGTAGGGCCACGGGCAGAGGTGGCCTCACTGGAGCTGCGGCTCGTGGCGGGTGTGGCCAGCGCGGCGGTTCGGGTGGCGGTGGAGACCTGGGCGGCCGGTGACGAACCGGCCGGGGGAGAGGCGGGCCCCGCCGCTCTGGCGGAACGCTGCATCGAGGCCCTGGAGGGCTTCCGCTGGCCGTAGGACACGGGTGTGGCGGGCCCTAGTGCCCGTGGGAGCCCACTCCCGACGGGACGAAAGTCCGTTTGTGTCTGTTTGAGGTCCGAGCTTGTTTACTTTGCGGGAACCTGGTCGTAGTCTGCGAGTGAAACCACAGGGTCGGGCATTACTCGGAGGCGAACGGACATGTACGCACCGGAGCGGCAGCAGGAGATTCTGCGGCTCGCGCGGGACGGCGGGCGGGTCGACGTGCTGTCGCTCGCCGAGGAGTTCAAGGTCACCGCGGAGACCATCCGGCGTGACCTGAAGGCCCTGGACCGGGCGGGACTCGTGCGCCGCGTGCACGGTGGTGCCATACCGGCGGGACGCCTCGACTTCGAGCCCGACCTCGCCGAGCGGGAGGGCACGGCGGCCGACGAGAAGGACCGCATCGCGCACGCCGCCCTCGCCGAACTCCCGGCCGAGGGCAGCGTCATCCTGGACGCGGGCTCGACCGTCGCACGCCTGGCGGCCTCGCTCCCGCTGGAAGCGACGTTCACCGTCGTGACGCACGGCCTTCCCACCGCCGCCCGCCTCGCCGACCACCCCGGCATCCAGCTCCACCTCATCGGGGGCCGCGTCCGCAGCCGTACGCGGGCCGCCGTCGACGCGTGGGCGCTGCGGGCGTACGGAGAGATCCGCGCCGACGTCCTCTTCGTCGCCGCGAACGGCTTCTCCGCGGAAGCCGGCCTGACCACCCCCGACCTCGCCGAAGCGGCGGTCAAGCGCGCGGCGATCGGCGCGGCCCGCCGCGTGGTGCTCCTCGCGGACTCCACGAAGCACGGCCAGGAACACTTCGCCCGCTTCGGCGACCTCACGGACGTGGACCTCCTGATCACCGACACCGGCCTCACCCCCGCGGAAGCCACGGAGATCGAGAAGGGCGGCACGGAGGTGGTGCGGGTATGAGCGGCGGGGACGCGCACGGCGTGGACAAGAACGGCCCCCGCACGCACGCGGGCAGTGGTAAGCAGTTCGGCACAGAAACGGTACGCACGCGCATGATCCTCACCGTCACCCCCAACCCCTCCCTCGACCGCACCTACGAGGTCCCCTCGCTGGAGCGCGGTGAGGTCATCCGGGCCACCGGTGACCGGATGGACCCGGGCGGCAAGGGCGTCAACGTATCGAGGGCGGTCGCGGCGGCCGGTGCGGCGACGCTCGCCGTCCTGCCGCTCGGCGGTGCGCCCGGCGCGCTCGTCGCCCAGCTCCTCGACGAGCAGGGCATCGAGGTCGCGCCGGTCCCGGTCGCGGGCCAGACCCGTTCCAACATCGCGGTGGCCGAACCGGACGGCACCCTCACCAAGATCAACGCCACCGGCCCCGAACTGACGCGGGCGGAGGCCGAGTCGCTGCTCTCCGCCGTGCGGGAGCGGTCCTCCGGCGCCGACTGGATCGCGTGCTGCGGCAGCCTGCCGCGCGGCCTCGCCCCTTCCTGGTACGCCGACCTGGTGGCCCGCGCGCACGCCGCCGGCGCCCGGATCGCCCTCGACACCTCGGGCCCGGCCCTGCTCGCCGCCCTCGGCGAACGCCCCGAGGTCGTCAAGCCGAACGCGGAGGAGCTCGCCGAAGCGGTGGGCCGCCCCCTGGCGACGGTCGGCGACGCGGTCAAGGCGGCCGAAGAGCTGCGGCAGCTGGGCGCGCGGGCCGTGCTCGCCAGCCTCGGCGCGGACGGCCAGCTCCTGGTGGACGACACGGGCACGTACTTCGGCAGCGCACCGGTCGACGCCGTACGCAGCAACGTCGGCGCCGGTGACTCCTCCCTGGCCGGTTTCCTCGTCGCGGGCGGCACCGGCGCCACCGCCCTCGCCTCGGCCGTGGCGCACGGCGCGGCAGCGGTCCAGCTCCCCGGCAGCGCGATGCCGACCCCCGCGGATCTCGCGCCCGACGCGGTCACCGTCACGACGGAGGTCCCCCTGGACCGCGTACTGACGGAGCCGGCGCCATGACCCCCACCCACACCCACACCCAGTCCCCCCTCTCCACCCCCGTCCCCACCCCCGCCCTCCGGGCGATACGCGTGCGAAGGAGCCCGCGATGAGCGAGATGATCACCGCGGAACTGGTCGACCTCGAAATCGACAGGTCCGCAGGAACCAAGGAAGCGGCGGCCCGTGCCCTCGCCGAGCGCATGGTGGCCCTGGGCCGGGTGACCGATCTGGACGGGTTCCTCGCCGACGTGGCGGCCCGCGAGGCGCAGATGCCGACCGGCCTCGACGGCGGCATCGGCATCCCGCACTGCCGCAGCGCCCACGTCACCGAGCCGACCCTGGCCTTCGGCCGCTCGGCCGAGGGGATCGACTTCGGGGCGCCGGACGGTCCGGCCGACCTCATCTTCCTGATCGCGGCTCCGGCGGGCGCCGACGACGCACACCTGACGATTCTCTCGTCGCTGGCACGGCAGTTGATGGACGAGGAGTTCACGACAGCGCTGCGGGCGGCGCAGGACGCCCAAACGGCAACGGACTTGATCCGGGGCAACGGGCAGGCGAGCGGGGAACAACCCGCGCGCAGCGCGGCAGAAGAAACGGCGGACCCGCAACCGGAAGACCCCGCACCCCCGGCGGAGCCGTTCCGTATCGTCGCCGTCACGTCCTGCCCCACAGGCATCGCCCACACCTACATGGCAGCCGAGTCCCTGGAAAACGCCGCCCGCGAGGCGGGCGTAGAGGTCACGGTGGAGACCCAGGGCTCAGCAGGCTTCACCCGCCTCGACCCGGCGGTCATCGAAGCCGCGGACGGCGTCATCTTCGCCCACGACGTCCCCGTACGGGACAAGGACCGCTTCGCCGGAAAGCCCACGGTCGACGTCGGCGTGAAGGCAGGCATCAGCAGGCCGGCCGAGCTCATCACGGAGGTCAGGGCGAAGGCCGCCCGCGGCGAGATCACCTCGGGTGCCAAGGCGAGCCCGGTGGACGACGCGGGTGAGAGCGGGGACGGCTACGGCACCAAGCTCCGCAAGTGGCTGATGTCCGGCGTCGGGTACCTGAGTCAAGACACTTGGAGAAAGTGCAGGTCAGAGACGCTATGGATGAAGAGTTGGAACTTTGGGCGACCCGTCAGGCGGCCAAGGTACCGAAGATTCCCGCTGAAGTCCTGCGGGAGCTGGCTGATGAACTGGGCATCGATCTGGGCGAGTAACCCGGCACGAAGGAAGAGGGCCCCACCCGTTGCGGGAGGGGCCCTCTGTCGCGTGGTTCCTGCCAGGGTTCCTTTGTAGAGCTACCCGTCCGGCAGGCTCAGATGGAGCCGAACTTGTGTAACAGAGTTGGCCGGTGGCGGCCTGCCTCAGAGTCGTGCCAGTTGGCGGATCTCTGGTAGTCCTGGATCGACGACCGAGATGCCTTGGATCACGTGCATCCCCAGAGGGAGATGGCAACGCCAAGGATGGTGACTCCTACAGGGCCAGTCGCAACGGCCGCGCCAAGCCCCGTAACGCCCAGCGAAGACGCACACTTCCAAACCTGCTGTTGTTGCTTCGAGGTCAGGGAAGGGCCGCCGGTGTACCGGTAGTTCTTTCCCTTATAAGTGAAGCAGCCAACCGACGAAGAGCAGTACTGAGTCTTAGGTACTTCCTTGAAGACGCGCTTGCCGCACTTTGAGCCGGGCGGGCAGTACTTCTTCGTCGTTACGCACTTCTTGGAGGGCGCGCAGACGCGCTTTGATGCCGCGTGCGCGGGTGCCGCTGGTCCAATGCTGAGAAACAGCACTGCGAGAGCGGTGAATGCCGCCGCGAACAGCAGCTGTAGGGACCTCCTGTTGGGCCCTGAAGTCAGAGCATTTCTACTGGCTTGCACTTCAAATCTCCCCGAAAGGCCCACACGTTGGGCCATTTTGCGTTCTTCAAGTCGTGACGGTGGTCCTGCGACTTGTGGTCCACAGCAACATCCCATATAGGGACGACAGTTGCATCCCCCTGGAAAAGGTTACGCAAGGTAAAAGCCTTTAGGCCCTTAAGGAAAGGGCTTTAGTCCTTTCCTGGGAGGTTGCGGCATAAGTGCTGATGATCCGGGCGGCGTTGCAGGCGTTGAACTGTTGCCGGGCCTCGTTGTCCGCGTACGCGATGACGTGCTTCGGGTCGGTGAGCCGGAGGGGAATCTCGTCAGTCTGACGCGAAAAGGCCGAACTTGCGTCCGGTCCTCGATCGGTCTGAGATCCTGGAGACCGATCGAGAGGGGCCGCAGGTATGGAGTGGAAGACCCACGGAGAGCGTCAGGTCTACACCAACAAGTGGGTGAATCTGTGTCTGGTCGACGTCCAACAACCCGACGGACGCAGGTGGGAGTACCACGTCGTTCGCCTTCGGCATCTGGCCGTTGCCGCCGTGGTGAACGATCGGCAAGAGGTCCTGATGATGTGGAGGCATCGCTTCATCACGGACTCGTGGGCCTGGGAGCTGCCCATGGGCCTGGTGGAGGAGGGCGAGACTCCCGAGGAGGCGGCGGCCCGCGAAGTGCTGGAAGAGACGGGTTATCAACCTGGCCCGGTCAAGTCCCTCATCTACGCCGAGCCCGCCAACGGGATCACTGATTCACAGCACCACGTCTTCCGCATTGACGGCGCCACCTACGCGGGGCCTCCGACCGAGAAGAACGAGTCGGACCGCATCGAGTGGATTCCCCTCTCGGAGGTGCGAGGGATGATCGACCGCAAGGAGATCGTGAGCAGTGGATCGCTCGTCGGCCTCCTCTACCTGCTCATGGATGAATCGATCCGCTGACCGGCGGTAGGAGTGCCCGTAGCCGCGCCTCGAAGGAGAGGGCTACGGGCTCCTGCCTGTGCGGAGCCAGCTGGTCGTAGAACTCCCTGAGATGCCCCGTCACCCGCTCGGAGGCCACCGCTGATGCGGGCGCCAAAGCCTGCGTGGCCGTGTCGCACGCCTGATCAATCTTGCCTTGATCCAACTGAGTGCGTGCCAGCCAGAACGAGTGGAACGCGCGACCGCGCTGATTAGCTTGGTCCTCCCGCCGTATCGCATCTGCGATCAGCGGTTCCGCAGTTGCGGCCTCGCCCAACTGCCCGTGAGCGATACCGGTGTCCACTATGAGCTTCGGTTCGTTGAAGTAGGCCACCCACGAAGGGTCGACGTCGCTCTCCTGGATTTGCTCGAAGTGCCGGTGCGCCTCCCCGATGGCCCGGTGAGTGGAGCTCTTGTTGCCGAGAGTGGCGTGCGCGAAGGCTTCCCGCATGGACAACATCGACAGAACGCGTGGGGTGGTGCCTAGTGCGGGCCGGGCCTGATCTTGGGCGGCGGTCACGAACGCTAGGGAGTCCGCGGGCTTGTCCTGATAGGTGGCCTGCAAGCTCATGCAGGCAAGGACGTTCGCCATGGTCTGACGGTCGTCGCTCTCCTTAGCCAGCTGCAATGCCTGCGTGAAGTAGGCGCGGGCCTGGTTGTACTGGCGAGCATCGAAGTACGTCCACCCTGCAAGGCGAGCCAGCTCGGCCGCGACCCCGTACAGGCCGTTCTGAATGGTGGCAGGTCGGCTCTCTTCCAGTAGCCCGACCACGTAGCGCAGCTGCCCGACGATGGCCGGCCGTAGCGCCTCGCCCCCATGCTGGTCATCCCGTCGCCAATAGTCCTCGATGGACGATTGAAACGCTTTGAGCGTGGCTGAGTTGAGGCTCGTCCTGGAGGTCAACGCCAAAATGCTGTCGACATCAGGCCCTGGCAGGGAAGCGTGAGTGCTCCTATCTGCTTCTGGCTCCTGGGGCACCTCAGACTCGGCAACTCCAAGGGTCTCCGGTGTCTCCCAAAGCCGCCGAGCGAGCCCGAGCATGTGCCCTGGGATGCGCAAGCCATCCGCAATGCGCTCGACCACGTCCATGTGGAGCAACTGGCGGCGCCCGGCCATTACTTCACCGACTCGACTCGGCGTCAGCTCGCATCTCCTGGCGATCATCGATGGGTAGATGCCTGCCTTGACCTTCACTATCCGGAAGATCTGGGCGAAGTCGCGTCCCTGGCACGCAGCAATCATCTCGGGATCGGTGAGCAGCCCGGCAGGGAGTTCCTGCGCACGGGCCTGCTCGGTCATCGTGAAGCTCCCACGGACTACCCAACGTTGCGGTGTGTCACCACTGGTGATGTTACCCAAGTTGGGTAATCAGCTGGGCCTTTCTGCGTGGTTGTCGAACTCGCGAAACTTCGAGCATGGAGAGCGAACAGATGCCAGCGGCTGGCCCGGTGGCGCGGGCCCTCCGGCCTGGAGTCGATTCGTTCCCCCGGCAAGGAGGAGGCGCAAGTGATCTACTACGCGGTTCGACCGGCTGTCGGTGCGCTCATGGTGGATGACCGCACCGGCAAGGCGGGTGTTGTCATGGGGCACGAGGGCCCGCACGTACAACTCCGCCCGCCTCGCGGGGGAAGAGAGTGGGAAGTCCCGCTCGAAGCCCTCCGCCAACCCACCCAATCCGAAGAGCTGAGCGCCAAGGTGTCGGTCGCCAACGGGCGGTGGGGGCTGTGAGTACCCGGGCCGTTCTCCAGCATGAGACGTGGACGCTCGAACCTGACCGAGAACCTGACGCAGAGCCGACGACGTACGCCATGCAGTGTGCTGTGGACGGTGAGACGTCACCCGGCAGTGAGGACTTTGCCGAGCCCCAAGACTGGGTCTTCGAGCATTGCGGCAAGAACCCGTCACACCACACCTACCGCGAGATCATCACGCGTCCGTGGCGGGCTTGGAGGCGAACCTGATGCGCCAAGCGATCACCTGGTTGGGACAGTTCACCGGCCCACTGCTGATCATCATGATCTCCGGATCGTGCGGCCTGGTCATCGGCTTCACTCTGGCGTCTAGCTCGACTCTCCTCTGAACGCCCGTCCCCACCGACTGAAGCCGATCGACGTGTTCCCCCACGTTCTGCGGGCTCGGTGGGGACGGGTTCCACATCTGCATCCGGCCTTGACCGGAAGACCCGATCCCCGCCCTTGATGCGAGCGGCGGGCACGAACAGCAAGAGACCGGACCACCCCTCAGCCTGGACAGCATTCCGGGTGGTCCGGTCGCGGAAGCCCTGATCAGGACCCCGGTGCCGATGGTACCGGGGTGGTCGGCGTGCTCTGCGGCGGGCGCGGCTACAACTCCGGTTCCCACTAGTCGAGTCAGAGGGAATCAATGGTGCGGTTCAATTGGTGGGAGCCCAGTTCTGGCCTCAGCCACCGAAAGTCAGCCACGACGGCGGGGGCGACGAACGGGCACGCGTCACGTGTGTCTCCAGCAACCCCGTGCCGGTCTCAGCCACGCTGCTTCGATGCGTCACGGACCGTGCCTGTGTCCGGCCTTCGCGTTGCTGACGCGGCCCTGACGAGTACGGCGTGTGGTCACCGCGGATTCCTGCTGTGCCTGGCGTGTTGGGTGTGCTGGGCTTGGTCGTGTCTGCCTCGGTGGGGCTCTCGCTGCGTCTGGCCGTGCTGCTCTGCTGCGATCTGGTTAGGGTTCTTTCCCGGTCCTGCTGCCCGCTTCTTCGGGCTTGCGGCGCGAGTGGCGGGGGCGTCGCGTAGCGGGGCGGTAGACAGGAGCGTGCGGCGGCACGGCCGCCGCGCCGCGCGGCCCGCGTCAGCGGGCCGCCTTGATCCAGTAAAGAAACTTTGGACAGCTCGCCCGCCGGGCGCCTTTGGCTTCGTCGCCTGCGTGCTGCTCCGGCGCGACTTGCCTCGTTCTGCCCGAGCGCTCCCCTGCTCGGACTTGTGAGGCAGAAAGTCCCGGTTGGTAAGCGACTGCCCATGTTCGTCAGAGTCTGTGCACCGGGTTATCCAGATCTATCCACAGGCTGACGGGGTCAGGATGCTCAGGGATGTCAATGGGCGCCCAATCGCGAAGAGTTATGCACAGCCGGTTCCCGTGGTTCATTGCGCCCATCGATCACGCCGGGCGGTCGTGCTACTGACCAGAAGGGGCGTTACCGGGATGTTCTGGGCAAGTTCAGGTCCGGCGTCACAAACGGGTCTCTGGCGATCCCCTTCCGGGGTGAGAAGGGATTCAGCAGAGAAGGCACCTCTACGCGCGTGCGGCAGGAGGTGTCCGGTTCCCGGAAGAGAGTTCCGGCTATTCGCCCTGGCGCCTTGGGGGGCCTTGGGGGTGTGTTGGCGGAAATTGGTGCCGCGTAGGTGTCACACGGAGGCCGGGTTTTTCTACCTGTAGCAGGAGAGAGCCGCGAGAAGGAGGTTCAGGCATGAGGCGGTCGGGCGTGAGCTGGCGGGAACATAGCCGACGATCGCCGGTTACCCAAACCGGCGTTTCTCCGGAACCTAGTGGTGTCCCTGCGGGTGTGTGGCCCGCGATGTACCGGAGGTGGCGAAGCGTGATGCGCAAGGCGGGATGCGTCAGCGGGTCGTACTGCCGCAGCGCGAGAAATCCGCGAGCTGTTGCCCGTGGGGCGGGATCGGTCCGGGCTGGTGTCCGACACGCACGGCAGATTGGGAGCCACGGCCTCGAAGGTCGCTTACCACGGGTGCTGTGGCCGAACCGTCATGCGGCGGAAGCGGCTTTGGTAAGCGGGGCGGTAAGGGCTGTGTGGAGTACTGGCGACATGAGTAGCGGCACGCAGGGATGGAGCGGCACGCAATGAACGGGGTGGAAATGAACGCGCAGGAAGCGGCGGAGATGACGGCTCGTCTGGCGGAAGTGGAAGACAAGCTCGTCCGGTTGGAGGAGTTGGCGCGTCAGGTGGCCGAGGGAGTGGCGGCTACTTCTTCTTCGGCTTCTCGGTGACCCCGGCAAGCTGCTGGAAGACGCCTAGCAGGCTGTCCAGTCTGGCGTTTATGGCGTCCAGGCGCCCGGAAAGTTCCATGTACTCGGGGGTGGGCATGTGTCGTTCGCCTTCTTGCTCTGCCTGGCCGGCCTTCGGGCTGGACTCGGAGGGCAAGGGGTCAGTGACGAAATTGCCCCGTCCGGGCGTGGAGTAGATCAGGCCCTCGTCCTGTAGGAGGCGCAGCGCGCTGCGGGCGGTCATGTTCGCGATCTCGTATTTGGCTTCGAGGTCGCGTGAGGACGGGACGCGTTCGCCCGGCTTGATGCGGCCGGATCGGATCTGCTGGCGGATCTCGTCGGCGACCAGCTTGTAAGGCGGAGTGTGGGAATCCCTCGGCAGACTCATAGGCCGAGGGTAGCCCGCCTAGCACACCCACCGCACTAGATCGGTCGCACACCCATCAGTCCAGTGGTCTAGCGCGCTCGGTGGGATGGGTGCGCTAGGTGGTTGACGGGGGCGTCGGTCGTAGTGCAGTGTTGAACCCGCACCGCCACCCCGGTGGTGCTCAACGGAAGGAAGTAACACCCATGGCGCGTATTCGCGTTGGCCTGCTGGAGACCACCACGTTCATGGTCGGCACGCTGCCGGTGCCGAAGTACACGGACCAGGAGAAGACGACGCTGGCGACGGACCGCGAGACGGGACAGCCGCTCTACACGGTGACCGTGTTCCTCATGGAAGAGGAGCGGGCTGAGGCCCTGAAGATCACGGTTCCGAAGGACGGTCTGCCGAACGGGCTCATGCCCGGCATGCCGGTCCGGCCGGTGGAGCTGTTCGCGACCCCGTGGGCGCGGATCTTCAACGGGTCGCTGATGGACGGCATCGCCTACCGGGCCATGTCGCTGGAACTGGTCACTCCGGCGCCTGCGGCCGAGCCGGTCAAGAAGGCTGCCGCGTGAGCGAGGAATCGCTTCGGCCCTGGGGTGAGCGCGTCTACCCGATGCCTCACTCCGGGCCGGACCCCCGGTTCAGCGAATCCCTCGTCAACTCCATTGCCGCGCTGCTCGTCGGCTACGGCTACCCGCCGGTGACGAACGTGTGGGACTGGAGCGAACTCGAAATGGCCGTTGCGGCCTTCCTCTACGAATCAAAGGAGAAGTGAATGTCAGTGGAGGAGGTGGTCGGCTACGCCCCTCTCGTGCTGGGGGCGGGCCTCGCCCTCATCGCCTTGTGGGCGGTGCTGTGGATAGTGCGCTATGCGTTGGCCGACACGATGATGAGGGCCAGCATCCGCCAAGCCGTGCGGGTGCGCCGGACCTGGAAGCGGCTCGCGCCGATGGCCGGACTCTCGGTCACCGACAAGACGCCCACCGCCCTCGCGTCCCTGTCGGCCACGGACGGCAAGGCACCGAAACCGCGGGTTCTCATCCCGGCCCTGAAGGTGAAGCCGGACCGGTTCGGCGTCGTGGTGCGGGCCAACTGCCTGCCCAAGGTGAGCCTGGAGGAGTTCCAGAAGGCTGCCCCGTATCTGGCGGACGCGTGGCGCTGTGAGCGGGTCTCGGTCCTGCCGGACGGCCCCGGCCAGGTGATCATTCGGGGTGTGCGGGTGGACCCACTCATCACCCGAACCGAGCATGTGCCCACGGGCGCGGTGCCCGAGAAGGCGGCGACCTGGGATCTGGGCGTGGATGAGTACGCCCAGCCGGTGACGGTCGACCTGTCACAGGTTCCGGGTGTGACCGTGGCTGGCCTGCCCGGCTTCGGCAAGACCTCTCTCATCAACCGCCTGGTCTGCGACTGGGCGCCCTCGACCGCGATTCAGTTTGTCGGCTTCGACGGCAAGGTCTCAAAGGCTCATGAGGGGGACTACGCCGACCTGGTCAAGCGCATGTACGCCTTCGTCGGTGACGACCTGGAGGACGCCCACAAGCTGTTCAATCGGCTCGTGGACTTGCGTCGTGCGCGCTCCTCTTCGATCCGGTCCGTACTGGGCGTCAAGAGCATGTGGGATGTCGGCCCGTCCGCAGCCTGGCCGCTTGTGGTGGCGATCATCGACGAAGCCCACACCTACTTCCGCGAGTACAAGGGCAACGACCCCGAGACGAAGAAGCTCGCCCGCCTTGCGGCCGAGAATGCCCGGCTCGTTGAGGACCTCGTCAAGAAGGGCCGCAGCGTCGGCGTCCTGGTCATCCTGGCCACGCAGAAGTCCACGGGGGATGCGATCCCGACGTTCATCCGTGACGTGTGCCCGGTCGGTCTGTCGTTCGCGCAGAAGACTGCCGAAGCGGCGGTGGCTGCGCTGGGGGAGGACATCCGCAACTGGGACGACGCCAACCCCATCAACCTCCAGGACCCGGCCTATGTCGGTGTCGCGTCCATGAGCCACCAGTCCCGGCCCGGCTTCGCCCGCATCCGGACCCCGTATGTGTCCGACGCGGACGCGGCCCGCATCGCCGCCGACACCGCCCACCTCGCTCACGACCCCATGGACCTCCTCATCGCGCACACGGGCCTGAGCCTGTCCAAGGTCGATGACCTCTCCGACCTCTTCGGGGAGGAACCTGAGGCTGCCTGACTCGAACACCCCGTACCGACTGGCCCTTTGGAAGGAGGTGAACCCTCATGACTGAGGACCGGATCACTCAGCGCACCGTGACCGTGGTCATGGTCGTCATCGCCGCCCTGGCGTTCGTCTTCTCCTTCGGCAACGTCTGGTCGCTGGCCCTGCGGCTTGGCGTCCCGGCCCCCATCGCACCCCTGATCGCCCCCATGGTCGACCTGTCGGTGGTCGGGCTCCTGGTGGCCCTGCGCTACCTCTCCCTGCGTGGCGTCCCACCGGAGCAGATGAAAGCAGCCACGCGGCTGATGCACGTATCCGGACTGCTGACCTTGGCCCTCAACATCGCCGAACCCATCGCCGCCGGACACTACGGCCGCGCCGCCATAGACGCGGTCGCCCCCTTGCTCCTCCTCGGATGGGGCACGGTCGGCCCGCAGCTCCTGCGCCACTTCCACACCGTGAGCGACACGACACCCGCCCTGGCCTCGATCAGCGAACCGGCCCCGGCCGCTGCCGAGATGACGCCGGAACCGGAACCGCTCCCCGCCGTTGTGGATGCGGAACCGGCACCTGCTCCGGCTCCCGCTCCGGCTCCGCCCGTCCCGGCCACGCCCGCGCCGGTGCCTGCGGCGAAGGTCCCTGAGCCGCTTCTCAACGAAGCCCGCTCGATCGCCTCGGCTCATCGCGCCGAACACGGCGAGAGCATCACCCCGGCCCAGCTCAAGCGACGCCTCGGTGTCGGCCTGCCCATGGCTACCGCCCTGCACACCGCTCTGTTGGCCTGATCCCTCCGCCGACCTCCCCGGCAATCCCATTCGCCCCCCGCCCCACCGGGCTCGGTCCGCCATGCCTCCGGGCAGCAACCGCCCTCACCTGCCGTTGCTGCCCGGCGGCCCCACCTCGCGCCAGAAGGGACACCCGCAACAATGGCCCGCCCTCTCGACCTGCGCCACGTGATCAGCCCCGCCGTGCGGGACCTCATCGAACTGGCCAACCTCCACGACTTCGACCGCGTCACCGAGCAAGTCCGCAACCTGCGCGGCTGCACCCGCCCCGTCAACCTCGTCGGCTGGACCACCACCAGCGACAAGACGACCAAGAACGTTCTGCGCTCCTACTCCACTGCTGATGAACCCACCGGACGGCTCCTGACCGCGTGCGGCAACCGCCGCTCCTCTCGCTGCCCGGCCTGCTCCCGCCTCTACGCCGCCGACACTTACCACCTGATCAAGGCCGGACTGTCAGGCGGCAAGACCGTCCCCGAAACCGTCCGCACCCACCCCCGCGTGTTCGCCACACTCACCGCCCCCTCCTTCGGCCCCGTCCACAACCGCCCCACCACCAACGCGGGCAAGCCCCTGCCCTGCCGCTGCGGCGCCCACCACCCCGAAGATGCCCCGCAGTTGGGCACGCCGCTGAATCCCGCCACGTACGACTACACGGGCGCGGTGCTGTGGAACGCGCATGCAGGGTCCCTGTGGGCACGCTTCACCACCTACCTCCGCCGCGCACTTGCCGCCCACCTCGGCATGACACAGAAGGCGCTGAACGCCGCCGTGCGTATCTCGTTCGCCAAGGTCGCTGAGTACCAAAAGCGCGGCCTGGTCCACTTCCACGCCGTGATCCGCTTCGACGGCCCCGACGGCTACACCACCGAGCCCCCCGCCTGGGCCACTGCCGATGCCCTCGACCACGCCGTACAGACTGCTGCCCGCCGCTCTGTGCTCACCGTGGAATCAGACGCCATCGGCGAACGCGAGATCACCTGGGGCGACCGGATCGACGTGCGCGAGATTGCTGCTCTTGGGGACGGCGAACTCACTGACCAGAAGGTAGCCGCCTACGTCGCCAAGTACGCCACCAAGAGCGCCGAAGGCTCCGGCACCGTCGACCGCACCCTTGTCTGCCGCCCCTGCCAAGGTCGCGGCCACGTGCGCGGCCCGGACGGCTTCCACGACCTGTGCACGGACTGCGACGGCACCGGACAAGCCGAACCCTTGCGTGACCTGCGCGTACAGCAGCACGTCCGCCAGATGATCCGCGCCGCCTGGGCGCTGGGCCACTTGCCCGAATTCGCTGAGCTCAAGCTCTGGAAGTGGGCCCACATGCTCGGCTTCCGCGGCCACTTCTCCACCAAATCCCGCCGCTACTCCACCACCCTCGGCGCTCTGCGCGACGTACGCCGAGCCTGGCGCACCGCGCAAACCGAGCAAGCCCGCATCCGTGCCGGCCACCCCGCTCCCGAGGAGAACACCACTCTCGTCACCGACTCCTCATGGCAGTACCTCGCCTCCGGCTACCGCCCCGGCGAAGAACTCCTAGCTGCTCACGCCCGCTACGAACGCGAGCAAGCCCAAGAGCAGAAGGCACGTGCCAAGACGGAAGGGGAGCCCTGGCAATGATGGTCGCGACCCTGAACGCTGAGCGGCTGTTGCCCCGTGACGAAGACCAGGTGACGCAGCGCATCGAGGAATGGGCCACCGCGCAAGCAAAAGCTGTCCCCCGCCTGGGAGAGGGACAGCTTGAGGAACTGCGCGAACTTCTTCAGTAGCGCTTCCTCGGTACCGGCTCCAACAGGTCAACATCGAACCTGCTGCTCCGTGAGCGGCCTTGAGGGAGCGGGTGGACGATGACGGCTTGCAGCACGATCGCTATGGCAGTGCGCCTCTGCCGCATGTCGAACTCCTTTTCCCAGCGTTCCGCAGAGAACCCGGCGAGGAAGTTCTTGGCGGCTTGCTCCGCGTAGAAGTCGTCACGGTCCTTCTGCGACGCGGCGACCTGGGCATCATTGTCGTCCTTGAACTCCAGGTACTCGGAAAGGCCGATCTCCCCGGCCTTGTACGCGTCCTTGATCTCCTGCTGCTTGGCCAGCAGAGCATTAAGCGTCTCCTCGCCGTACCAAGACCGCTCCTGAGGAACCAGCTCTGAGTACTGCTCCTCAAGAACCTTGATCACCATGCGCTTTATGGCATCGTCCATGAGATCGGCACGGCGGCTCACCTTGTTGCACCGTGGGTCCCCGCACCGGTACCGGTCCTGCTTGTTCGTGCCGGTAGGGCCCATCCCCTTCATCTTCGCGAGACACATCGTGCCGTCATCCTTGACGTATCCGCATCGCGCGATGTTCGTCAGAAGGAACCGGCGGGTCGCCTCGGCGATCCCCCGGTAGTCCTTCCGCCCTTCTCGCTTCACCTTCTCGCGGTAACGAGTCGACGCCGTGTCCCCCTCGGGGTTGAACCAGACGTTGCAGCGGGCAACGAGCCTGCGCCACTCCTCCGGCGTACAGACGGTCTCCCACTTACCGATGACGGGCTTGCCGGTCTTTCGGTCGTGTACCAACTCGCCGTTGATCATGCGGTATCCGCAGAGCGCGGGATTCGTGAGCATGTACTGAACCGGGGTCGTGGACCATTTGTTGCCACGCACAGTCAGATAGCCGCTGTCGTCCAGGTGCTTGACGATGGTCGCCCAGTGCTTGCCCTTCAGGGCCAACTCGACGGCCTCGCGCAAGACTTTGGCTTCCTCGGGCTCCAGCTTCTCATTGACCTTGCGGCCCGCCTTCGGGTCTGCGGGCTTCCATCCGAACCGGCGTGGCCCGCTCGGCGTTCCCTCAAATGCCTGGTCCCGGACGTTGCGACTCACGCGCCGTTTGACCTTGACCACTTCGCGTTCACCCATGGCAGAGGTGAGCAGACCACGCAGCATCTGGGTGTGTCAATTTAACGGTTGATCTTGCCCGTTCGGATGGTTACTTCACGGCCGGGGTGAGTCGGCCTTCGAAGGCGATCTGGAAGGCATTCAAGGGTGCCTTCCAGCGCATGGTCCAGCGTTTGCGGCCCTTGCCGGTCGGGTCGAGTGACATCAACGCCATGTAAACGCACTTGAGGGCCGCGGACTCGTTCGGGAAGTGCCCGCGGGCGCGAACGGCCTTGCGGATCCGAGCGTTCACGCTCTCGATGGCATTCGTGCTGCAGATCACCTTCCTGATTTCGACGTCGAAGGAGAGGAAGGGAACGAACTCGGCCCAGGCGTCGGACCACAGCTTCACGACTGCCGGGCACTTGGTGCCCCAGGCGTCGCTGAACTCGAGGAACCTCTCGGTGGCTGCGGCTTCGTTCGGCGCCGTATATACGGGCTTGAGGGCCTTGGCGACCTTGTCCCAGTCCTGCCTGGCCACGTATCGGAAACTGTTGCGCAAAAGGTGAACGATGCAGGTCTGAACTACCGTGCGGGGCCAGACCGTCTCGACGGCGTCCGGCAGGCCCTTGAGCCCGTCGCAGACGAGCATCAGCACATCCTGCACTCCGCGGTTCTTGAGTTCCGTGAAGACGGAAAGCCAGTGCTTGGCACCCTCTCCTCCGTCGCCGGCCCAGATCCCGAGAATGTCGCGGGTCCCTTCGGCGGTCACCGCCAAGGCCACATAAATGGGCCTGTTGGCCACATGGCCATCGCGGATTTTCACGTTGATAGCGTCCACGAACACCACGGGATAGACGGGGTCGAGCGGACGAGACTGCCATTCGGCCATGCCGTCCATCACCTTGTCGGTGATGGTGGTGATGGTCTGCTTCGACACATTCGCGCCGTACACCTCGGCCAGGTGAGCCGAAATCTCGCCGTGCGTCAGCCCTTTTGCGGAGAGCGACAAGACCATCTCGTCGACGCCGGTGAGCCGTCGCTGCCGCTTCTTGACGATCTGCGGCTCGAAGCTGCCCTCGACGTCACGCGGCACGGATATCTCGACCGGGCCGACGTCGGTGAGCACAGTCTTGGAGCGAGTTCCGTTGCGGGAGTTGCCGCTGTCACGGCCGGCCGGATCGTGCTTCTCATAGCCGAGGTGGCCGGTGATCTCGCCCTCCAGGGCGGACTCCAGCACCCGCTTGGTGAGTTGCTGCAGCAGCCCGCCCTCGCCGGTCAACTGCAGACCCTCGAACCGGGCCCGGTCCACCAGCATCCCGATCAGCTGATCGTCGACCGTGTCCACGGCCTCGACCGCAGGCATCTCAGGGGCCTCTGTTGTTGCGTCAGTCACTTGGTGGTTCCACTTCTCCAGGCCAGCGATCAAGCCAACCTGACATAGATGGGCGATCCACCGTTAATCAGACACTCCCCAGCATCTCGGCATCGTTGTGTACATCGAGGACAGTCTTGGTGTCCGTGATGGCGTACAGCCCGTTCTTATCCACGGTGAGTGCACGGTGCAGCTTGAGATAGTCCTCGGGGAGGCGGACGACGCGTTCCTCCTCCACGACGAATAGGCCGAGGATGGGGTGCCCCTCCTCGACCTTGCGGGCGCGTAGATCGCGTACCAGACGCAAAAAGGCTGGCCGTTCGATGTCGGGGTCTGCGGCTGTGATGTGGTTGTCCGTGTAGCGGTACACGATCGCGCATCCGTGCTGCTCGGCGAACTCGTCGCAGTTGCGGTGCTGTCGGCCGACACCCTTCTCTTCGCGCCGGTCCTGGGTGATCCGGGCGTACGAGCAACAGGGTTTGCGGTCTCCAAGCCACTCCTCGAAGGTTCGCCCTTCGGCAAGTGCCCGTTGAAGGTCGGGGTGCATCTGCCACTTGGAAGACGGCTTAGCCACTGCTAGCCTCCGATCGGAAGGTCAAGTACCTAGGCGATAGTAGGCCGTCAGTTACATGGTCCCGTTCGTCGCCGCGGGCGGCCTCCTCATCGCACTGGGCTTCGCCATCGGCGGCTGGAAGATCGACAAGGCGCCGTCCGTCGCCGAGCACTTCGTGTGGACGGACACCACCAGCTGGGCCGCGCTCCTCTTCCAGATCGGCGGGCTCGCCTTCGCCTTCCTGGTGCCGGTCCTCGCGGGCTACATCGCGTACGGAATGGCCGACCGGCCAGGACTTGTCCCCGGTTTCGTCGGCGGCTCCGTCGCGGTCACGATCAACGCGGGCTTCCTGGGCGGCCTGGCGGCGGGCCTGATCGCGGGTGCGGTCGTGATGGGCATCCAGCGCGTGCGGATCCCGGCCGTGCTGCGGGGCATCATGCCCGTGGTCGTGATCCCGCTGATCTCGTCCGCGATCGTCGGCTTCCTGATGTTCCTCGTCATCGGGAAGCCCATCGCCTCGCTGCAGAGCGCGCTCACGGACTGGCTGGAGGGCCTGTCCGGCGCCAACGCGATCATCCTCGGCGTCATCCTCGGCCTGATGATGTGCTTCGACCTGGGCGGCCCGCTGAACAAGGTCGCGTACGCCTTCGCCGTCGGCGGCCTCGCCAACCCGACCGAGGGCAGCTTCAAGGTCATGGCCGCGGTGATGGCGGCCGGTATGGTCCCGCCGCTGGCCATGGCGCTGGCGACCACCGTCCGCGGGCGTCTCTTCACCAAGACCGAGCGCGAGAACGGCAAGGCGGCCTGGTTCCTGGGCGCCTCCTTCATCACGGAGGGCGCCATCCCGTTCGCCGCGGCCGACCCGCTGCGGGTGATCCCCGCCTCGATGCTGGGCGGTGCGGTCACCGGTGCCCTGTCGATGGCCTTCGGCTGCACGCTGCGGGCCCCGCACGGCGGCATCTTCGTGGTGCCGCTCATCGGGCAGCCGCTGCTGTACCTGGTGGCGATCGTCGCCGGTGTCGGCGTCTCGACCGTGGCGGTCATCCTGCTCAAGGGCGCCCGGAAGACGGCCCCTTCGGAGAGCGCCACCGGGGCCGAGGAGGCCACGGCGGAGGAGCGGGTGCCGGCGGCGGTCTGAGCCCGGCCACCCGAACTCCGGGTGTTCGGCCCCTTCGGCCCCTTCAGCCCCTATGAGGGGGGTTGTGCGACATGCGTCACTTCAGGACGTAAGTCCCACAACCCCCCTGTCGTTGGGCCCGGGTCGTGATGTCTACTGTGCGGCATGTTCCAGAATGTCTCGATCCTCCAGCAGGCAGGCGTGGCCGTACTTGCCGCGGCGACCGTCGTCTGGGCCGTGGGCCTGGTGCGCGTGATGCGGCGCGATCAGGTCGACGTGGACGTCTGGCGCCGGTCCCAGGCGCTGCGCGCGCTGCCCGCGCAGACGGGCCCGCCGCGCGCGGAGACGGTCGAACTGACGCCGGACGAGCGGGCCGCCTTCGCGGGCCTCGTGCGACAGTTCGGCGACGGCCGCCCCTGAGGCGGAAATCTGCCCCTATTTGTCCTACTTCATACGCTGCTGGGGAATGCTCCTCGCGCGCTGCTCCATGGCCGCGCGGGCCGCTTCCTCGGAGGCGTACACCTCGCAGCGGTGCCGCTTGTCGGGCGTGACGGTGTGCTCGACCTCCCAGAGGCTGAGCTCGCTGCCGTCGAAGAGCAGGAACGCGTGCTCGTAGAGCGAGAAGCAGAGGCGTGCGTCGCCCGCCAGGCAGGGGCGGCCGAAGGCCTGGGTGATCTGGTGCGCGAACGCCGAGCGCAGTAACCGCTCCAGGTCCTCGCCGGGCCGTCCCTCGCTCACCGAGTTCTCCGCGCGGCGCAGCAGTCGGCGGCCGTGGTCCGCGGAGTCGTCCGGGACGTACGTATGACGGGGTTCGTCGGGGGGTGGGAGCTGGAGCACGACGGGCTGCTCGCAGACGCCGACGGGGGTGTCGGGCGGGAGCGGCAGGCGCGAGGTGGCGACGCCGGCCTCCTCCTCGTCCGCGTACAGCTCGTACTGGGCGTGGCTGCCGGGGCCGGTGTTGTGCACGAGCTCCCAGAGCGTGAGCGCACCGGCGTCGGCGAGGAGCCACGTGTGACGGTAGGTCTCGCGGTGCAGGCCCGCGCTGTGGTGCGCGGAGTGCAGCGAACTGTCGTACGCCAGAGCGGAGTCCAGGAGCCCTATCGTCTCGTCCGGCAGGTCGAAGGAGTTCATCGCGCGGCGAAGAAGCCGCTCGAGATGCTCCTGCGGAGAGTGCGGAGACTCCTGCTCGGCCGACTGTGGCTCGTACGCCGTCTCGTACTCGTACGGAACGCTCAAGGTCTCTCCCGGCGTTGCTGCATGTCACCTTGTGAGTGCATACCGTAGCCCCTGCGTCGGACATCATGCCCGGGAACCGGAAAACGTGCGAGCCGCACGGCAAGTTCCCGTGCGGCTCGCGGTGTTGGGCCTGGTGAGAGGGTCAGGAGTGGCGGCTGGGATCAGCCCGCACTGCCCGCCGTCCACTCGCTCCAGGACATGTTCCAGCCGTTGAGGCCGTTGTCCGGCGCGATGGTCTCGTCGGGGGAACCCTGGACCGTCACGATGTCCCCGATGAGGGAGTTGTCGTAGAACCACGCGCCCGGCGTGCTGGAGTCGCCCGCGCCCTGTGCGTCCTGCAGTCCGACGCAGCCGTGGCTGGTGTTGGCGCTGCCGAAGATCGAGGGCGAGCCCCAGTAGTTGCCGTGGATGAAGGTGCCGGAGGACGACAGGCGCATCGCGTGCGGGACGTCCTTGATGTCGTACTCACCGCCGAAGCCGACCGTGTCGCCGTTCATCCGGGTCTGGGTGAACTTCTCGGAGATCACCATTTTCCCGTTGTACGTGGGGTTCGACGGGCTGCCCGCGGAGATCGGGATGGTCTTGATGACCTTGCCGTCGCGCTCGATCGTCATCTTCTTGGCCTTCACGTCGACCGTGGAGACCTGCGCCCGGCCGATGGTGAAGGTGACGGTCTTGTTCTGCACGCCGGTGGCGCCGTCCGCGCCCTTCACGCCTTCCAGGTCGATCTTCATCGTGACCTTGGAGCCGGCCTTCCAGTACTCCTCGGGCCTGAAGTCCAGGCGCTGGTTGCCGAACCAGTGGCCCACGACCTTCTGGCCGCTGTCGGAGGTCACCTTGATGTGCGACTGGACGGACTGCTTCTCGGTGATCGCCTTGTCGAAGTTGAAGGAGACCGGCATGCCGACGCCGACCTTCGTGCCGCCGTCGGGCGTGTAACTGCCGATGAAGCTGTTGTCCTTCGAGACCGTGGTGAAGATCGAGTTCTCGGTCGCTTCCTTGCCCTTGGCGTCCTTGGCATCGGCCGTGATCTTGTACTTCATGCCGCGCTCCAGCTGGGCCTTGGGCTTCCAGCTGGTGCCGTCGGAGGAGAGCGCGCCGTCGACCGCCGCCCCGGTGGAGACCAGGGTCATCTTCACCTCGGTCAGCTTGCCGCCCTTGACCTTGACGCCGGTGGCGTTGATGGACGCGCCGGTCGAGCCGTCCTTCGCCGAGATGGTGATGTCGGCGCCCTGCGTCTTGGACTTGCCGTCCTTGCCGTCTCCGTCGGCGTCCGCGTCGCCGCCACAGGCCGTGAGGGCGAGTGCACCCACGGCGGCGAGCGCGGTGGCCGCCAGAAGGGTGCGCCGCCGGGGCTTGGCTATGTGCGACGTTGTCACGGGCTGCTCCATCTTTGTGCGAAGTGCGCGTTCTGATCCAGTACGAGTTAAGAGCTGCCTGCTGGCGGAAAGGTTCCTTCCGCTTAATGTGAGCGCGGGCACACGAGCACGGCCCGTCGGCCGCCCAACAGGCTCTGGTGTGCGCCTATTTGTAGCTGTTCTTTCTGGTAATTCCCTTAGAAGGCGCTTTGGGTTCTATCAGGATGATTGGCTGCTCTGTCAGTCTGCCTGCTCGCCTGCTTGCTTGCCGTAAAGGTCCCGGTACGAGGGGAAGTTGCCGCCCGGCGTCCGGACGGACTCCGCGGCCAGGAGCGCCCGGACGATCGCCGCGGTCACCATGTCCGCGCCCGCCGCGAGGATCTCGTTCAGGGCGAGGGGGTTGTGCCCGGCCCCCGGCAGCGGCTGCTCGCCGGTCGCGAGGGCGAAGACGGTGTCTCCGTCGTTGAGGAGATGGACGGGCCGTACGGCGCGCGCCATGCCGTCGTGCGACGTACCGGCGAGCTTCTGCGCCTGGGCCTTGGTGAGTTCGGCGTCCGTGGCGACCACGGCGAGGGTGGTGTTCAGCGGCGGAGGCCCGTTCCCGGCGGCGGCGGCTTCGGCCAGGCGGCGTGCGGCCCGCTCGTGCACCTCGGGGGCGGGGTGGACCACCTGCCGCCCCTCGAAGTACCGCCCGTACAGCGCGCCCGTCCCCGCGTCGACCCCGGAGCCCGCCGCGTTCGCCACGACCAGGGCGGCGACCGTGATGCCCGAGTCCAGCCTGACGCTCGCGCTGCCGATGCCGCCCTTGACCTTCCCGAACACGGCGCCGGTGCCCGCGCCCACGTTCCCTTCCTCGACGGGCGTGAACGGTTCGCTGCCCGCGGCCGCCTCCACCGCGGCGCGGCCCGTCGTGGCGTCGGGGCGTGCCGTGAAGTCGCCGCCACGGCCGAGGTCGAAGACGCAGGCGGCCGGGACCACGGGGACGACGTGGGACGGATCGGCGCCGACCCGCACACCGCGCCCCTGCTCCTCCAGCCACGCCATCACGCCGGTCGCGGAGTCCAGGCCGTACGCGCTGCCGCCGGTCAGTACGACGGCCTCGACGCGCTGCACCAGGTTGCGGGGGTCGAGCGCGTCCGTCTCACGGGTGCCGGGGCCGCCGCCGCGCACATCCACGGCCGCGACGGCGCCGCCCGCCGGGGCGAGCACGACGGTGGTGCCGGTGAGGTGGCCTTCGTGAGCGGGCGCGGTGCGGGTGGCATGACCCACGCGAAGGCCGGGGACGTCGGTGAGGGAGTTGGTTACGGGGTGGGTGACGGGGTTCGTCACGGGGTCGGTGGGAGAGCTCGCTGAAGCCATGCCGACTTGCGTACCACGCGGGGCAGTTACCTGGCTGCCGCCCGGCGCGCCATCCGGCTGGTGAGTGTCACGCCGGTCGCGACGGTGGCCGTCGCCACGAGCCCCGCGACCAGGACCGCCCAGCTCCCGGCGAACGTGCTCGCGAGGGTTGCAAGCGCGCTCACGGGCAGCACCAGTTGCTGGGCGAGGCCCACCTTGTAGTAACGGGAGTGCAGCAGCCAGACGGTGAGGAGATACAGCGCCATCGGTACGGTCACGGCGGCCGACGCGGCGAACGTGGAGATATGCGCCTTGCCGACGGCCTCCTCGACCGCGACCTCGATCCCGGCACCGATCGCGGCCGCCGCGCCGAGGATGAAGTAGTGGCCGTATCCCCAGAGGAAGGCCTGGCGGTTTCCGCTCAGACGGCCGTGGATGGGCACGACGAAGTAGATCCACCAGGCGGCGAAGACCATCAGCAGGCCGCCCACCGCGATGGGCAGGAGCTCGCCCAGCGCGTCGTGCTCGTCGATGCCGGACTTCACCGCGACGGTCGCCGCCGCGATCGTCTCGCCGAGCACGA
The DNA here is from genome assembly GCF_041435335.1 of Streptomyces sp. NBC_01283. Classification (NCBI taxonomy): domain Bacteria; kingdom Bacillati; phylum Actinomycetota; class Actinomycetes; order Kitasatosporales; family Streptomycetaceae; genus Streptomyces; species Streptomyces sp. NBC_01283. Next base: position 5,329,764 of record NZ_CP108430.1, read on the forward strand.
TGATCGTGAACAGGCCGTACCGCTCGGAGATGTGATGCGGATGCCAGGCCGTCGTGTACGCCCGCTCCGCGAACACCGGCACGCACATCTCCGCGATCGCCATCCCGAGGAACAGCCAGGCCCGGCCGCCCTCCGGCAGGAACAGCAGCCCTGACCAGCCGATCTGACAGACCAGCACACCGGCCGCGTACCGCAGCGCCGTGCCGCGCTCGGCGCCCGTGGCCGAGCTGGCCACGCGCAGCCACTGGATGGTGAGCGCGACCCGCATGATCGCGTAGCCGAGCCAGATGAGCAGGAAGTCGTGGTCCTCGAACCCCTTGGAGACCCCGGCGGCGAACACGAGCACACCGGCGATCTGTACGAGCGTGACGACCCGGTAGAGCACGTCGTCGTTGTCGTACGCCGACGCGAACCACGAGAAGTTGACCCACGCCCAGAACAGGGCGAAGAACACCATCGCGTAGTTGAGCACGCCCTCACCCGTGTGCCCCTCGGCCACGGCGTGCACGAGCTCGGCCCCGGCCTGCGCGACCGCCACGACGAAGCAGAGGTCGAAGAAGAGTTCCAGCGGAGTCGCGGCCCGGTGCGCTTCCTCGCGCCCGCGTGCGCGCAGGGGCAGCAGGGTGGCGGAGGCGGGCGGCGGCTCTGGTGTTGGCCCGGGGGCCGGTGTCGACGTCATGCGGCCACCACAGCAGAAGGCTCCCCCCGAATGGGGCTGCGGCGCCCAGCGGGTCGGCACTGATACCCGCGCGCCGTACGGCAGGCGGCCCACGGGGTCCGAAGGACCCCTGATCTTGGTGCCTTTGGGCTGGTCAACGGATGCCCTATGACTCTGCTCGCGAAGATCCGCGCACGGGACGGTGGATACGTCAGGCCCCGGAGCAAGGTCGGGACCGGTAGCGAACTGGGAACCAACATGAGATCGCCTGCCACTCAAGAAGTACGGACCGCCCCCACGGGCACGACGTACGACCCCGCTCAGTACCGTCCCGGCAAGACCATCACCGACTGGGAGCCGGAGAACGAGCTCTTCTGGAAGTCCGTCGGCAAGAAGGTCGCCTCCCGCAATCTGTGGATCGCCGTCCCCGCCCTCCTGGTCGCGTTCGTCGTCTGGCAGGTGTGGTCGGTCACGGCGACCAACCTGAAGGACGTCGGCTTCGGCTTCTCCACCTCGCAGCTGTTCTGGCTGACGGCCATCCCCGGCATCACCGGCGGCACGGCGCGCGTCCTCTACACGTTCCTCGGCCCGATGATCGGCCAGCGCCGCTTCACCGCGCTCTCCACGGTCGTCCTGGTCATCCCGCTTATCTGGCTCGGCATCGCGGTGCAGGACCCGAACACCTCGTACGGCGTGATGGTCGCCATCGCGGCCCTCTGTGGTGTCGGCGGCGCCAACTTCGCCTCGTCCCTCGCCAACATCGGCTTCTTCTTCCCCAAGCGCGACAAGGGCAACGCCACCGGCATCAACGGCGGCCTCGGCAACCTCGGTGTCTCCGTCGTCCAGCTGGTCACCCCGATCGTCATCACCAGCTCGGTCCTCGCGGTGGGCTCGGCCCAGCACAAGGCGGACGGCACGCCGGTCTGGCTGCAGAACGCCGCGTTCCTGTGGGTGCCCGTCCTGGTGATCCTGGCCGCCGTCGCGTGGTTCGGTCAGAACGACCTGAAGGTCGCGTCGACCCCCTTCAGCCAGCAGAAGATCATCTTCAAGCGCAAGCACAACTGGCTGATGACCTGGCTCTACGTCGGCACGTTCGGTTCCTTCATCGGCTTCGCCGCGGCTCTGCCGATGCTCATCAAGACCACGTTCACGCCGATCGACGCGGCCTATTCCGCGGCCACGTACGCCTGGATGGGCCCGGCCGTGGGTGCGCTCGCCCGCTGGGCCGGCGGCTGGATCGCCGACAAGATCGGCGGCGCCAGGGTCACCATCATCTCGTTCGTCGGCATGGCGGCCTCGATCATCGGAGTCATCAACTTCCTCCCCTCCGGCGGCGACAACGGCAACTTCTACGGCTTCTTCGCCTGCTTCCTGTGCGCGTTCTTCTTCTCGGGCATCGGCAACGGCTCCACGTTCCGCCAGATCCCGGTGATCTTCCGCTCCCAGCACCTGAAGGGCCTTGAGGAGGGAACCCCCGCCTACACGAAGGCGCTGAAGCAGTCCGAGATGGAGGCGGGTGCCGTCACCGGCTTCACCTCCGCCATCGCGGCCTACGGCTTCTTCTTCATCCCGGCGATGTTCGCCAACTTCGCGGTCACCAGCGCGATGTGGGGCTTCGTGGCCTTCTACGTCAGCTGTATCGCGGTCTGCTGGTGGTTCTACGCCCGCAAGGGCGCGGAATCCCCGAGCTGACGCCCTTCGCGGCGTCGGCACGGTGGGCCGGGTGTGGGAGCACCCGGCCCACTGGCATGTCCCGGCCCCGCACCACGGCGCGCCGGGCCCGGCCCCGTACCACGGGATTCCCGGGAAATTCTTGTGAATGCGTTCACAAGTGAACTTGGGTCCAAAGTCCCGAGAGGAACCGCAGGTCAGGGTGGGTGAGTGCGGTTCCGGGGGCGGCGGGAAGGGACCTCGGGCCCTGAAGTGGGGACCATTGCTGAGCCCCTGATCGATCAAACCGGAGTGGAATGGACACGTAGCGAAAAGGCGAAACGGAAGGTGTCTGCGATGACTGCCACTCCCGCGGAAACGACAGTGCACGGCGAGGCATGGGACGGCTTCAAGGGCGGTCTGTGGCGGGACGCCATCGACGTCCGCGACTTCGTGCAGCAGAACTACACCCCGTACGAGGGTGACGACTCCTTCCTGGCCGGCCCGACCGAACGCACCACCCAGGTCTGGCAGAAGCTCCTGGCGATGTTCCCCGCGGAGATCGAACGCGGCATCTACGACGTGGACGTGAAGACCCCGTCCCGCATCGACGCCTTCAAGCCCGGCTTCATCGACGCCGACCGCGACCTGATCGTCGGCCTCCAGACCGACGCCCCGCTCAAGCGCGCCATCATGCCCAACGGCGGCTGGCGGATGGTCGAAGGCGCCCTCAACGCCTACGGCTACGCGGCGGACCCCGAGGTCAAGGACATCTACACGCACCTCCGCAAGACCCACAACGAAGGTGTCTTCGACGCCTACACGCCCGAGATCCGCGCCTGCCGCTCCTCCGGCATCATCACCGGCCTGCCCGACGCCTACGGCCGCGGCCGCATCATCGGCGACTACCGCCGCGTCGCGCTCTACGGAGTCGACCGCCTCATCGCCGCCAAGGAGGCCGACCGGGACCGGCTGGGCGAGGAGTGGGCCACCGAGGACGTCATCCGGGCCCGCGAGGAGACCTCCGAGCAGATCAAGGCCCTGGGCGAGCTGAAGGCCATGGCGATGTCGTACGGCTACGACATCTCGGCCCCCGCCACCACCGGCCGCGAGGCCGTCCAGTGGCTGTACTTCGCCTACCTGGCCGCCGTGAAGGAGCAGAACGGCGCGGCCATGTCGATCGGCCGCATCGACAACTTCCTCGACATCTACCTCCAGCGCGACATCGAGGCCGGCCGCATCACCGAGGCCGAGGCCCAGGAGTTCATCGACGACTTCGTCATCAAGCTCCGCATCGTCCGCTTCCTGCGCACCCCCGAGTACAACGAGGGCTTCTCCGGCGACCCGACCTGGGTCACCTGGTCCATGGCGGGCATCGGCGAGGACAGCCGCCCGCTGGTCTCCCGCACCACGTTCCGTGCCCTGCAGACCCTCTACAACCTGGGCCCGGCCCCCGAGCCGAACCTCACGGTCTTCTGGGCGCGGGAACTGCCCCAGGGCTTCAAGGACTTCGCCGCGAAGGTCGCCATCGACACCTCGGCCATCCAGTTCGAGTCCGACGACCTGATGCGCCCCAAGTACGGCGATGACACCGCGATCGCCTGCTGTGTGTCGGCGATGGCCGTCGGCAAGCAGATGCAGTTCTTCGGCGCCCGCGTCAACGTCGCCAAGGCCCTGCTCTACGCGATCAACGGCGGCCGCGACGAGAAGACCGGCAAGCGCGTCGTCGAGGGCTTCGAGCCCATCGAGGGCGACTACCTGGACTACGACACCGTCGCCGAGCGCTACGACGCGATGCTCGGCTGGCTCGGCAAGACCTATGTCCACGCGCTGAACGTCATCCACTACATGCATGACAAGTACGCCTACGAGCGCATCGAGATGGCGCTGCACGACCAGGAGATCCTGCGCACGATGGCGTGCGGCATCGCGGGCCTGTCCGTCGCCGCCGACTCGCTCTCCGCCATCAAGCACGCCAAGGTCAAGGTCATCCGCGACGAGACGGGCCTGGCCGTCGACTACGAGATCGAGGGCGACTACCCGGCCTACGGCAACAACGACGAGCGGGCCGACCACATCGCCCGGCGCATCGTCTCGGACTTCATGGGCAAGATCCGGCAGCACCCGACCTACCGGAACGCGGTGCACACCCAGTCCGTCCTGACGATCACCTCGAACGTCGTCTACGGCAAGAAGACCGGCAACACCCCCGACGGCCGCCGCGCGGGCGAGCCGTTCGCCCCCGGCGCCAACCCGATGAACGGCCGTGACCAGCACGGCTACATCGCCTCCGCGCTGTCGGTCGCCAAGCTCGACTACGACGACGCCGAGGACGGTATCTCGCTCACCAACACCATCACGCCCGACGCCCTGGGCCGCACCCCCGGGGAGCGGATCCAGAACCTCTCCGGAGTCCTCGACGGCTACATGGCGAGCGATGGCTTCCACATGAACGTCAACGTGCTCGACAAGGCGACCCTCCAGGACGCCATGGAGCACCCGGAGAACTACCCGCAGCTGACCATCCGGGTCTCCGGCTACGCGGTCAACTTCGTCCGCCTGACCCGCGACCAGCAGCTCGACGTCATCAACCGCACCTTCCACGGCTCCCTCTGAGCCACCGGCTCCCCACGAGCCACCCCTGATCCGCGGCCCCGGAGCCGGACCCTCACTCCGGCTCCGGGCGCCGCGAACACCACGCCCTGCCAGTAGTTCGGGAGTTCTGCCATGGCTGTCCTGCTCGACACGGCGACCCCGGCGGCCGCGGTCACCCGGCGCCCCGTCACCGGATCCCTGCACTCCTGGGACCTGTCCACCGGCGTCGACGGCCCCGGCACCCGCTTCGTCACGTTCCTCTCGGGCTGCCCGCTGACCTGCCTGTACTGCCACAACCCCGACACCTGGCGGATGCGTGACGGGAAGCGGACCACCGTCGACGACATGATCACGGAGGCCGCCAAGTACACCAGGTTCATCTCGGCGGCGGGCGGCGGTGCCACCGTCAGCGGCGGCGAACCCCTCCTGCAGCCCGTCTTCACCGGCGAACTGCTGCACCGCCTCAAGCACGAGCTCGGCCTGCACACCGCCCTGGACACCTCGGGCTTCCTCGGCGTGCGCGCCACCGACGCCCTGCTCCGGGACGTCGACCTCGTGCTCCTCGACATCAAGTCCTGGGACCGCGAGACGTACAAGAAGGTCACCGGGCGCCCGCTGCGGCCCACTCTCGGCTTCGCCGAGCGCCTCGCCGGCCTCGGCAAGGACGTCTGGGTGCGCTTCGTCCTCGTCCCCGGTCTCACCGACGACCCGGAGAACATCGAGGGCGTCGCCCGCTTCGCCGCCTCGCTCGGCAACGTCTCGCGCGTCGACGTGCTGCCCTTCCACAAACTGGGCGAGGCGAAGTGGGACGCCCTCGGCAAGGACTTCACCCTGCGCGACACCCCCTCGCCCACCCCCGCCGAGGTGGCCGCCGCCAGGGAGATCTTCGCCGCCCAGGGGCTCACGGCCGTCTGACGGCCGCCGCCACGCTCCACGGACGTACCCTGGACATATGAGCACCGCCCCTGCCCCCGAACCGCGTGATCCGGAGGAATCGGAGACCCCGGAGCACTCCGAGGCGCCGAAGAAGCCGAAGAGCGCCCTGGTCTTCGACGATCCCCTGTCGCAGCAGTCTTCGGACGACACGGACCGCGGGTGGGGCGAGCGGCCTCCGGTCGGCGGCGACAGCGCCGCCGACCTGGCGCGTTTCCTCGACGAGAAGCCGCCCCACCACGTCTGAACCCGCGCTAGCGCTCGTCGTGCCCCGAGCCGCGCTGCGCCACCAGGGCGTCGCGGATCTCCTTGAGGACCTCCAGCTCCGAGATCTCGATGATCTCCTGTGTGCCCTCCTTCGCGGCCTTCCGCGCGGCCTGCCTCGCCAGATACTTGGCCATGGGCAGCACCATCAGGAAGTAGACGACGGCCGCGGTGATCACAAAGCTGAGGGTCGCGCTGAGGACCGATCCCCACATGATCGGGATGCCGCTCTCGACCGTGCCGTCCGCCTTCATGACGCACGGGTCCTTCAGGCACGAGCTGTAGTGGTCGAGGTCCTTCGTGCCGAAGGCGCCGACCAGCGGGTTGATGACACCCTTCACCACGGAGTTCACGATGTTCGTGAACGCGGCTCCGATGACCACCGCGACCGCCAGGTCGACGACATTGCCGCGCATCAGGAAGGCCTTGAAGCCTTCCCAGAGACTCGGGTCGTTCTTCTCGCTCACCACGAGGCCTTTCGTTGCAAATGCAGTTCGTGAAACAGACAGCTTCGCAAACTACGGTAGGGCCTGGTAGGACTGTCCAATTGGGCAACCCGAACGAGCGACTTGACAGAAATTCGATGCAGTCGCACACACCGTGAGTCGGCACGCGAGTCAGTACGCGACGGAGTACGTGGGTCAGCACGTGAGTCAGCACAGCGTCACCGCCAGGCGCATGCCCGCTCCGGCTCCGGCCAGCCGTGCCGCCGTCGCCCGTGGCACGGAGAGCACGACCAACGCCCCGGGCTCAGCCGCGCTTTCGGCCGCGCCCTCCTGAGGCCCGGGCACCTCGGTCACCCGCGCCCCGGCGGCCACCACCCGCGACGCGGAGCCGTCGGAGGCGACGACATCGACCCGGTCGCCCCGGTGCAGCAGCCGCACCGTCTCCGCGTCCGCGATCCGCACCGGCGCCGTCACCAGGGCCGCGGCCCGAGGGCGCTCCGTCCCGGTCCGTGAAGGCGCGGCGGCGGCTGCCGGATGCCCCTGCGGCGGCGCCTGTTCGGCACTCCGCGGCCCGGCGGCCACGAGCGCCGCCGCGGTCACCGCAAGCCCCGCGGCCATGGCCCGCCGTCTGTGCCGCAGCAGTCTTCGCAGGCCGCGGTGCCCGCCGCTGACCCGCACGGGGGAGAAGTGCGGCACGGGGCACGGTGGGGGAGGAGGAGGGGAGGAGATGTCTGAGGGAACGTGCGCCACGGCGGCCACCACCTGCGGGGTCGAGAGAGCTGCGGATCTTGCCTTCCGCTCTCACGATGCGGGCTCCCGCCGAATCCCGCTGAGCCCCGTGGACTACTCGCCGGTTGTGGACAACTCCCTCACCCGAAGGGGAAGTTCCTCCCCCCCTCGGCCCCTGGCCCCCTCACCTCACGGCAGCCGAATCCCCGGCTCAAGCCCGCCCAGCGCCCCCGCACACGAACAGTCCCGCTCACCCTCCGCCGGCAGCCCCGCCACCGCGTCGAACAGCACCGTCCGCAGCCGGTCCACATTGGCCGCGAAGACCTGGAGCACCTCTTCGTGCGAGACGCCCTCGCCGCTCTCCGCACCCGCGTCCAGGTCCGTGACCAGCGTCAACGACGTGTAGCAGAGCTCCAGTTCACGGGCGAGCACGGCCTCGGGATGCCCGGTCATGCCCACCACCGACCAGCCCTGCGCCGCGTGCCAGACCGATTCGGCCCGGGTCGAGAACCGCGGCCCCTCGATGACCACGAGCGTCCCGCCGTCCACCGGCTCCCACTCCCGGCCGCGGGCCGCCTTCAGCGCGGCGCTGCGCCCGGCAGGGCAGTACGGGTCGGCAAGCGACACGTGCACGACGTTCGGAATGCTCCCGTCCGGCAGCGGGAGCCCGTCGAAATACGTCTGCGCACGCGTCTTCGTGCGGTCCACGAGCTGATCGGGCACCAGCAGCGTCCCCGGCCCGAACTCGGGCCGGAGCCCGCCCACCGCACACGGGCCGAGCACCTGCCGTACGCCTACGGAGCGCAACGCCCACAGGTTGGCGCGGTAGTTGATGCGATGCGGCGGCAGATGGTGTCCGCGGCCGTGCCGGGGCAGGAACGCGACCCGCCGCCCGGCGATGTCACCGATGAAGAGGGAGTCGCTGGGCGCTCCGTACGGGGTGTCGACCTGGAGTTCGGTCACGTTGTCGAGGAAGGAGTAGAAGCCGGAGCCGCCGATGACACCGATCTCGGCCCGCGTCGCGTTCGCCGTATTCACCATGCCCAGCACAGTAGCCGGGCCCGGGAACGCCGAGATCCCCGCCGTCGAAGGACGGCGGGGACCTGGAAGAAAGACGTGCGCGGGGCGGTTCGCCCTAGGCGGCCGACGAGCTCGAGGAGCTGGACGACGACCCCGAGGAGGAGCCGGACGACTTCGAGTCCGAGGACGACGAGGACGACGACGAAGCGCTCGCGGAAGACTTGGAGTCCGAGGACTTGGAGTCCGACGACTTCGACGCGTTCGCCGTGGACGGCGTGCTGCTCGACGACGAGCCGCGGCTGTCGTTGCGGTAGAAGCCGGAGCCCTTGAAGACGATGCCGACGGCCGAGAACACCTTCTTGAGGCGTCCGTCGCAGCTGGGGCATACGGTCAAAGCGTCATCGGTGAACTTCTGCACCGCCTCGAGGCCCTCGCCGCATTCGGTGCACTGGTACTGGTACGTCGGCACTTGCTTCCTCCTGGCACTCTCACTCGATGAGTGCTAACGACGGTCCATAGTGACGTATTCCGCGAGATCAGTCCACCGTGACCGGCTCGCGGTGACCCACGCCACGTGCCACGGTGCGTCCGACGGACCGCGGCACGAGCCGCGAGCGCAGGGTGACGAGCACCGCGAGGGCCAGCGCCGTACCGCCAAGCGGCACCAGGAATCCGGCGCCGTCCCAGAAGCGGTCCTCCAGCTGTCCGGCGACCGTGACGGCGGCGGCCTGGCCGAGCGCGACGGCGCCGGTGAGCCAGGTGAAGGCCTCGGTCCGGCCGGACGGGTCCACCAGACGGTCGACCAGCGTGTAGCCGGTGATCAGCGCGGGCGCGATGCAGACGCCCACCAGGAGGCCGAGTCCGGCGAGGAGCACCACGGAGTGCGCGGCCCACAGCCCGGAGGCCATCAGGGTCAGCGCCGTGTACCCGACGAGGAGCCGCCGCTGCGGGGCGATCTTCCAGGCGATGGCGCCGCAGACGAGCCCGGAGAGCATGTTGCCCGCCGCGAACGTGCCGTACAGGACGCCGTTCAGGCCGGGTTCGCCGATGGACTCGGTGAAGGCTGCCAGCGAGACCTGCATGCCGCCGAAGACCGCGCCGATGCCCAGGAAGGTGGCGATCAGGACGCGTACGCCGGGGATGCGCAGCGCCGAGACGTGCTCCACGCGCGCGTGCTCCTCGCGGGAGGCCGGCTTGGGCTGGGTGCTCTTCTGTGCGGCGAACAGGAGACCGCCCACCAGCGTGAGTCCGGCCTCCGTGAAGAGTCCGGCCGCCGGGTCGATGGTCGTGCACAGCGCGGTCGCGAAGAGCGGGCCGAGGACGAACGTCAGCTCGTCCGTGACCGACTCGAAGGCGGCCGCCGTGCCCGCCAGCGGGGTGTCCTGGAGCTTGACGCCCCAGCGGGCCCGCACCATGGGGCTGATCTGAGGCTGCGAGGCGCCGGTGGGCACCGCCGCGACGAAGAGCGCCCACAAGGGGGCGTCCGAGAGCGCGAGCACCGTCAGGGAGAGCACCGACACCGTGTGGATGAGCACGCCGGGCACCAGTACGGCGCGCTGGCCGAACCGGTCGGCGAGCTTGCCTCCGAAGGGGGCGAACACCGCCATGGAGACACCGGTGACGGCCGACACGGCACCGGCGATGCCGTACGAGCCGGTGGTGTGCTGCACGAGCAGCACGATGGAGATGGTCAGCATCGCGAAGGGCTGTCGTGCCGCGAAGCCGGGCAGGAGAAACGTCCAGGCGCCGCGGGTGCGCAGCAGCTGTCCGTATCCCGGGCGGGAGGTGACCGTGGATGCCACGGCCCGTGCCTTTCTGCCGCCTGGTAGCGCGGCCCCCTTTTCAGGGCGGCGGCGCCGAGAGCTGTCCTCTTGCGCGGAACTGCGGTAGATGCCGGTTGCCCACTGCGAGGACACGCGGCCGCCATACGGTCGGCGCCAGCTCTGCTTCAGACAGAGTTGGTTCGATCAGTTGGTACAGAAGAAGTGTGCCTTCATCGTACAGGGAATGACGCCGTTGGCCCTGCGAATGCGGAGATTGAGGCGCCCGTCACCTGCGATTGCCCCGCCCTTCCGGGGCGTGACTCTCGTGACCAGTGGTTCCCAGCCATCCGGCCAGCTTTCCGCCCTGTCCGACGGCCCGCAGGCGCCGCTCCGCCGCGTCGCGCACCGGGTCGGTGGCGACCACCAGGAGCTCATCGCCGCGCTGCAGCACCGTCGTGGGCTGCGGCACGAATGATTCGCCGTTGCGAACGACGAGCGTGACCGCCGCCCCCGCGGGCATCCGCAGTTCGCCCACCTCGACGCCATGCATCCGCGATCCCTTCGGGATCGCCACCGAGAGCAGGTGCCCGCGAAGGCGTTCCAGGGGCGCCGACTCGATGCCCAGGTCGGCAGCGCCCGAAGAGTCGCCGAGGCTCAGCTTCCGGGCCAGCCACGGGAGCGTGGGGCCCTGGATGAGGGTGTACACGACGACCAGGACGAAGACGATGTTGAAGATCCGCTGGCTCTCGTCGACGCCGTTCACCATCGGGATCGTGGCCAGGATGATGGGCACGGCTCCGCGCAGGCCGGCCCAGGACATCAGGGCCTTCTCCTGCCAGGGCATGCGGAACGGCAGCAGGCTGGCGATGACCCCCAGCGGTCTGGCCACCATGGTCAGGATCAAGCCGATGATGATCGCGGGCCAGGTGTCGTCGAGCAGGTCGTGCGGGGTGACCAGGAGGCCGAGCAGGACGAACATGCCGATCTGCGCGATCCAGCCGAGCCCTTCGGCGAAGCCGCGGGTGGCGGGCCAGTGCGGCAGCTTCGCGTTGCCGAGGACCATCGCCGCGAGGTAGACGGCGAGGAATCCACTGCCGTGCGCCATGGCTCCGGCCGCGTAGGCGGCGACCGCGATGGCCATCACGGCGATGGGGTAGAGACCCGAGGCGGGCAGTGCCACGTGCCGCAGGCCGTAGGCGCCGAGCCAGCCCACCGCGAGGCCGATCGCGGCACCGATCGCCAGCTCCAGGGCGATCTCGGCGACGAGGACGTACCAGTGCTCCACGGGCCCCGCCGTGGAGAAGGCCACGACCAGGATCACCACGGGGGCGTCGTTGAAGCCCGATTCCGCCTCCAGGATGCCCGTCACGCGCGAGGGCAGCGGAACCTTCCGCAGCACGGAGAAGACCGCCGCCGCGTCCGTCGAGGAGACCACCGCGCCGATGATGAGCGCCTGGCGCCACTCCAGGCCGACCAGGTAGTGGGCGCCGGCGGCCGTCACGCCGACGCTCACCGCGATGCCGGCGAGCGACAGGACGGCGGCCGCGGGCAACGCGGGCTTGATCTCTTTCCACTTCGTGCCGAGGCCGCCCTCGGCGAGGATCACGACGAGCGCCGCATAGCCGATGACCTGCGTCAACTCGGCATTGTTGAACGTGACGTTGCCGATGCCGTCCTGGCCCATGGCAATGCCGATGCCCAGGTAGAGAAGCAGGCTGGGCAGCCCACTGCGCGACGAGATCCGGACCGCCGCCACCGCGACGAGCAGGACGAGCGAGCAGATGAGCAGAAGCTGGTTGAGATCGTGGACAGTCAGGGGCCGTTCCTTCCTCCGCGTGAGCCAAGTACTTCGTTACCTTACCTAATTGTTAACGCTTTCTTGACGCCTTCGAACTCCCGTGCGATGCGTCGCGATGTACGTTCCTGACTCCGCGTCCGGGGCCGCAGTGCCCTGCGCCTATGGTTGCTCCAGCGCTCCCACCACCGCCCAGCCAGCCCTGCCGCTCGCGTAAGGACAGCAAGGACAGCGATGCCCTCGAATACCACCGCCTCTTCCGGTCATAAGTCCGGCAAGAAGAAGGGGCGGCGAGCCCGCCTCCTCGTGATCGTCCTGGTCCTGGCCATCGTGGCGGGCATCGGCTACGGGGCGTACTGGAGCGTCAGTACGGTGCGTGCCTCCTTCCCGCAGACCAAGGGGACGATCAAACTCGACGGCCTCGCCGGTCCCGTCGACGTGAAGCGCGACGGCAACGGAATCCCGCAGATCTACGCCGAGTCCGACGCCGATCTGTTCATGGCGCAGGGCTTCGTCCAGGCGCAGGACCGATTCTGGGAGATGGACGTCCGCCGCCATACGACCTCCGGGCGGCTCTCCGAGATGTTCGGCAAGAGCCAGGTCAAGACCGATGAGTTCCTGCGGACGCTCGGCTGGCACCGGGTGGCGCAGAAGGAGTACGACACCAAGCTCTCGCCCTCGACGAAGAAGTACCTCCAGGCGTACTCCAAGGGAGTCAACGCCTACCTGAAGGACAAGAGCGGCAAGGACATCTCCCTGGAGTACGCCGCCCTTGGCTTCACCAACGACTACGAGCCCCAGGAGTGGACCCCGGTCGACTCCGTGGCGTGGCTCAAGGCCATGGCCTGGGACCTGCGCGGCAACATGCAGGACGAGATCGACCGCTCCCTGATGACCAGCCGCCTGGGCCCGTCCCAGATCGAGGACCTGTACCCGAAGTACCCGTACGCCCGGAACAAGCCCATCGTCCAGGAGGGCGCCTACAACGGCGTCACCAAGGAGTACGAGGGCAAGGGCAGCGCGGGCAGCCAGTCGCAGTCACAGACCGGCGGCGCGGCGGGCACGGGCCTCGCGGGCAACACGGAGGCCCCCAACGGCCTGCAGTCCCAGCTGTCGGGCCTCTCCGACATCCTGGACAACGTCCCGGACGCGGGCCTCGGCCCGAACGGCAACGGCATCGGCTCCAACTCCTGGGTGGTCTCCGGCGACCACACGATCACCGGGAAGCCCCTGCTCGCCAACGACCCGCACCTGTCGCCGCAGCTGCCCTCCACCTGGTACCAGATGGGCCTGCACTGCCGGTCGCTCTCCAAGGACTGCCGGTACGACGTGTCCGGCTACACCTTCGCCGGCATGCCCGGTGTGGTCATCGGCCACAACCAGGACATCGCCTGGGGCATGACGAACCTCGGCGCCGACGTCACCGACCTCTACCTCGAGAAGTTCGAGGGCGACGGTTACGAGTACGACGACAAGGTGCTGCCCTTCAAGACGCGCGTGGAGACCATCAAGGTCGCCGGCGGCAAGTCGAAGAAGATCACCGTCCGGGAGACCGGCAACGGCCCCCTGCTGTCCGACCGCGACGACGAACTCGTGAAGGTCGGCAAGAAGGCCACCGTCGACAGCGCCGCCCCCGACCGGGGCGACGGCTACGGAGTCTCGCTGCGCTGGACCGCGCTGCAGCCGGGCAACTCGATGGACGCCGTCTTCGAGCTCAACAAGGCGAAGGACTTCACGGGCTTCCGCAAGGCCGCCGCTTCTTTTGAAGTGCCCTCGCAGAACCTGATCTACGCGGACCGCGACGGCCACATCGGCTACCAGGCGCCGGGCAAGATCCCGGTCCGCGGCAAGGGCGACGGCGCGCTGCCCGCGCCCGGCTGGGACTCCGACTACCGCTGGACCGGCTACATCCCGCAGTCCGCGCTGCCCTACGAGTACGACCCGAAGCGCGGCTACATCGTGACCGCCAACCAGGCCGTGATCGACCCGGAGAAGTCCGACTACCCGTACGAGCTCACGGCGGACTGGGGCTACGGGGCGCGCAGCCAGCGCATCACCGACCTGATCCAGTCGAAGATCAAGAACGGTGGGAAGGTCTCCACCGAGGACATGCGCACGATGCAGATGGACAACAGCAGCGAGATCGCCAAGCTGCTGGTGCCCAAGCTGCTGAAGATCGATGTCAAGGACAGCTACGTCCGTGAGGCGCAGAAGCTCCTTGAGGGCTGGGACTACACCCAGGACCCCGACTCGGCGGCTGCCGCGTACTTCAACTCGGTCTGGCGCAACATCCTCAAGCTCTCCATCGGCAACAAGCTGCCCAAGGAGCTGCGGGTCAAGGGCCAGTGCCTGAACGTCGAGCCGGCCGGGAACACCGGTCCCGCCGACGAGGCCGAGCGGGTGCGCGAGTGCGGCCAGCGCGACGCGGAATCCGCGCAGCCCGACGGCGGCGACCGCTACTACGAAGTGATCCGGTCGATCCTCGACGACGAGGACAACGACTGGTGGAAGTCGCCGAAGACCCGTACGGACGCCGCGACCAAGACCCGTGACCAGCTGTTCGGCCGGGCCATGGAGGACGCGCGCTGGGACCTGACGGCCAAGCTCGGCAAGGACGTCGACACCTGGAGCTGGGGCCGCCTGCACCGGCTGACCCTGAAGAACCAGACCCTGGGCGTCGAAGGCCCCGGCTGGCTGCAGTTCATGCTCAACCGCGGCCCGTTCAAGCTGGGCGGCGGCGAGGCGGCGGTCAACGCCACCGGCTGGAACGCGGCGGGCGGCTACGGAGTCCAGTGGGTGCCGTCGATGCGCATGGTGGTGAACCTCGACGACCTCGACAAGTCGAAGTGGATCAACCTCACCGGCGCTTCGGGGCACGCCTACAGCGCGCACTACACCGACCAGACCAGCAAGTGGGTCAAGGGTGAGCTGCTGCCGTGGTCCTTCTCGAAGGGCGCCGTGAAGAAGAGCACGAACGACACCCTGGTGCTGCGGCCCTGAGTCGCCGCACGAGACAGTGAAAGGGCCCTCCACGCGCGCGTGGAGGGCCCTTTCGCCGTACGGGGAGGCATGCGGAGGGTCAGCGGAAGCGGCGTACTCCGGACGGGGTGACGACGGCGTGCACCGGCTTGTCGTGCGGCTCCTGGGGGACGTGTGCGACGACTTCCGTGTCGTACAGGAGCACCACGAGCGCCGGATCGGCCCCGCTCCTGCCGAGCCGGGCGAGCACCCTGTCGTACGACCCGCCGCCGCGCCCGAGCCGCATCCCGCGGGCGTCCACGGCGAGGCCCGGCAGCAGCACGGCGTCCGCCGCCACGACCGCGTCGGGCCCGAGCCGCGCCCCCGAGGGTTCCAAGAGCGCCATCTTTCCCGGGTGTTGCGCGAGGGCCAGCGAGCCCTCGCCCTCATAGGCCGCCCAGTCCAGGTCGTTGTCCGCGAGGAGCACCGGCAGCAGGACCCGCGTCCCGCGCGCGCGGAGGGCGTCCAGGAGCGCGCGCGTCCCCGGTTCGCTCCCCACGGAGACGTACGCGGCGACCGTGCGCGCCCCGGAGAGCTCCGGCAGCTCCAATGCGCGGTCGGCGAGAACCACGGCGGCCTTCTGCGCGTCATCCCTAGTCAACCGGCGTCTCACCGCGAGGAATTCTCCGCGCAATGTGCGCTTGGTTGGCTGGTCGGAACCGGTTTCCTGCATGGTGTGCTCACAAACCCTTCCATGTGCGCTCATATGAGAACAAAATGTCCGGACCCACAGATTCCGCACATACGCACCGGTTATGGTTACGGACATGACTGAGTCTCACCCCCCAAGGATCAGCAAGGCTGTCATTCCCGCAGCCGGCCTCGGCACCCGGTTCCTGCCGGCCACCAAGGCCACTCCCAAGGAGATGCTGCCGGTCGTCGACAAGCCGGCGATCCAGTACGTGGTCGAGGAGGCCGCATCCGCCGGCCTCGACGACGTCCTCATGATCACGGGCCGCAACAAGCGCCCCCTGGAGGACCACTTCGACCGCAACTACGAACTGGAGTCGGCCCTTCTGAAGAAGGGCGACGAGGCGAGACTGGCGAAGGTCCAGGAGTCCAGCGACCTCGCGACCATGCACTACGTGCGCCAGGGCGACCCCAAGGGACTCGGTCACGCCGTCCTCTGTGCGGCCCCGCACGTCGGCAACGAACCGTTCGCCGTGCTCCTCGGCGACGACCTGATCGACCCGCGTGACCCGCTGCTCGCCCGCATGGTCGAGGTCCAGGAGCGGCACGGCGGCAGCGTCATCGCCCTTATGGAGGTGGCCCCGGAGCAGATCCACATGTACGGCTGCGCCGCCGTGGACGCCACGGACGAGGGCGACGTCGTCAAGGTGACCGGCCTGGTCGAGAAGCCCGACCCGGCGGACGCCCCCAGCAATTACGCCATCATCGGCCGGTATGTCCTGGACCCGCACGTCTTCGACATACTGCGCAAGACCGAGCCGGGCCGCGGCGGCGAGATCCAGCTCACTGACGCCCTCCAGCAGCTCGCGGCCGACGAGAAGGTCGGCGGCCCCGTGCACGGCGTCGTCTTCAAGGGCCGCCGCTATGACACCGGTGACCGGGGCGACTATCTGCGTGCCATTGTCAGACTCGCATGCGAACGTGAAGACCTGGGCCCGGACTTCCAGGCCTGGCTTCGCAGTTACGTGTCCGAGGAGATGTAGCACTTTGAGCAGCAGCGCGACGACCGAAGCCACCGGCCAGGAACACGTCTGGTCGGTGAGCGAGCACCTGGACGACATCCTCGGATGCGTCCGCCCCCTGGAGCCCATCGAGCTCCAACTCCTCGACGCCCAGGGCTGCGTACTCGTCGAGGACGTCACGGTGCCCGTCTCGCTGCCGCCCTTCGACAACAGCTCCATGGACGGTTACGCGGTCCGGGTCGCCGACATCGCGGGCGCGAGCGAGGAATTCCCCGCCGTCCTGACGGTCATCGGTGACGTGGCCGCCGGCCAGGGCGAGCAGCCGGAGGTCGGCGCGGGCCAGGCCGCCCGCATCATGACCGGCGCACCCCTGCCGCCCGGCGCCGAGGCCGTCGTCCCCGTGGAGTGGACCGACGGAGGTCTCGGTGAAGGCCCCGTCTCCGGGATGCGCGCGCACAGCGCCGCACCCGAAGGAGCCTTTGGCGAGGTCCGTGTGCACCGCCCCGCCGAGGCACGCGCGCATGTGCGGGCGCGAGGCAGCGACGTCCAGGCGGGCGACCGCGCCCTGGCCGCGGGCACGGTCCTCGGCGCCCCGCAGATCGCCCTCCTCGCCGCGATCGGCCGCGGCACGGTGAAGGTGCGCCCGCGCCCCCGCGTGGTCGTCATGTCCACCGGCAGCGAACTGATCCAGCCCGGCGAGGAGTTGGCCAAGGGCCAGATCTACGACTCCAACAGCTTCGCCCTGACCGCAGCGGCCCGGGACGCCGGAGCGATCGCCTACCGCGTGGGCGCGGTCGCCGACGACGCCGAGACGCTGCGCTCCACCATCGAGGATCAGCTGATCCGGGCCGACCTCGTCGTCACCACGGGCGGCGTCAGCGTCGGCGCGTACGACGTCGTGAAGGAGGCCCTCTCCTCCGTCGGAGAGACCGAGGACGGCGTCGAGACGGGCAGCGGCGTCGAGTTCCGCAAGCTCGCCATGCAGCCGGGCAAGCCGCAGGGCTTCGGCTCCATCGGCCCCGACCACACCCCGCTGCTCGCCCTGCCGGGCAACCCCGTGTCGTCGTACGTCTCCTTCGAGATCTTCGTGCGTCCCGCGGTGCGCGCCCTGATGGGCCTCCCGGACGTCCACCGGCCCACGGCACGCGCGGCGCTCACCGCCGACAAGGCACTGACCTCCCCCGCGGGCAAGCGCCAGTTCCTGCGCGGGCAGTACGACGCCGACGCGGGCAGCGTGCGGCCCGTGGGCGGCGCGGGCTCCCACCTCGTCGCGGCCCTCGCACACGCGAACGCGCTGATCGTCGTCCCGGAGGACACCACATCGGTGGAGCCGGGCACCGACGTCGAAGTGGTCCTGCTCGGCTGAAAGGCGCTTTCGCGCGGTACGGTGTCGCGCACATAAACCCCCTCGCGCCGCACCGCGGGAGGCCCCGGACCGGGAGCGCCACAGCACATGAGTACGCAGCAGGGACTGACGCACATCGATGAAGCGGGCGCCGCCCGCATGGTCGACGTATCCGCGAAGGACGTGACGTCGCGCACCGCCCGCGCCAGTGGCCGCGTCCTGGTCTCGCCCCGCGTGATCGAGCTGCTGCGCGGGGAAGGCGTCCCCAAGGGCGACGCCCTGGCCACCGCGCGGATCGCGGGCATCATGGGCGCCAAACGTACGCCCGACCTGATCCCGCTCTGCCACCCGCTGGCCGTCTCCGGGGTGAAACTGGACCTCTCCGTGGCGGATGACGCCGTCGAGATCCTCGCCACGGTGAAGACGACGGACCGTACGGGCGTCGAGATGGAGGCACTCACCGCGGTGACCGTCGCCGCCCTCACGGTGATCGACATGGTCAAGGCCGTCGACAAGGGCGCGGTCATCACGGACGTGCGGGTCGAGGAGAAGACCGGCGGCAAGTCGGGGGACTGGAGCCGCGAAGGAGCCGGCGCATGACCGCCTACCGCGCGCTCGTCGTCACGGCCTCCAACCGCGCGGCCGCCGGGGTCTACGCCGACCGGGGCGGGCCGATCATCGCCGAGGCGCTGGCCGCGCTCGGCTTCGACGTCGAGGGCCCCCAGGTCGTCCCCGACGGCGACCCCGTCGAGCAGGCCCTGCGAGCCGGGGCCGACGCCGGGTACGACGTGATCCTCACCACAGGCGGCACCGGCATCTCGCCCACCGACCGCACCCCCGAGGCCACCCGCGCCGTCATCGACCACGAGGTGCCCGGCATCCCGGAGGCGATCCGTGCGTACGGCAGGGAGAAGATCCCCACGGCCGTGCTGTCCCGCGGTCTGGCCGGAGTCGCCGGGCGCACGCTCATCGTGAACCTGCCGGGCTCCACCGGAGGCGTACGGGACGGCCTCGCCGTCCTGGAGCCCCTGCTGACGCACGCCGTCGAGCAGCTCCGGGGCGGCGACCATCCCAGACCCGCTGGTGGTGCGAGCTGAACAGCCCTTCCTGGCCCGTCGAGCTGACGGACGGCGATGTCGCCCTCCGTCCGATAAAGATGCGCGACCAGCGGCCCTGGCGTGAGGTCAACCGGCGCAACCGGGACTGGCTGCGCCCCTGGGAGGCGACCATCCCGCCGCCCACGCCCAGCGGTCCGATCGTGCACCGGCCGACGTACCGTCAGATGGTCCGGCACCTGCGCGCAGAGGCGCACGCCGGGCGCATGCTGCCCTTCGTGATCGAGTACCAGGGGCGGCTCGTCGGGCAGTTGACGGTCGCCGGGATCACCTGGGGATCGATGTGCTCGGGCCATGTCGGCTACTGGGTCGACCAGTCGGTCGCGGGCCGCGGGGTGATGCCCACCGCCGTCGCTCTCGCGGTCGACCATTGCTTCCGGTCGGTCGGGCTGCACCGTATCGAGGTCTGTATTCGCCCCGAGAACGGGCCGAGCCGCAGGGTCGTGGAGAAACTCGGATTCCGCGAGGAGGGGCTTCGTCCACGCTATCTCCACATCGACGGCGCCTGGCGCGATCATCTTGTCTTCGCGCTGACCGCGGAAGAGGTACCGGAAGGGTTGCTTCGGCGCTGGCACCAGGCACGACCCCGGAAGACCGCGTAAATAGAATAAGTGTTTGAAATAATTCGGTGATCGACCGTCTGGGGCCCGACTTGGTCCCTCTGAGGCATTAATTTCACGGTCCCGGTGGCCTGTTGATCGCATCAGTCACAAAAAAAGTTCGAGATATCAGCCAGATCGTGCGACACACCGGCGCAATTGGCAGATGGCCTCAAGCAAACCCCTCTACCGTGTGAGGCGTGAGCAGCAGCGGCCTCATCTACGCAGTCATCGTCGGGGCCTGGGCCGCCTACTTGGTGCCGATGTGGCTCCGTAGGCAGGACGAGCTCAATGAAGCCCGTCCGACGGAACGCTTCAGCACCGCCATCCGGCTCCTGTCCGGACGTGCGGGGATGGAGCGCCGGTACGCCAAGGACCTGCAAGCGCGCTCGCCCGAAGAGGAGGAGTCGCGCGAACCGGACAACGCCACCGGCGCGGTGGACGTCCGGGCCTTCGTCGCGCCCCCACTTCGACAGGGCGGCCCGGAAGAGCGGCCTGAACCGCAGGTCAAGGCGCAGGCCAAGCCCCCGGCGCAGCAGCCCCCGGCACGGTCCCAGGCACAGCCCGCGGCGAAGCCCCCGGCGAGGCCTTCCGTGAAGGCCAAACTGAACCCCCAGGCGCAGGCACAAGCGCAGGCGCACGCACCGGCGCAGGCGCACCCCCAGGCGAAGGCCCCGGTCCCGACCCCGGCCCCGTCCGGGGCGCGCCCCCAGCAGTCGCCCGCCCAGCGGGCCGCATCGGCGGAAGCCGCCGCGCGCGCCCGGCGCACGAAGGTGCTCGCGCGCCGACGGCGCACGACGGTGATGCTGTTCATCGCCTTCACGATCGGCACGGTCGTCGCCGCTGTCGGCGGACTCGCGTTCCTCTGGGCGCCCGCGGGGCCGGCCGCGCTGCTGAGCGCGTACATCGTGTACCTGCGGGGCCAGGAGCGGCGCCGCTTCACCTACACCATGGACCGGCGCCGGGCCGAGGTCGCCGCACAGCGGCTGCGGGAGCGTCAGCCGCGCCGACGTGCGCCGGGCGGCGCGGACGCGGTCGTCGACGACGCGGAGGAAGGACCGGCCGTCGAGACGGAGACCGGCCTCTCCGCACTCGCCGCCGACCGCCGCGCCCTGGTCGAGCAGACCGACCACGCGGAGTGGGTGGACCAGCAGCGTGAGCGGCAGCGGCGCCCGGGCCACGGCGACAGCTGGGACCCGGTACCGGTGCCCCTGCCGACGTACGTGACCGCGCCGGTCGCCCCGCGGGCCACCGGTGACGTCGACTTGGGCGCGCCCGACGCCTGGAGCTCGGCGCGGTCGAGCTCCGTCGAGCCCACCGCCGACGAGGCGGACGAGGACGAGTACGCCGAGTACGCCGAGGGCGCGGAAGGCGCCGACGGCGTGGACGGGGTCGGCGGTCGCAGTGACGCACGGCGGGCGGCGTCCGCGCGCCGGGCCCGCGAGCGCGGGCGTACGCCGCTCTTCGATCAGTACGACGACGGGCAGCGGCCACGGGCCGCCAACGAGTGAGGTCCGACCAGCCAGGTGACCAGCCAGGAACGGATTTCCGAGCACCCGGATCGGGATGCTAGAGTTTCACTCGTTGCAAGGGCCTGTGGCGCAGTCTGGTAGCGCACCTCGTTCGCATCGAGGGGGTCTGGGGTTCAAATCCCCACAGGTCCACTGCACATGAGATCCCGTCCAGTTCATCGAACTGGGCGGGATCTTTGCTGTGCCTCAAGAATGAAGCGCCGGAGAACTACAGCGGCTTCACGTAGCAGCGGCTCAGGTCCTCGAAGCGGTAGTGGCCGAACTTCGCGGGGGCCGGGGTGTATCCGGTCGACGTGTAGAGGGCTATGGCCTCCGGCTGCTTCGTGCCCGTCTCCAGGACCATGCGCGTACGCCCCGCCGCCCTCGCGTGGTCCTCCAGGGCCGCCAGGATGAGGCGGGCCAGGCCGAGGCCGCGGGCCTCCGGGGTGACGTACATGCGCTTGATCTCGGCGTCGCCGACCGCGTAGCCCTCGTCGTTCTCCTCGTGACCGCGCCAGCCGCCGGTGGCCAGCGGGGTGCCGTTCTCGTCGTAGGCGAGGAGATACAGACCGCGCGGCGCCGCGAACATGGCCGGGTCGAGGGGTGTGACGTCGCCCTCGTCGCCGTACCGCTCCGCGTATTCGAGCTGGACGCGGTCGTTGAGCTTGACCGCGTCGGGGTGGTCGAAGGGGGTGGGGCGCAGCTCTATGGTGGCCCGCTGCGACGGTGACTGAATACTCATGCGAATCATCGTACTTCTATGCGGCGGTGTGGCGGTATCCGTTTAAGTGTGCCGGTATCGTTCCCGGATGCTCACTGTGACCTCTGTGAATGTGAACGGGCTGCGCGCCGCCGCCAAGAAGGGCTTCGTCGAGTGGCTGGCCGAGACCTCGGCCGACGTGCTCTGCCTCCAGGAGGTGCGGGCCGAGTCCCAGCAGCTCCCGGAAGAAGTGCGGGAGCCCGAGGGCTGGCACGTCGTGCACGCGCCGGCCGCCGCCAAGGGGCGTGCGGGCGTCTCCCTCTATACGCGCCGTGAGCCGGACCGCGTACAGATCGGATTCGGGTCGCAGGAGTTCGACGGCAGCGGGCGCTACGTCGAGGCCGATCTGCCCGGTCTCACGGTCGCGAGCCTGTATCTGCCCTCGGGTGAGGTCGGTACGGAGCGGCAGGACGAGAAGATCCGCTTCATGGGGGAGTTCCTCACCTACCTGAAGGGGCTCAAGCAGCGGGCCGCCGCCGAGGGGCGCCAGGTCGTGGTCTGCGGAGACTGGAACATCGCGCACCAGGAGGCCGACCTCAAGAACTGGAAGGGCAACAAGAAGAACTCGGGCTTCCTGCCCGAGGAGCGTGCCTGGCTCAGCGAGGTCTTCGAGGGGGACGCCGGGTACGTCGACGTGGTGCGGGCGCTGCATCCTGATGTCGAGGGGCCCTACTCCTGGTGGTCCTACCGGGGGCGTGCCTTCGACAACGACACGGGCTGGCGGATCGACTACCACGTGGCGACGCCGGGGCTCGCGGAGCGCGCGGTCAAGGCGTTCGTCGAGCGGGCGGCCACGCATGAGCAGCGGTGGTCGGACCATGCACCCGTCACGGTGGTCTACGACATGTGATGCCGCGCGGCGCCATGGCATGTTGCGAGCGCGTACCTGACAATGTCTCAACTGTCAGCCGTGTGGGGGAGACTTCATGTCCGGTATGTCGAGGCCGTCTCGTCGAGGTGTGCTGCTCGGGGCTCTGGGTGCCGGGATCGGCGCCGGTCTTCCGCTGGCCGCCGCGTCGCCCGCCGGCGCCGCCGGAGGGGTACCCCGGGGAACACCGCCGGTGCTCCTCACCGAGCAGGCGACGCAGCGGATCCTCGTGCTCGATCCGCGCCGCAGGGTCTGGGACCCGCAGGGTGATCCGTCGGTCGTGCGGTGGGAGTTCTCGCCGATGCGGCGCAAGGGGTACGAGGACCTGCGGCCGGAAGACAGCTGGGTGTATCCGAGCGAGTCGAAGGTGCGCAGACACAAGGGCCGTACGTTCGTCCTGACCACCGCGTCCTTCGGTTTCACCGCCGTCGTCCACTACCCCTCCGGCAAGCGCTACTGGGGCGCGGCGATCGGCGCGGGCGACGACCTCTTCAATCCGCACAGCGCGGAGATCCTGCCGGACGGCAATGTCGCGGTGGCGTGCAGCACGGGTGCGCAGGTCAGGCTGTACGCGGCCTCGCAGGGACCGCATGCCTCGCGGTACGCGGAGGCGGAGCTGAAGGGTGCGCACGGGCTGCACTGGGACAGGGTGCGCGAGGTGCTGTGGGCCATCGGCGACGACGAGCTGGTCACCTATGCCGTGGGCGGCACGCGGGCCCGGCCCACGCTGACGCGCCGGTCGTCGCGCGGCCTCCCGGTCGGGACGCCGGGCAGGACCCCGGGCGGCCATGACCTCTTCCCCGTGGCCGGGCGCCCCGGGCGGCTCTGGGTGACGACGAACGCGTCCGTCTTCCAGTACGACATCGGCCGCGAGTCCTTCGAGCAGGACTTCGCCGGGCACGAGCAGATCGCCCGGAAGTCGGTGAAGGCCGTCGGCGACGATCCGCGGACGGGGCAGGTTGTCAGCACCGTGCCGGAGAGCGGTCTCGAGGAGACCTGGTGGACGACCAAGGTGAGCGTGCATCGGCCGGAGAGCGAGTACAAGCTGGTGGACGGCGGGATCTACAAGGCGCGGTGGTTCCTGCCGCGGTAAGGGAGGGTGTCGGGCCGTCGGGCTGTCGGCCCGTCAGGTCGTCAAGTCGGCAAGGCCGTCAGGTCTCTTCCGGCTTCTCCGAGGCCAGGCGGCGGTCCAGGGCCATCGACAGTTCCGCCTCCACCACGCTCTTCGCCAGCGGGCGAAGGCGTGCGATGTTCACGTCGTCCGCGTCGGCCGCGGTGTGGGCGCGGATCATCGTGATGAACAACTCGGCCAGCCCGTCCGCGTGTTCGCGTACCCGCTGGCCCGCCTCCAGGACCGCCGCGAGCGGGATGCCCTCGCGGACCAGGGCCGACGAGACGTCCAGGAGGCGGCGGCTCACGTGGACGATCTCCTCGCCGTCCGTGCCGAGGTAGCCGAGGTCCAGGGCGGCGGCGAAGTTCTCGGGGGTGACCTCGCCGGCGAAGCGGTCGGCCAGTTCCTCGGGGGTGAGGCGGACCGGGGTCTCCTCGCTGGGTTCGCCGATGCCGAGGAGTTCGCCGACGTCGCGGCCGTTCTCGAAGGCCTCCGCGAGTTCCGCGATGCCGCTCAGGGTGTGGCCGCGGTCCAGAAGCGCGGCGATCGTCCGGAGCCTGGCCAGGTGATGGTCGTCGTACCAGGCGATGCGGCCCTCGCGGCGGGGCGGCGGGATCAGGCCGCGCTCCCGGTAGAAGCGCACGGTGCGCACCGTGATGCCGGCCGCCCTGGCCAGCTCCTCCATGCGGTACTCGCGTGTGTCTGCCACGGAAGCAGCCTATGTGCTGCTGGATCGGGCGTGCGTTCTACCGGCGGTAACTCGATGCGCCAGACCCCTACCCATCAGTACGCAGCTGTTCTACTCTCCCAATTGCGCCAGTGGTCACTGGCAGAGTCGTGAAGCAGTTCGGGAGGCGGCGGCATGGCCGAGGACGAGCGCCAGCAGGAGCGTGAACACGAGCATGTGCGGGTGGCGGTGGTCGGGTCCGGGTTCGGCGGGCTGGGTGCCGCGGTCCGGCTGCGCCGGGAAGGCATCACCGACTTCGTCGTCCTGGAGCGGGCGAGCGCCGTGGGCGGCACCTGGCGGGACAACAGCTACCCGGGCTGCGCCTGCGACGTGCCCTCGCACCTGTACTCGTTCTCCTTCGCGCCCAACCCCGACTGGCCGCGCACCTTCTCGGGCCAGGAGAAGATCCAGGAGTACCTGGAGCAGGTCGCCGACACCTTCCGGCTGCGCCCGCACATCCGCCTCGACACCGAGGTGAAGCTGATGCGCTGGGACGCGGAGAAGCTGTGGTGGGAGATCGAGACCAGTGGCGGCACCCTGACCGCCGATGTCGTCGTCTCCGCCACCGGGCCACTCTCCGACCCCAAGCTCCCGGACATCCCCGGCCTCGACACCTTCGAGGGCAAGGTCTTCCACAGCGCGCGCTGGGACCACGACTACGACCTGCGCGGCAAGCGCGTCGCGATGATCGGCACCGGCGCCTCCGCCATCCAGATCGTGCCCGCGATCCAGCGCGAGGTCGGCAGGCTGACCCTCTTCCAGCGCACCCCGCCCTGGGTGATGCCGCGCATGGACCGACCCATCAGCAGGGCCGAGCGCTGGCTGCACCGCCAGCTGCCGTTCACCACGCAGGCCCGGCGCGGAATCCTGTGGGGCATCCGGGAGTTGCAGGTCCAGGCGTTCACCAAGCGGCCGAACGAGCTCGGCGCGGTGGAGCAGCTGGCCAAGCGGAACATCGCCCGCGCCATCAAGGACCGGGGCCTGCGGGCCAAGCTGACGCCCTCGTACCGCATCGGGTGCAAGCGGATCCTGCTCTCCAACACGTACTACCCGGCGCTCGCGCAGCCCAATGTGGACGTCGTCGCCAGCGGGCTCAGCGAGGTGCGCGGCAACACCGTCGTCGCCGCCGACGGCACCGAGACCGAGGTCGACGCGATCATCTTCGGCACGGGATTCCATGTGACCGACATGCCGATCGCCCACCGCGTGGTGGGCCCCGACGGCGTGACGATGATGGAGACCTGGAAGGACGGCATGAAGTCGCTGCGCGGCGCGACCGCCGCGGGCTTCCCCAACTTCATGACGGTCATCGGCCCGAACACCGGCCTCGGCAACTCCTCGATGATCCTGATGATCGAGTCGCAGCTGAACTATCTCGCCGACTACATGCGGCAGCTGGACGTTCTCGGCGACCGGGCCGCGCTCGCCGTGCGGGCCAGCGCCGTGCACGCCTGGAACGACAAGGTGCAGGAGCGGATGAAGCGCACGGTGTGGAACACCGGCGGCTGCAACAGCTGGTACCTCGACGAGAACGGCGTGAACACGACGATCTGGCCGGGCACCACGAGCGAGTTCCGCGCGGCCACACGGCGGGTCGATCTCGCCGAGTACGAGGTGGTGCGGCCCCCGAAGCGGGACGCGGCGCCGGAGCCCCGCACGCCGGGCAAGAGCACGTCGCGTACGACGAAGAAGGCCGAGGCAAAGGCATGAGCAGGCTGACGCATGTGACGAGCGGGCCGTTCGCGCCGCCGGTGGCCGCGCGGGAGCTGACCGTCGTGTCGGCGGACGGCGCGCGGCTGCACGCCGAGGTGCACGGACCCGAGGGCGCGCCCGCGGTGGTGCTCGCGCACGGGTGGACCTGCTCGACCGCCTTCTGGGCGGCGCAGATACGTGAACTGGCCGTAGACCACCGGGTGATCGCGTACGACCAGCGGGGCCACGGGCGCAGTGTCGCGCCGGACGGTGTCGAGGGCTACAGCACCACCGCCCTCGCCGACGACCTGGAGGCGGTGCTCGCGGCGACACTGGAGCCGGGGGAGCAGGCGGTGGTCGCCGGGCACTCCATGGGCGGCATGACGATCATGGCGGCGAGTACGCGACCGGGGTTCCGGGAGCACACGGCCGCCGCTCTGCTGTGCAGCACCGGGAGTTCGCGGCTCGTCGCCGAGTCGACCGTGGTGCCGCTACGGGCCGGGCGGGTTCGGACGCGGATGACGCGGTCGGTGCTCGGGGCCAAGGCTCCGCTCGGGCCCGTGACGCCGATGGCTCGCAAGGTCCTCAAGTACGCGACGATGGGGCCGGGTTCGCCTCCCGAGCGGGTCGAGGTGTGCGCGCGGATCGTGCACGGCTGCCCGAGGGTGGTGCGCTACCGCTGGTCGCACGTGCTCGACGAGCTCGAACTCGACTCGGGCGTACTGGAGTTGTCGGTGCCGACCGCGGTCATCGCGGGCACCTCCGACCGGATGACGCCCGTCGTGCTGGCGCGGCGCCTGGCGGGGATGCTGCCGGACTCGCTCGGCCTCACCGAGCTGCCGGGCATCGGCCACATGACGCCGGTCGAGGCACCGGAGACGGTCACCGAGGGGATCAGGAACCTCGTGAAGAAGTACGTACGCGTGGACGAGCAGCAGGTCCAGGGGCTTGAGGGGAGCAGCGCATGAGCAAGGTCAGCCTGGAGGGTCAGGTCGCGGTCGTCACCGGGGCGGCGCGCGGTGTGGGGGAGTTGCTCGCGCGCAAGCTGTCGGCGCGGGGCGCGAAGATCGCGCTCGTCGGCCTGGAGCCGGACGAGCTGAAGCAGGTCGCGGGGCGGCTGCACACCGAGGCCGAGGCCTGGCACGCGGACGTCACGGACCATGTCGCGATGGCCCGGGTCGCCCAGGAGGTCAAGGAGCGCTTCGGGAAGGTCGACATCGTCGTCGCCAACGCGGGCGTCGCCAACGGCGGGCCGTTCGTC
Source organism: Streptomyces sp. NBC_01283 (assembly GCF_041435335.1). Classification (NCBI taxonomy): domain Bacteria; kingdom Bacillati; phylum Actinomycetota; class Actinomycetes; order Kitasatosporales; family Streptomycetaceae; genus Streptomyces; species Streptomyces sp. NBC_01283. Next base: position 5,357,276 of record NZ_CP108430.1, read on the forward strand.
GAGTCCGACCCCGAGGCGTGGCGCCGGGTGATCGAGGTCAACCTCATCGGCAGCGCGGTGACGGGCCGGGCGTTCCTGCCGGTCCTGATGGAGAGCCGGGGCTATCTGCTGCAGATCGCCTCGCTCGCGGCGATCACGCCGGCGCCGATGATGACGGCGTACTGCGCGTCGAAGTCGGGCGTCGAGGCGTACGCGCACTGTCTGCGGGCCGAGGTCGGCTACAAGGGCGTGAAGGTGGGCGTCGGTTACCTGTCCTGGACGGACACCGACATGGTGCGGGGCGCGGACCAGGACGACGTCATGCGGGAGCTGCGGCAACGCCTGCCGTGGCCGTCCAACAAGACGTACCCGCTGGGCCCGGCGGTGGACCGGATCGTCGCCGGGATCGAGCGCAGGTCCAGCCACGTGTACGCGCAGTGGTGGCTGCGGGGGATGCAGGGCATCCGCGGCTACCTGCCCGGGGTCATCGGCTCGGTCGGCCAGCGGGAGATGCGGCGCTTCGAGCCGCGCCTCGGCTCCGTGTCCACGGGGCTCGTGGGAGCGGGCGGCTCCGCCGACGAACAGGCGCGTACCGGGCGGTAGCCGACTGCTCGGACAAGGCTGAGGCCCACCCGGCGTCCCGGGTGGGCCTCAGACGTTCATGCGCGGCGCCGTGTCAGGCGTCGTAGTCCTGGTTGAACTTGTCCTGCTGCTCCTGCGCGGCATCCCGGGCCTGGTCCGGGGCCTGCGAGGAGCGCTCGCCGGCCTGGTCCTGCGCCTGCGAGGCGCGCTCGCTCGCCTCGTCCTTCTTGTCGCCCATCGAGCCCTTCGCCTTGTCGGCGAGGTCGTTGGCCTTGTCCTGGAACTGGTCCTTGATGCCCATGCTTGTTCACTCCTAGAGGGTGAGGTTGGAGGGGCCTCGACCAGACTTACATGGGGGCACAATCCTCGCATTTCGATCAACGGGGAATCGGCGGGGAGGGGGATCGACCGCCCGGCAAGAGGCCCCCTCAGCCCCGTGGCGGAAGCTTCGGTCGCCGTCGGTCCGGTACGTCCTCAAGCCCCGGGGGTGTCGCCGCGGGCTGCCGTTCCAGGAGGTCGAGGGCCACGCCCACCGCGTCGTCGAGCTGGGCGTGCCGGCCCTCCGCCCAGTCCAGCGGCGTGCGCAGCACCTCCAGGTCGGGGGCCACGCCGTGGTTCTCCACGGACCAGCCGTACTCGTCGAACCACCCCGCGTTCATCGGCACCGTGATGACCGTCCCGTCGCCCAGGACGTGCCGCCCGGTCATCCCCACCACGCCGCCCCACGTGCGCTGGCCCACCACGGGGCCGAGGCCGAGCAGCTTGAAGGCCGCCGTGATCATGTCGCCGTCCGACGACGTCGCCTCGTCGGCCAGGGCCACCACGGGCCCGCGGGGTGCGTTCGACGCGTACGACACCGGCTGGGCGTTGCGTGTCAGGTCCCAGCCGAGGATCTTCCGCGTCAGCTTCTCGACCACCAGCTCGCTGATGTGCCCGCCCGCGTTGCCGCGCACGTCCACGATCAGGGCCGGGCGCGAGACCTCCAGGCGCAGGTCCCGGTTGAACTGCGCCCAGCCGGAGCCGCCCATGTCGGGGATGTGCAGGTAGCCGCACTTGCCCCCGCTCAACTCCCGTACGACGTCGCGTCGTTTGGCCACCCAGTCCTGGTAGCGCAGGGGGCGTTCGTTGATGAGGGGGACGATCGCCACCCTCCTCGACCTGCCCTCTGGCTCGGCCGCCCGGAACGTCAGCTCCACCGTCGTGCCGCCCGCAGCGGCGAGCAGCGGGAAGGGGCCCGTCACCGGGTCCACCGGGCGGCCGTCGATGTGGGTGAGGACCGCGCCCTCCCGGATGCCCGCGCCCGCGAGCGGCGAGCGCGCCTTGGAGTCGGAGGAGTCGCCGGGCAGGATCCGCTTGATCATCCAACTGCCGTCACGGCAGACGAGGTTGGCGCCGAGCAGGCCCATCGCCCGCTGGTAGTGCGGCGGCCCTTCGTTGCGGCGGGCCGCCGAGACGTACGCGTGGGACGTGCCCAGCTCGCCGAGGACCTCGCGGAGCAGGTCCGCGAACTCGTCGGGGGAGGCGACCCGTTCCACCAGCGGCCGGTACTGGTCCAGGATCGCGGGCCAGTCGATGCCGCACATGTGCGGCTCCCAGAAGTAGGCCCGGATGAGGCGGCCCGCCTCGTCGTAGGACTGGCGCCACTCGGCCGCCGGATCGACCTCGTGCAGGATGCGGCGCAGGTCGATCCAGACGGTGGTGTCACCGTCGCCGGTCTCCGTCGAGGGCACCGCGCGCAGGTCGCCCTCGTCGACCACCACGAGCCGCGAGCCGTCGCCGCTGAGCGCGAACCAGTCGAGGTGGTCGACCAGTTCGGACTTCTTGCCCTTGGAGATGTTGAAGTACTCCAGGGTGGGGCGCCCCGAGGTGTCCGACGGGTTGGCGAACGTCTCGCCGAGCGCGCCCGAGATCGGCCAGCGCATCCAGACGAGGCCGCCGCCGCTCACGGGGTGGAGGGCCGAGTACTTGGACGCCGAGACCGGGAACGGCGTCACCCTGCTCTCCAGGCCCTCCACCTCCACGATGGCGGAGCCGGCCGGGGAGAGACCGTCGGCCGGGTCGAGGCCGCCCGCCGCCGGGCGGCCGTCGGGGGAGAGGGCGAAGGGGGACGGGGTCGCCGACGACAGGGGGACCAGGTAGGGGCGGCAGCCGAGGGGGAAGGACAGGTCGCCGGTGTGCACGTCGTAGACCGGGTCGAAGCCGCGCCAGGACAGGAAGGCCAGATAGCGGCCGTCGCTGGTGAAGACCGGGTTCTCGTCCTCGAAGCGGCCGTTGGTGACGTCGACGATGATGCGGCAGCCCGGCCCTTCGATGCGGGCCATCTTGATCTGCCGCAGGGAGCGGCCGATGCCCGGATGCGACCAGGTCAGCCACGCCCCGTCCGGGGAGAACGCCAGGTCGCGCACCGGTCCGTTGAGGGAGCGGATCAGCTCCGTCACCTCGCCGTCGGACTCCTCGGTCGCGTCGATCAGGAGCAGCCGCCCGTCGTTCGACGCGATCGCGATCCGTTCGCCCTCGGGGTCGGAGATCAGTTCGAGGACCCGGCCGAGCTTCCCCTGCGCCAGCCTGCGCGGCGCGCGGTCGCCGCTGGCGCGCGGCAGATAGGCGATCTCGACGGCGTCCTCGCCCTCCGCGTCGGTGACGTAGGCGACCTGTCCGCCCTTGCCGAGCATCTCCGGGAGCCGCACGCGCACGCCCGGGGTGTCCGTGATGGTGCGGGCGGGCCCGTCCCGGTGCGTCAGCCAGTACAGGCTGCCGCGTACGACGACGGCGCTGGCCCGGCCCGTCGCGTCCACGGAGAGTGAGTCGACGTGCTGGGCGGCCGGCACCTGGTAGATCCGCCGCCCGGCGCGCGGTCCGCCCAGGCGCACGTCGAGGCGGCGCGGCACGGCGCCCGCGGACAGGTCGTCGACCAGCCAGACGTCGCCCGCGCACTGGTAGACGACGCGGGCGCCGTCGCTGGACGCGTGCCGGGCGTAGAAGGCGTCGTGATCGGTGTGCCGTCGCAGGTCGGAGCCGTCCGGCAGGCAGGAGTACAGGTTGCCGACGCCTTCGTGGTCGGAGAGGAACGCGATACGGCCGTCCACGAACATCGGGGCGTCCAGATGGCCGTCGAGGTCGGGCAGGAGCTGCTCGCCGTGCAGCCACAGGCGGCCGGTGGCCCCGCCCCGATAGCGCTTCCAGGCGGCGGGCTCGTGCGGCGGCTTCCCGGTCAGGAGAAGCGTCTTGCGTTCGCCCTCGATGTCGTTGACCGCGATGTCGTAGACCGGCCCCCAGGGCAGCTTGCCGCCGGGTGATCCGTCGGTCGGCACGCTGTAGGCCCAGCAGAAGTACGAGAAGGGCTGATTGTGCGAGGAGACGGCGAGGATGTCGCCGTCGGGGGACCAGCCGCAGACCCGGGTGTCCGTGCTCCCCCAGTAGGTGAGCCGCCGGGCCGGGCCGCCGTCGACCGGGGCGAGGTGGATCTCCGGGTCGAGGCTGCGCCAGGTCGTGAACGCGATGTGGCGGCCGTCCGGTGAGAAGCGCGGATGGCTCACCTTGGTCCGGTCGACGGTCACCCGCCAGGCACGGCCCGCGGGGGCTCCGTCCGGGCTCAGCGGTGCCACCCAGAGATCGTCCTCGGCCGCGAAACAGAGACGGTCGCCGCTGAGGTGCGGAAATCGCAGGTAGGCGTGGTCAGCATGGGCTTCATCGCGCGCGTCGGTCACTTCACCATGCTTTTCCGGTGCGGAGGGCCCGGCAACTCGTACAGAGGGCCGGGCGGCTCGTACACGGGGGCGATCGGGGGCGATCGGGGGTGAACGGGGGTGAGCGGCGGGGGTGAGTGCGCCGCGTGATGCAGCACACGTACGAAACGGTTTCGTTTCGTTAAGGCCGCGGGTACAGTCATGGCGTACGGAACGGTTTCGACGAGGAGCGGAGGGATCATGGCTGAGGCGGCAACGGTGCGACGCAGCCGGATCACGCCCGAGCGTGAGGCCGAGCTCTACGCGGCCGTGCTCGACCTGCTCCGCGAAGTCGGGTACGAAGCGCTCACGATGGACGCCATCGCGGCCCGCACCAAATCCAGCAAGGCCACCCTCTACCGCCAGTGGGGGAGCAAGCCCGAGCTGATCGCCAGGGCGCTGAAGCACAACAAGCCGGTGTCCATCGAGGACATCGACACCGGCTCCCTGCGCGGCGACCTCATGGAGACCGCCAACCGTTCGGACGACTGTCAGATGGAGCGGGACGCCGCGCTGATGCGGAGCCTGTTCCATGTCATCCACGACAACCCCGAACTCCACCAAGCGCTGCGGCAGTTGCTCATCGAGCCGGAGATCACCGGCCTGAACGCACTGCTGCGCAGGGCCGTGGAACGGGGCGAAGTGGCCCCGGACAACCCCGCCCTCGGCTACGTCATCCACATGATGGTCGGCGGCTTCGTCGCCCGTGACCTGATCGAGGACCGCACGGTCGACCGTGAGTTCCTCCGTTCCTACATCGACGCCGTGATCCTCCCCGCTCTCGGCGTCTGACCGAACCCCCTCACCGCACCACCTCTCAGCACCCTTTCCACCTGACGCGACCGCTCACGTCGTCGGGCTGATCCCCCCTGCCCTGTAGACACCACGACCTGACCGGGAGTACGCCCTCGTGGCCACTTTCCTCTACAAACTAGGCCGACTCGCCTTCAGGCGTCGGCACTTCGTCGCCCTGATCTGGGTGGCGCTCCTGACGCTTGCCGGAGTCGGCGCCGCGTCCGCGCCCACCGCCGCATCCAGTTCCTTCTCCATTCCGGGGACGGAGGCCCAGAAGGCCTTCGACCTGCTCGAAGAGCGGGTGCCCGAGGCCAGCGCCGATGGCGCGAGCGCCAAGGTCGTCTTCAAGGCACCGGCCGGTGAGAAGGTCACCGACCCGGGCAACAAGGCCGACATCGAGAAGACCGTCGCCGCGCTCAAGTCCGGTTCGGACGAGGTGGCGAGGGCGGACAGCCCCTTCCGGACCAAGACGGTCAGCAAGGACGGCTCCACGGCGTACGCGTCGGTCTCGTACAAGGTCACCTCGATGGAGCTGACCGACGAGAGCCGTGACGCCCTGGAGAAGACCACCGACCAGGCTCGCGAGTCCGGGCTCACGGTCGAGGTCGGCGGGGACGCGCTGCAGGCCATGCCCGAGACCGGGGCCACCGAGGTCATCGGCATCGCGGTCGCGGCGGTCGTCCTCGTCATCACCTTCGGCTCGCTGATCGCGGCGGGTCTGCCGCTGCTCACCGCGCTGATCGGCGTGGGCATCGGCGTCTCCTCGATCACCGCGCTGGCCAGCGCGCTCGACCTGGGGACGACCACCTCCACGCTCGCGATGATGATCGGCCTCGCGGTCGGCATCGACTACGCGCTCTTCATCGTCTCCCGCTACCGCGGTGAACTCGCCGACGGGCGGGACCGCGAGGAGGCGGCGGGCCGCGCCGTGGGCACTGCCGGATCGGCCGTGGTCTTCGCCGGGCTCACCGTGGTCATCGCGCTGGTCGGCCTCGCCGTGGTGAACATCCCGATGCTCACCAAGATGGGCTTCGCGGCGGCCGGCACGGTGGTCATCGCCGTGCTCATCGCGCTCACCCTGATCCCGGCGCTGCTCGGGTACGCGGGCAAGAAGGTCAAGCCCACGGGCGAGAAGAGCAAGGTGCTCGGCGGCGGCAGGAAGGCGAAGGCCGCCGCGGCCGAAGGAGCCGCGCCGAAGGACAACCTCGGCACCCGCTGGGCGCGCTTCGTCACGCGCCGCCCGCTCACCGTGCTGCTCATCGGCGTCATCGGTCTCGGCGCTGCCGCGCTGCCCGTCTCCTCGCTCGAACTGGGCCTCCCGGACGACGGCGCCCAGCCGACGTCCACGACCCAGCGCAAGGCGTACGACCTGGTCTCCGACGGATTCGGCCCCGGCTTCAACGGTCCGCTGATGACGGTCGCGGACCTCAAGGGCTCGGACGACCCGAAGGCGGCGGCCGGCGAGATCAGGACGACGGTCTCCAAGCTGGACGACGTCCTCTCGGTCGCCCCGCCGGTGATCAACAAGGCGGGCGACACGGCGATCATCTCCGTCGTCCCGTCCTCGAAGCCCAGCGGCATCGAGACCGAGAACCTCGTGCACTCGATCCGTGACGCGGGCGCCGACATCAAGTCCGACACCGGTGCGAGCGTCATGGTCACCGGCACGACGGCGATGAACATCGACGTCTCCGAGAAGCTGAACGACGCCCTGCTGCCCTACCTGGCACTCGTCGTCGGCCTCGCCTTCCTCCTCCTGATCGTCGTCTTCCGCTCGATCCTGGTCCCGCTCAAGGCGGCACTCGGCTTCCTGCTCTCGGTCCTCGCGGCCCTGGGCGCGGTCGTCGCGGTCTTCCAGTGGGGCTGGCTCGGCTCACTCTTCGGCGTCGAGCAGACCGGCCCGATCATGAGCATGATGCCGATCTTCATGGTGGGCGTCGTCTTCGGCCTCGCGATGGACTACGAGGTGTTCCTCGTGACGCGCATGCGAGAGGCGTACGTCCACGGGGAGCGCCCCGGCCAGGCGATCGTGACCGGCTTCCGGCACGGGGCCCGCGTGGTCTCGGCGGCCGCCGTGATCATGATGGCGGTCTTCGCGGGCTTCATCGGCTCCAGCGAGCAGATGGTGAAGATGATCGGCTTCGGTCTCGCGATCGCGGTGTTCTTCGACGCGTTCATCGTGCGTATGGCGCTGGTCCCGGCGGTGCTGGCGCTGCTGGGCAAGAAGGCGTGGTGGCTGCCGGGGTGGCTGGACCGTGCTCTGCCGAACGTGGATGTCGAGGGCGAGGGCCTGCGCACGGACGCCGAGAAGGCCACAGCCCAGGCGGCCGACGCCGATCGGGAGCCTGCCCGGGTCTGAGCCAGGGCCGATGAGCGGGGTGGGGAGAAGCGCGGGAGGTATGCGCTTCTCCCCACCGTCGTCGTGGCTGCCGTGGTCGTGACGGCGGTGTTCGCGTGGGGGGTCCGGGGGTGTCCCCCGGGAGGACACAGCATCGGCTCCAGCGAGCAGATGGTGAAGATGATCGGCTTCGGTCTGGCGATCGCGGTGTTCTTCGACGCGTTCATCGTGCGTATGGCGCTGGTCCCGGCGGTGCTGGCGCTGCTGGGCAAGAAGGCGTGGTGGCTGCCGGGGTGGCTGGACCGTGCTCTGCCGAACGTGGATGTCGAGGGTGAGGGCCTGCGCACGGACGCGGAGAAGGGCGCGGCTCGGGCGGCCGACGCCGACCGGGAGCCGGTTCGCGTGTGAGGTGACGTGTCAGTGCGGGACGGGGGCGGTCGCGTACGTGCGGCGCAGGAAGCGGATCAGGGCTGACGCGTCGAACTGGACGACTGCTACCCCTTGCGCCGAGTGGAACTCCATGACCGTCTGGACCCGCCCACAGGGCCAGATGTGTACGTCGCCGCTGGTGGCCGGGGCTCGCAGGCCCTGTTCGAGCAGCTGGCGGGCGAAGGTCCACTCGTGGGAACCAGGGAGGCCGATCCGCACCGAGAGCGGGTCGGCCTCCGGGTCGTACCGGAGGACGGCGGGGACGGTGAGCTGGTCGTCAGGGGAGTCCGTGACGACGTGGGCACGTGCGTACTGCTCTACTGCGGACATCGCCTAACTCCTCACCGTCACGTGCGTTCTGCACTCCAATGTCCCATATATTCCGATTCCTGCTCCAGGTGTGACCGGGATAACTGGGTAGCCGCCGCTCTTGCAAACCGTTCGCAACAAAGCACTATCATTGAACGGTTCACGAGCGATCCGCTCTGCCTTCCTTCTTCCTGTCCTGCCCAGGAGCGCGCGCATGCATGTCCCCGACGGATTCATCAACGCCCCCGTCTCCGCCGTCACCGGGGTCATCGCCGCCGGAGCGGTCGCCGTCAGCCTCCGGGGCGCACGGCGCGAGCTGGACGAACGGACGGCGCCGCTCGCCGGGCTCGTGGCCGCGTTCATCTTCGCCGTGCAGATGCTGAACTTCCCCGTCGCCGCCGGGACCAGCGGACATCTGCTCGGCGGAGCGCTCGCCGCGATACTCGTCGGCCCCTACACGGGCGTCCTGTGCGTCTCTGTCGTCCTGCTGATGCAGGGCGTCCTCTTCGCCGACGGCGGCCTGACCGCACTCGGCGTGAACATCACGGACATGGCCATCGTCACGACCGTCGTGGCCTATCTCACCTTCCGCGGCCTGGTGAAGGTGCTCCCGCGGGGCCGCCGTTCCATCACCGTCTCGGCCTTCGTCGCCGCACTGCTCTCCGTGCCCGCCGCCGCGGTCGCCTTCACGTTCATCTACGCGCTCGGCGGCACCACCGACGTCTCCATCGGCAAGGTCGCCACGGCCATGGTCGGCGTCCACGTCCTCATCGGCATCGGCGAGGCCGCCATCACCGCCCTCACCGTCGGCGCCGTCATCGCCGTCCGCCCCGACCTCGTGTACGGCGCCCGCGGCCTGACCCAGAAGCTCAAGCTCCGCGTCGGCGGCGAACTGGTCGACGTCCCCGCAGCCGAGGCCCCCACCCCCGTAGCCGCCCCCTCTCACCGCAAGGTGTGGATCGCGGGCCTGGTCACCTCCCTCGTCCTCGCGGGCTTCGTCAGCTTCTACGCCTCCGCCGACCCCGACGGCCTGGAGAAGGTCGCCCACGACAAGGGCATCGACAAGAAGGCCGAGGAGCACGCCTCCTCCGACTCCCCGCTCGCCGACTACGGCGTCAAGGACATCACCGACGCCCGGATCTCCGGCGGCCTCGCCGGCGTGATCGGCGTCGGCGTCACCGTCGTCGCGGGCACGGCGGTCTTCTGGTCGCTGCGCCGCCGTCGTACGGCGGACGCGGGCCCGGCGTCCACGGCGACCGTCTCCGACCGAGGCCCTTCGGGCCGCACCCCCTCCGTCTGATGGGCGCGGGCCACGCCCACCGGCTCTACCGGCACGGGCACTCACCGGTGCACGCGCTGCCTCCGCACACCAAACTGGCGGCCGTCTTCTGCTTCGTGATCGTGGTGGTCTCCACCCCGCGCGAGGCGATGTGGGCGTTCGGCCTGTACGCGCTCCTGCTCGGCGCGGTGGCGTACGCCTCCCGTGTCCCCCTCCCGTTCCTCCTCAAGCGGCTGCTCATCGAGGTCCCGTTCGTGGCGTTCGCGGTGCTCATGCCGTTCGTGGCCGAGGGCGAGCGGGTCGACGTGCTCGGCATGTCCCTGAGCGTGAACGGCCTCTGGGGCGCCTGGAACGTCCTCGCCAAGGGCACGCTGGGCGTCGCCGCGTCCGTACTGCTCGCGTCCACCACCGAACTGCGCTCGCTGCTCCTGGGCCTCCAGCGCCTGAAACTGCCGCCGCTGCTCGTCCAGATCGCCTCGTTCATGATCCGGTACGGCGACGTGATCGCGGACGAGATGCGCCGCATGAAGATCGCGCGCGAGTCCCGCGGCTTCGAGGCGCGGGGCGTCCGGCAGTGGGGCGTCCTCGCGAAGTCCGCCGGCGCGCTCTTCATCCGCTCGTACGAGAGGGGCGAGCGGGTGCATCTGGCGATGGTCAGCCGGGGCTACGCCGGTTCGATGCCGGTGATCGACGAGGTCACCGCCTCGCGTGCACAGTGGACGTACGCCTTCGCCCTGCCGGGCGCCGCTCTTGTCGTATGTCTGTTGGGATGGACCCTGTGACCTCCGCACCCTCACTCGAAGTATCCGGCCTCGCCTTCGCCTACCCCGACGGGCACCAAGCGCTCTTCGGCGTCGACATGACGATCGGCCGCGGCGAGCGGGTCGCGCTGCTCGGCCCGAACGGCGCGGGCAAGACCACGCTCGTCCTGCACCTGAACGGCATCCTGACGGGCGGCGCGGGCACGGTCACCGTCGCGGGCCTCCCCGTCGGCAAGAAGCACATGGCGGAGATCAGGCGCCGGGTCGGCATCGTCTTCCAGGACCCGGACGACCAGCTCTTCATGCCGACGGTGCGCGAGGACGTGGCGTTCGGCCCCGCGGCGGCCGGGATGCGCGGGCCCGAGCTGGAGGCGCGCGTGCAGAAGGCCCTCTCCCAGGTCGGCATGGCGGAGTTCGCGGACCGCCCGCCGCACCACCTCTCCTTCGGGCAGCGCAGGCGGGTCGCGGTGGCGACGGTCCTCGCGATGGAGCCGGAGATCCTGGTCCTCGATGAACCCTCCTCGAACCTGGATCCCGCCTCGCGCCGCGAACTGGCCGACATCCTGCGCTCGTTGGACGTGACGGTCCTGATGGTCACGCACGACCTGCCGTACGCGCTCGAACTGTGCCCCCGGGCGCTGATCCTGAGCGACGGCGTGATCGCCGCGGACGGGCCGACGGGGGAGCTGCTCGGCGACGAGGACCTGATGGGGGCGCACCGGCTTGAACTGCCGTTCGGCTTCGATCCGAAGACAGTGAAGGTCAACCGGTAGGGAATCCATGGCTGCGAGTGGCTGTTGGGCTTGTCATGGACGTTGACGTGCACGGAACAGTGGCCGAGGGCTTCGAACCCGTACGGGAGGCCTTCCTCCGTAACTTCCGCGAGCTCGGTGAGCGGGGAGCGGCGGTCACCGTGTACCGCGACGGGCGGCCGGTGGTCGACCTGTGGGGCGGCACCCGGGACGCGGGCGGGGGTGCCGGGAGCGAGCCCTGGGAGCACGGCACCGCGCAGATCGTCCGCTCGGCGACCAAGGGCGTGGCCGCCTCCGTCCTGCTCCTCCTGCACCAGCGCGGTGAGCTGGACCTGGACGCGCCCGTCGGCTCCTGCTGGCCGGAGTTCAAGGCGCGCGGCAAGGAGCGGGTGCTGGTCCGGCACGTGCTCGCGCACCGGGCCGGGGTGCCCGCGCTCGACCGTCCGCTGACCCCCTCCGAGGCGCTCGACCCGGATCTCGCCGCGGCGGTGGTCGCGGCGCAGGCCCCGTTCTGGGCGCCGGGCGAGGACCACGGATACCACGCGCACACCTACGGCTGGCTCACCGGTGAGCTGGTGCGGCGGGTGACGGGGCGTTCCCTCGGGGAGTTCGTGGCCGCGGAGATCGCCGGGCCGCTCGGCCTCGACCTGTGGGTCGGTCTTCCGGAGTCGGAGCAGGCCCGGACGGGGCGGCTGGGCCGGATCGAGGCTCCCGCCGCGGCCGGGGGGCTCAGGGTGCGGCCCAAGCGGAACGTGGCGGAGGCCTACGCGGATCCCGCCTCGCTCACCAGCCGTGCGTTCGGGGCGATCGATCCGCAGCCGGACGAGAACGACCCCGCGTACCGGGCGGCTTCCCTCCCGGCGTCCAACGGCGTCGCCACGGCCGGCGGTCTGGCCCGCTTCTACGCCTCGCTGATCGGTGAAGTGGGAGGCGCCGCGCGGCTGTTCACGCCGTCGACGGTGGCGCTGGCGCGCGCCGAGGCGTCCTCGGGGCCCGACCGCGTCCTGGTCGTGAACACCCGCTTCGGGCTCGGCTTCATGCTGCACGGGGGTGCGTCGCCGCTGCTGGGGCCCGGCTCGTTCGGTCACCCCGGGCGGGGCGGGGCGCTCGGCTTCGCCGATCCGGAGTCGGGGGTGGCCTTCGGGTATGTGACGAACGGGATGAACAAGGGGGTTACGGCGGATCCGCGGGCCCAGGGGCTTGTGCGGGCGGTGAAGGGGGTGTTGTAGGGGCGCCTCGAACCCCGGAGGGGCTGAAAGACGCAGCCCGTCCGGCGATGGAGGACATCTTGTCGGGGGCCGCCCTACCCCGCGTGCAGCATCAACCCGATCCCCGCCACCATCAGTCCCGCCGCCACCAGCCTCGGCGCCCCGAACTTCTCCTTGAAGAACACCGCCCCGATCGCGGCGCCCACGATGATCGAGGACTCGCGGAGCGCCGAGATGGGGGCGAGGTCGGCCTTCGTCTGGGCCCACAGGACCAGGCCGTACGCGGCCACGGAGAGGGCCGCGCCGAGCAGGCCCACCGCCGCGAACGGGCGCAGCCGGCCCACCAGTTCACCGCGCCAGCGGTACGCCGCGTACACCGGGATGGCGAGGCCCTCCAGGATCATCAGCCACGCGATGTAGCCCATGGAGGAGCCGGAGGCGCGGACGCCGAGGCCGTCCACCACCGTGTACGCCGCGATCGAGACACCCGTGGCCAGCGCGGCGCCGATCGCCGCCCAGTCGGGGCGTCGGCCCGATCCGCGTATGCCCCACAGGGCCAGGCCCGTCAGGCCCGCGCAGGAGACCGCGACACCGGCGGCCTGCCAGCCGTCGGGGATCTCGCCCGCGAAGACCGCCGCGAGGACGGTGACCACCAGCGGTGCCGTGCCGCGCGCGATCGGATACGCCTGGCCGAAGTCGCCGAGCTTGAACGACTTCATGAGCAGGGCGTAGTAGCCGATGTGGATCACGGCCGAGACGATCAGGTACGGCCACGCCTCCGCTGCCGGTATCGCCGCGAACGGGGCGATGAGCAGGCCGATCAGGAGGCCGCCGCCCGATATGAGGGTGAAGCCGACCAGCTTGTCGGTGATGTGGTGCGCGATCGCGTTCCAGCACGCGTGCGTGACGGCGGCCAGCAGGACCGCCGCCGCGACCAGCGGCGTCACTTGGCGAGCTCGCGCACGTTCACCACGGTGCCGTTCGCGTGGTGGATCAGGTCCTTGGGCGCCATGGGGAAGACCGCGTAGGGAGTGCCCGCCGCCGCCCACACCACCTCGTGGTCGAGGAGTGAACGGTCCGCAAGGACCCGCGTCTTCGTCGCGTGGCCGAAGGGTGGTACGCCGCCGATCGCGTACCCCGTGGTCTCCCGGACGACGTCCGCCTTCGCGCGCGTCACCTTCGCCGCGCACAGCTCCCACCGCACGAGCTCCAGGTCGACCCGCGAGGCGCCGTCCATCAGGACCAGGACCGGGACGCCGTCCGCCGCGAAGATCAGTGACTTGCAGATCTGGCTCAGCTCGCAGCCGATGGCCGCCGCGGCCTCCTGGGCGGTGCGCGTCGCCTCCGGGAAGCGGCGGACCTCACCGACCAGTTCGGCGAGGCCCAGCTCGGTCAGGGCCGCGGCGAATCGGGGGTGTGCGGGGGAATCTGTAGCGCTCATGCCCGGCACGCTAGCTGTCCGTGTACGGGGCACGCGACCAGGTATCCGCATACCGGACAAGAGGTCCCGGCGGGAGCGAGGAGAGTGAGAGGAACCCGCTACCGGCCCGCCAGGAACATCGCGCGGACCAGCGGGCCCGCCGAGTCGCCGCCGTGCCCGCCCTCCTGCACGACCGCTCCCGCGGCCAGATCGCCGCGGTACGCCGTGAACCAGCCGTTGGGCTTCTTCTGGCCGTCGACCTCCGCGGAGCCGGTCTTCGCGCCCATGTCGGAGCCGAGGCCCGACATCGGCTCGACCGCCGTGCCCGCCACCGCCGTGTAGTGCATCAGCTCCCGCAGCGCCGACGCCGTACCGCCCGACATCTTGCGGGACGCCGTCGCGAGCGTGCGCTTGTCGACGTCCGGGGAGACCAGGTACGGCTGCTTGAACGTGCCCGATTTCACCGTGGCCGCCACCGACGCCATGTTCAGCGGGTTCATGCGGACCCCGCCCTGGCCGATGAGCGAGGCGCCCATCTGCGCGTCGCTCTGCACCGGGACCGCGCCGTCGAAGGTCGGGACACCGATCGACCAGTTGTCGCGGCCGAGTCCGAAGACCTCCTGCGCCTGCTTGGTCAGGGAGTCGTTCTGCAGCTTCTTGGCCTGGCTGATGAAGGCCGTGTTGCAGGACCGGGCGAAGCTCGCGCGGAACGTGCCGTCCTTGATCTGGAACTTGTCGTCGTTCTGGAACTTCCAGCCGCCGTACGTCACGTACTTCGGGCAGGGGTGCTTCTTGTCGACGCCCGCGAGCTTCTTCTCCAGGAGCAGGGACGACGTGATGACCTTCATCGTCGAGCCGGGGGCCAGCGAGCCCTGGAACGCCGTGTTGAAGCCGCCCGGCTTCGAGTTGGCCGCCGCGAGGATCTCGCCCGTGCTGGGCTTCACCAGGACCACCGCGGCCTGCTCGCGCTTGGCCGTCTCCTTCTCCGCCGTCGCCTGCAGCGAGGCGTCGAAGGTCGTCTTCAGGGTGCCGGGGGTGCCGGGGGAGAGCGTGAGCAGCGTCTTGTCGGGCGTCGCCTTGGCGTCGTCCTTCGTCGTCGCCGACTTCTCGGCTTCCTTGGTGCTGTCCTTGCGCACGACGCGCAGCTCCACGCCCGCCGTGCCGCCCGCCTTGTCGCCGAACTTCTCGCGCAGGCTGTCGAGGACCGTGCCGAGCGAGGGGTACTTCGCCGCCGTCAGCTCGCCGCCGTCCCGGTCCACCGCCTTGATCGGCGGGTCCCCCGCCTCGCCGGTGACCAGGCGGTCGCCGTCCTTCAGGTCCGGGTGGACCACCGAGGGCTGCCAGCCGACCAGGGTCTTGCCGTCGTTCTTTCTTCGTACGACGGTCAGCTCGGACTCGTACGCGAAGGGCTTGTTCTTTCCCTCGTACGAGACCGTGGACGTGACCGAGAACGGCACCTTCGCGCCCGCCCGCTTGCCCGGCGTCAGCTTCACCTTCGTGAGGTGGGAGTCCTTGGCGTACGCGGTGAGCGCGGTCTTCGCCGCCGTCCGGTCGTCCGTGAGCGTCGCGGCCCCGGACACGTCGCCCTTCTCCCACGCGGCGAGGAAGTCCCGAGTGGTGGCACGGACCTCGGCGGGCGTCGGCGGGCCGGCCGCCACCGGCTTCTCGTCGACCGTCGGTCCATCGCCGTCGGACGAGCCGCCGATCAGGCTGTACGCGGCGATGCCCACGCCGCACACGACCACGGCGGCGGCGCCGCCGAGCACACCCGGGTGCACCTTGACGCTCTTCGCGCCGGGAATGCCCGAGATGTTCTTGATGCCCTTGCGCTCGCTGGCGCGCCCTCGCTTGCCCACTGATCCTCCGCAGATCCCAGAGCCTCCAAGCTCCGCACCGGAAGGCCTCACACTAAGGGGCTTTCATGAAGGCCCCGACCACAAGTCTCAACTGCCTGCGGCAAGTACCGCCGCCACGATAGGGCCGGCCGCGTCGCCCCCGTGGCCGCCCTTCTCCACCACCGCGGCGGCCGCCACGTCCTCGCGGTATCCGGTGAACCAGCTGTTGGGCTTGTCCTGACCGTAGACCTCCGCCGAGCCGGTCTTCGCGCCGATGCTGCCGCTGAGCCCGGACATGGCCGGGGCGCCGGTGCCGCTGACCGCCGTGCGGTTCATCATCTGGCGCAACTGCCGGACGGTGGACGAGGGCAGACCGTGCGCCTCGGCCAACTGCCGGTCGTCCAGGGACGGGTCCACGATGACCGGCTGCCGGAAGGCCCCCGTCATCGCGGTCGCCGTGACCGACGCCATGTTGAGCGGGTTCATCAGCACCTTGCCCTGGCCGATGATGCTCTCGGCGCGCTCGCCGCCCGCGGACGCCGGGACGGAGCCGTCGTTCGTGGGGACGCCCACCTTCCAGTCGAGGCCCAGGCCGAAGCCGTTCCGCGCCTCCTCGGGGAGGGACTCGTCCGTGACGCCGTCCTCGTCGACCAGCTTCACGAACGCGGTGTTGCAGGACCGCGCGAAACTGTCCGACAGGGTCGCGTTCTCGTCCGGTGCCAGGCCCGGCAGATTGACGATCCGGCGGCCCTGCCAGACCGCGGTGTCCGGGCAGGGTGCGGGGCCGCTCGCCTTCGTCACGCCCTTGTCGATGAGCATCGCCGCCGAGACGATCTTCATCGTCGAGCCGGGGGCCAGCTTGCCGTTCAGCGCCGCGTTGAACTGGTCCTGCCGGTGGTTGGCGACCGCGAGCACCTCGCCGGAGCTCGGCTGCACGGCGACCACCGAGGAGTCCGCGTGCCGCGCCACCGCCTTCTCCGCGGCCCGCTGCGCCGACGCGCTCAGCGTCGTCCTCAGCCGGCCCGCCCTGCCCTTGGTGAGTGTGAGGAGCGTCTCCGTGCCCGCGTTCTCGTCCGCGTGCCGGACGTAGAGCTCGACACCGGGTGTGCCGCCCACCTGGTCGCCGTACTTCGCGCGCAGTTGGTCGAGGACCGGGCCGAGCGAGGGGAAGTCCTTCTTGTCCAGGGCCCTGCCATGCCGGTCGACGGCCTGGATGGGGGGCGCGGCGGCCTCGCCGGTCTCCAGGGTGTCGTCCCTCTTCAGGTCCGGGTGGACGACCGAGGGGTCCCAGTCGACGAGCGCGCGGCCGGTGGTCTCGCCGCGGACGACGGTCAGTTCGGAGTCGTACGAGAAGGGCTTGGTCTTCCCCTTGTACGACACCGTGGCCTCGACGGAGAACGGGACGGTCGCGCCGGTGGCCCTGCCCGGCGTGAGCTTCACCTTCGTCAGGTGGGCGTCCTCACGGAAGCCGGTCAGGAGCTTCGAGGCCACTTCCGCGTTGTTCGTGTATCCCCCGGCCCGCTCGGCGTCGCCCTCGGCCCACGAGGCGAAGAACTTCTCCGTCGTCCCGCGGATCTCGCCGCTCGTCGGCGGCCCCGCCTTCACCGTCCGCGGGCCGGACGCGGACGAACCGCCGCCCCCGGTCACGCCGTTCACCAAGTTGTACGCGCCGTACCCCGCGCCCCCGACCATGACGGCGAACACCCCACCGACCACAGTGACTTTTACCCCTTTGTGCATATCGCGTCCCCTCCCCAGGAGCCCTCCCGAATGAATTCAGGAGGGTCGCTCGCCCCGACTTTAAGGGGAGGCAGTGACATGCGAGAGGGCTGTTATCCGAAGGTGTCCAAGGTGCGCCCTACAACCAGGTGTCTAGACCCATGTATCGAGGAGCATTCGGGCCCGCCAGGAATCGATCGGAATGGCCTGGCCGGTGTAAATGGGCCAGAACCAGATGAAGTTCCACAGGATCAGCAGCACCAGGACGCCCGAGGCCGCGGCCCCCACGACCCGCCGCCGCTCACTCGACCCCTGCGGGCCGAGCATCGCGCCGATCATCATGGCCACGGCCAGGCACAGGAACGGCACGAAGACGACGGCGTAGAAGAAGAAGATCGTCCGCTCCTGGTACATGAACCACGGCAGATAACCCGCCGCGATCCCGCACACGATGGCGCCCGCGCGCCAGTCCCTGCGGAACACCCACCGCCACAGCACGTAGAGCAGCGCGAAGCCGCCCGCCCACCACAGCATCGGGGTGCCGAGCGCGAGGACCTCGCGGGCGCACTTCTCCGCCGTGCCGGAGGGACAGCCGTCCTTGCCGGGCAGCGGCGACTCGTAGAAGTACGAGACGGGGCGGCCGTCGACGATCCAGCTCCACGGATTCGACTGGTACGTGTGCGGCGACGAGAGCCCCACATGGAAGTCGTAGACCGCGTGTTCGTAGTGCCACAGGCTGCGCAGCCAGTCCGGCAGGATCGTCCAGCTGCCGCCCTTGCCGTCCGTCGCCGCCCAGTTGCGGTAGTAGCCGCCCGTGCCGTCCGTCGGGGAGAGGATCCAGCCCAGCCAGGACAGGACGTACGTGCCGATCGCGACCGGCACCGTGGACACGAACGCCGGGAACACGTCCCGCTTCAGGACCGCGAGGTGCGGGCGCTCGGCGCCGGCGACCCGGCGGCCGCCCACGTCCCACAGGACGGTCATCAAGCAGAAGAAGACCATGATGTACAGGCCGTTCCACTTGGTCCCGAAGGCGAGCCCCAGACAGAGGCCGGCCGCCCAGCGCCAGGGCCGCCACCCCAGGCGCAGTGTCTCGGCGACGTACGCGTCGGGGCGCACCCTGCCGTCCTCGTCCACCGGCAGACCGGCCGCGAGTTTCTCCCGCGCCTTGTCCCGGTCGATCAGGAAACAGCCGAACGCGGCGAGCACGAAGAACATCAGGATCTGGTCGAGCAGCGCGGTGCGGCTCATCACGAAGTGCAGCCCGTCCACCGCGAGCAGGCCGCCCGCCAGGCAGCCCAGGAACGTCGAGCGGAACAGCCGCCGTCCGATCCGGCACAGCATCAGGACCGACAGGGTGCCGAGCACCGCCGTCATGAAGCGCCAGCCGAAGGGATCGAAGCCGAAGATCCACTCGCCGATGCCGATGACGTACTTGCCGACCGGCGGATGCACGACGTACGCGGCGTCCGTGGGGATCGTGATGCCCGATCCCTGGTCCAGGACGCTGTCGTTGACCTTCTCGGGCCAGTTGACCTCGAAGCCCCGGTGGATCAGCGCCCAGGCGTCCTTGGCGTAGTACGTCTCGTCGAATATCACGGCCTTCGGGCTGCCGAGGTTCCAGAACCGGGTGATCCCCGCGACGAGCGTGATCAGCAGCGGGCCGATCCACCCCGACCACCTGACCAGTTGATCGGCGGACCGCTTCGGCATGCCGATCGACGCCCACAGCCGTGGGCTCGGTTCGGTGTACGCGGGCATGAGCCGGGCCCGGACATCGTCGGTGAGCCGGGTGGGGCGCGCCACATGGCCGAAGCGGCGCAGCCTGTGCTGCCACGACGGCTGCTGCTCCTCGGCTGCCTGGCCCTGGCGGGTGTCCGGGGAAGACGCGGTACTGGTCACCGCGCCATCGTAGGGAACCCGGCTGTGTGAGTCCCGTCCCTGGGCCCTACCCGTGCGCCTGCGAGGATGGACGGGTGACAGGAAGCGCTGATTCCCCCGGAAACCCGTCCCCCGGAACCCTCGTCCTCGCGGGTACTCCCATCGGCGACGTCGCGGACGCTCCGCCGCGGCTCGCGACCGAGCTGGAGTCCGCCGACGTGGTGGCCGCAGAGGACACCCGGCGGCTCCGCAGGCTCACCCAGGCGCTCGGCGTGCAGGTGGGCGGAAGGGTCGTCTCGTACTTCGAGGGCAACGAGAGCGCGCGGACGCCCGAGCTGGTCGAGGCGCTGGTCGGCGGGGCGCGGGTGCTGCTCGTGACGGACGCCGGGATGCCGTCGGTGTCCGACCCCGGGTACCGCCTCGTCGCCGCCGCCGTGGAGAAGGACATCCGGGTCACGGCCGTGCCGGGGCCGTCCGCCGTGCTCACCGCGCTCGCGCTTTCCGGGCTTCCGGTGGACCGCTTCTGCTTCGAGGGCTTCCTGCCGCGCAAGGCGGGCGAGCGGCTCTCGCGGCTGCGCGAGGTGGCCGAGGACCGTCGCACTCTCGTCTACTTCGAGGCACCGCACCGGATCGACGACACCCTCGTCGCGATGGCCGAGGCGTTCGGCGACGAACGCAGGGCCGCCGTCTGCCGCGAGCTGACCAAGACCTACGAAGAGGTCAAGCGCGGTTCGCTGAAGGAACTCGCCGAGTGGGCGGCCGACGGCGTACGCGGTGAGATCACCGTCGTCGTCGAGGGCGCACCGGAGAAGAGCCCCGGTGACCTGGGCCCGGACGAGCTGGTGCGCAGGGTGCGGGTGCGCGAGGAGGCGGGGGAGCGGCGCAAGGAGGCCATTGCCGCCGTCGCGGCCGAAGCGGGGCTACCCAAGCGCGACGTATTCGATGCCGTGGTCGCAGCAAAGAATGCGGCTCGGACCGACCCATCGAAGGGCAAAGGACTATCGTAAAAGGCAAAGCGCGGGCCGCGCGCCGGGCCTGAAGGCTATGGAAAGGCCAAATCGGCTTCAACTGTCGACAGGTCTGATGCGCTCGCTCCGGGAAAGGCGTCCACTGGTCAAAGGGGACGCACCCGTCCCCACGCTTCCGGCCGGGAGGAAATCCCCGGTCCGGCAGCGCTTGTCCAGCGGACAAGAGGAGCTGGCATGAGTGAGATCGCCGACACCGGTCACCACACCACGGCGTCCGACGCGATAAACGCGACACATACCGTTCACGAGTCTTATGCCTTCGCCTGTATGCGGTGCGGGCACGGCTGGGAGCAGTCGTACGACATCGAGCATCACGTGGACGGCGACGGCAAGGAATTCGTGATGTACGTGGCGAACGGCCAGCACGTGCCGTCGCCCCTGACCCGGCCGACGTGCCTGAACTGCGGCGGGCATGTCGTACGGATCATGCGGGCCGGACAGGTGTCGTCGGTGCTCGACCTGATGCAGCGGCATCACGCACCGCGAGCGGTGGCAGCGGCGGGGGACGAGTCCGGGGCCGGGGCGGCGGATGCCCCCGAGCCCAAGCACCACCACTGGCATCTGTCGGCGCTGCTGCATCCCTTCCACCACCGCAAGGCGGGATGACGCCGCCTTCGTAGGATCGGGGGCATGCCTTCCACTCCTGAAGACGCCGACGCAAAGAACGACGCGCCGCCGCTGCCCGAAGCCCTTCGGGTGGCGGTCGCCGACTCCCACACCCACCTCGACATGCAGTCGGGGACGGTCGACGAGGGGCTCGCCAAGGCCGCGGCGGTGGGGGTGACGACGGTCGTGCAGGTGGGCTGTGACGTGGCCGGTTCGCGCTGGGCCGCGGAGACGGCCGCCGCGTACGGGAGCGTGCACGCCACCGTCGCCCTGCATCCCAACGAGGCGCCGCGCATCGTGCACGGCGACCCCGACGGCTGGTCCCGGCAGGGCGCGCGCGTCGCCGCCGGCGACGAGGCGCTGGACGCCGCGCTCGCCGAGATCGACGCCCTCGCCGCGCTGCCGCAGGTCAAGGGCGTGGGCGAGACCGGGCTCGACTACTTCCGCACCGGGCCCGAGGGCAAGTCCGCCCAGGAGCGGTCCTTCCGCGCCCACATCGAGATCGCCAAGCGGCACGGCAAGGCCCTGGTCATCCACGATCGCGAGGCCCACGAAGATGTGCTGCGGATCCTGAAGGAGGAGGGCGCCCCGGAGCGCACCGTCTTCCACTGCTACTCGGGCGACGCGGCGATGGCCCAAGTCTGCGCGGAGCACGGCTACTTCATGTCCTTCGCGGGCAACGTCACGTTCAAGAACGCGCAGGGTCTGCGGGACGCGCTGGCCGTGGCCCCCCTCGAACTGGTCCTCGTGGAGACCGACGCGCCCTTCCTCACGCCCGCTCCCTACCGCGGACGGCCTAACGCGCCGTATCTCATTCCGGTCACATTGCGGGCCATGGCCGCGGTGCGGGGCATCGGCGAGGACGCCATGGCCGAGGCGATCTCGGCCAACACGGCGCGCGCGTTTGATTACTGACCGATAACGCCCATACCCCCGTTCTTCAGGGCAGCACCACCACACTGAGTAGTCGTGCTGCTTTGGAGAGTGATGGTTGCTCCGCTAGGTTCTGGTCCGCCTCGCCCGATCCGGACGATCCGGACCAGAACGAGAACGCTGGAGCATCGTCGTGAGTCATGCGCCGCAGTACGAGACGTCTTATGGGGGCGGCACGACCTATGAGCCGGAGCCCGGGCCCGAGCCCGAGTACGGGGCCGGGGACGGGTTCGGGCCCGAGTACGGGTACGGGCCCGAGGCCGACACCGAGACCGGGGAGTACTTTCCCCGGCAGGCCACCGGACCCGTCCTGCCCGACGGGGGGCGGGCCGAGGCGCGGCGGGCCGCCCGGCGCAAGAAGCCGAAGCCCAAGCCGGCGGGGAAGCCCGGGCCGCAGTCGCGGACCGCTTCGTCGCAGCGGCCCGACTCGTTGCGGCGGCTGCTGCCGCAGGCGCTGGTCGTCGCCTTCCTCGCGGGCGGCACCTCCGCCTTCGTCGCCAACGACAAGGCCGTGCAGCTGACGGTCGACGGCGAGTCCCGCACCCTGCACACCTTCGCGGACGACGTCGGCGAGCTGCTGGAGGACGAGGGCGTGGACTTCGGCACGCACGACATCGTGGCGCCGACCGCGGGCACGGCCCTGGCCAGCGGCGACGAGATCGCCGTCCGCTACGGCCGGCCGGTCAAGCTCACCCTCGACGGGCAGCGGCGCGAGGTGTGGACGACGGCGCGCACGGTGGACGGGGCGCTGCGGCAGCTCGGGGTGCGGGCCGAGGGTGCCTACCTGTCCGCGTCGCGGAGCAAGCGGATCGAACGGCACGGCCTCGACCTCGACGTACGCACCGAGCGCACCGTGACGATCATGGCGGACGGGCGTGAGCGGACCCTCCGTACGAACGCGGCGACGGTGCGGGAGGCGATCGAGGAGTCCGGGATCACCCTGAACGGCCAGGACACGACCTCCGTCGCGCCCGGCAGCTTCCCGCGCGACGGGCAGACGATCACCGTCATGCGGATCTCCGGGCACAAGGAGGTGCGGGACGAGCCGATCCCGTTCGAGGTGCGGCGGACGCACGACGCCTCGCTGTTCGCCGGTACGGAGGTCGTGGAGCGGCAGGGGCACCAGGGGACCCGGCGGGTGACGTACGCGTTGCGGACGGTCAACGGCGTCAAGCAGAAGCCGCGCCGGGTGCGGTCCGAGGTCGTACGGGAGCCGCAGACGCAGATCGTGAAGGTCGGCACGAAGCAGCGTCCGGAATCGGTGTCGGGTGCGGAGGGCCTGAACTGGGGCTCGCTGGCCCACTGCGAGTCGGGCGGCCGGCCGAACGCGGTGGACGCTTCGGGGACGTACGGGGGGCTGTACCAGTTCGACACGCGGACGTGGCAGGCGCTGGGCGGGTCGGGGCGCCCACAGGATGCTTCCGCGGGCGAACAGACGTTCCGCGCGAAGAAGCTGTACGTGCAACGGGGGGCTAGCCCGTGGCCGCATTGTGGGGGGCGGTTGTAGGGGGGGGCTGACCGATGGTGCTGCGGGGCAATCGGGTGGGCGGGCGGGAAAGGCCCGTTCGGGCAGGGCCGCCCGCGGGGCACCCGGCAGCAGACTGGTGAAGGCCCAGGGGCCAGGCCCCGTAACCTGGTGCGGTGAGCAACACTGAGCCCGGCAGCCTCCTCGGCGCCGCCGACATCCGCGAACTGGCCGCTGCCCTGGGCGTACGCCCGACCAAGCAGCGCGGCCAGAATTTCGTCATCGACGCCAACACCGTCCGCCGCATCGTCCGCACCGCGGACGTCGGCCCGCAGGACGTGGTCGTCGAGGTCGGTCCGGGGCTCGGCTCGCTGACCCTCGCGCTGCTCGACACCGCGGACCGCGTCGTGGCGGTCGAGATCGACGACACGCTGGCGGCGGCGCTCCCCGCGACCATCGAGGCCCGGCTCCCGGCGAAGGCCGGGTCCTTCGCGCTGGTGCACAGCGACGCCATGCTCGTACGCGAGCTGCCGGGCCCCGCCCCGACCGCGCTGGTCGCCAACCTGCCGTACAACGTGGCCGTGCCGGTCCTGCTGCACATGCTCGACACCTTCCCCAGCATCGAGCGCACGCTCGTGATGGTGCAGGCCGAGGTCGCCGACCGCCTCGCCGCCGATCCGGGCTCGAAGGTGTACGGAGTGCCGTCCGTGAAGGCGAACTGGTACGCCGACGTGAAGCGCGCCGGTTCCATCGGGCGCAACGTCTTCTGGCCCGCGCCGAACGTCGACTCCGGCCTCGTCTCGCTCGTGCGGCGCGCCGAACCCGTGAAGACCACCGCGACGAAGAAGGAAGTCTTCGCCGTCGTCGACGCCGCCTTCGCCCAGCGGCGCAAGACCCTGCGGGCCGCCCTCGCCGGATGGGCGGGCTCGGCGGCAGCGGCGGAGGCGGCGCTCGTCGCCGCGGAGGTCTCGCCGCAGGCGCGCGGTGAGGGGCTCACCGTGGAGGAGTTCGCGCGCATCGCCGAGCACAAGGGAGCGGGCGCGTGAGCGTCACCGTACGGGTCCCCGCGAAGGTCAACGTGCAGCTCGCCGTGGGCGCCGCGCGCCCCGACGGGTTCCATGACCTCGCCAATGTCTTCCTCGCCGTGGGGCTGTACGACGAGGTCACCGTGACGCCCGCCGAGCAGCTGCGCGTGACCTGCTCCGGGCCCGGCGCCGACCAGGTGCCCCTGGACCGCACGAACCTGGCGGCGCGGGCGGCCGAACTCCTTGCCGAGCGTCATGGGCGCAGCGCCGACGTGCACATCCACATCGCCAAGGACATCCCCGTCGCGGGCGGCATGGCCGGCGGCAGCGCGGACGGCGCGGGCGCGCTCGTGGCGTGCGACGCGCTGTGGGGGACCGAGGCCTCGCGCGACGAACTCCTCGACATCTGCGCCGAGTTGGGCAGCGACGTGCCGTTCAGCCTGGTGGGCGGGGCGGCGCTCGGCACGGGGCGCGGCGAGAAGCTGGAGCCGCTTGAGGTCGGCGGGGACTTCCACTGGGTGTTCGCCGTCGCCGACGGAGGGCTCTCCACGCCCGCGGTCTACCGCGAGTTCGACCGGCTGACCCCGGCCGCCCCCGTCCCCGAGGCGTCCCCGGCGCTGCTCGACGCCCTGCGCGAGGGTGACGTCGCGGCTCTCGCCGGTGCCGTCACCAATGACCTCCAGCCCGCGGCCCTCTCGCTCTTCCCCTCGCTCGCCGACACCCTCGCCGCAGGCACGGAGGCGGGCGCCCTGGCAGCGCTGGTCTCCGGCTCCGGACCCACCACGGCGTTCCTCGCCGCGGACGCCGGGTCCGCGCGACGGGTCGCCGAAGCACTGACGGCCTCCGGCACCTGCCGCACGGCACGGGTGGCGGCCTCCCCGGCCCTGGGCGCGACGGTCCTTTAGCGGCTTCAGCAGTTCAGCGGCTTCAGCGGCGTGCGTACTCAGGCGCCGATCTGAGTACGTGCGCGCTGACGCGCGCCGTGCGGCGCGCGCGACCGTACGTACATGGCATCAAGCGTGCGTGAACTGGCCGAGAAGACGCCCACCGGGCGTGACCGGTACATCGACCTGCTGCGGGTCGCCTCACTCGGCACGGTCGTCGTCGGCCACTGGCTGATGGCGACCGTGACCGTCGGGGACGACGGCCGCACCGCGGTCGGCAACCTCCTCGCCGCCGTCCCCGGCCTGCAGCTCCTCACCTGGGCGCTGCAGATCATGCCGGTGTTCTTCTTCGTCGGCGGCTTCTCGCACGCCCTGTCGTACCGCTCCCTGAGCCGGAAGGCACCGGAGAGCGGCGGCTCGGTCTACTCGGCGTTCCTGCGGGCACGGCTGCAGCGGCTGCTGCGGCCGACGATGGTCTTCATAGGGGTGTGGGGCTTCGCCGCCCTGGCGCTCCAACTCCTCGGCGAGGGCGGGGCGTTGCTGGACGTGACGCTGCGGCTCGTGGCCCAGCCGCTGTGGTTCATCGGCATCTACCTGGCGATGGTGGCGTTCACACCGCCGCTCCTCGCACTCCACGAGCGGTACGGCTGGGGCGCGTTCGGCGCTCTCGTGCTCGCCGCGGGAGCCGTGGACGTGGCGCGCTTCGCCTTCGGCGTCCCGTACGTCGAGTTCCTGAACTTCGCCTTCGTGTGGCTCGCCGTGCATCAGCTCGGCTTCCTGCGGGCGGACGGCAGGCTGCGGGTGCCCGCGCTGATGGCCGTGGCGGGGCTCGCGGGGGCCGCGGCCCTGGTGGCCCTCGGCCCGTACCCCCTCTCGATGGTGGGCATGCCCGGCGAGCGCGTCTCGAACATGGCCCCGCCCACCTTCGCGCTGCTCTGCCACGGGATGTGGCTGGTGGGCGCGGTCGAGCTGCTGCGGGCGCCGGCCGTGCGGTGGCTCGCGCGGCCCCGGGTGTGGCGGGGCGTGGTGGCGGCGAACGGCGTCTCGATGACGGCGTTCCTCTGGCACCTGACGGCGATGCTCGGGGTGTACGGGGTGCTGATCGCCGCGGACGTGCCGCTGCCGGAGCCCGCCACCGGGGCGTGGTGGGCGCAGGTTCCGCTGCGGATGGCGGCGGCCGCGGTGCTCACCGCGCTGCTGGTCGCGGCATTCCGCCGCTTCGAAAAGCCCGTGGCGGCGCGGGAGCAGCCGGCGGCGGGCGCCGCCTCGGGTCCCGCGGCGGCGGTGGGGGTCACGCTCTGCCTCTTCGGGGTGCTCGGCCTCTCGATGGTCGGGTTCGGGGGGCTCCTTGAGGGGCGTACGGCGATGCTGGTCGCCGTGCGCGTGACGGCGCCGGTGGCGGTGGGGATGGCACTGGCCGGATGGCTGCTGGTCGAGCGGGCGGGCCGGGGCGCGGGCGCGCTCCCCGCGGGTGCGCGCCGCTGATCACCGGCGGGCCGGGTGGCTGATCCGGGGCCCTGACCGGCCGCCGGGCCGGTGGTCGCTCCCTCCGACTACGCTGGAGGCCGATCGATCCCCTTCCCTGGAGCGTTAATGGCCGTCAACCTGGTCAATGTCGAGGCAGTCAGCAAGGTGTACGGCACCCGTGCCCTGCTCGACGGTGTCTCCCTCGGCGTGTCCGAGGGGGACCGGATCGGCGTCGTGGGGCGCAACGGAGACGGGAAGACGACCCTCATCCGGATGCTCGCCAAGCTGGAGGAGGCCGACACCGGGCGGGTCACGCACAACGGCGGGCTGCAGCTCGGCGTGCTGACCCAGCACGACTCGCTCGACCCCGAGGCCACCGTCCGGCACGAGGTCATCGGTGACCTCGCCGACCACGAGTGGGCCGGCAACGCCAAGATCCGCGACGTGCTGACCGGCCTGTTCGGCGGACTCGACATGCCGGGCTTCCCGCAGGGGCTCGACACCGTCATCGCGCCGCTCTCCGGTGGCGAGCGCCGCCGCATCGCCCTGGCGAAGCTGCTCATCGGCGAGCCCGACCTGATCGTGCTCGACGAGCCCACCAACCACCTCGACGTCGAGGGCATCGCCTGGCTCGCCGGGCACCTGCGGACGCGGCGCTCGGCGCTCGTCTGCGTCACGCACGACCGCTGGTTCCTCGACCAGGTGTGCACCCGCATGTGGGACGTACAGGGCGGGTCCGTCTTCGAGTACGAGGGCGGCTACTCCGATTACGTCTTCGCGCGTGCCGAGCGTGAGCGCATCGCGGCCACCGAGGAGACCAAGCGCAAGAACCTGATGCGCAAGGAGCTCGCCTGGCTGCGGCGCGGCGCCCCCGCCCGCACCAGCAAGCCGCGCTACCGCATCGAGGCCGCGAACGAACTCATCGCCGACGTGCCGCCGCCCCGGGACAGCAGCGAGCTGATGAAGTTCGCCACGACCCGGCTCGGCAAGACCGTCTTCGACCTGGAGGACGTGTCCGTCCAGGCCGGACCCAAGCTGCTCCTCAAGCACCTGACCTGGCAGCTCGGCCCAGGCGACCGCATCGGCCTGGTCGGCGTCAACGGCGCGGGCAAGACCTCGCTCCTGCGGGCGATGGCCGAGGCGCAGCGCTCCGACGGCGACGTACAGCCCGCGGCGGGGCGCGTCGTGGTCGGCAAGACCGTGAAGCTGGCCTACCTCTCGCAGGAGGTCGCCGAACTCTCCCCGACACTGCGGGTGTTGCAGGCCGTGCAGCAGGTGCGCGAGCGGGTCGACCTCGGCAAGGGCCGGGAGATGACCGCCGGGCAGCTCTGCGAGACGTTCGGCTTCAACAAGGAGAAGCAGTGGACGCCCGTCGGTGATCTGTCCGGTGGTGAGCGGCGGCGGCTCCAGCTGCTTCGGCTCCTGATGGACGAGCCGAACGTCCTCTTCCTCGACGAGCCGACGAACGACCTCGACATCGAGACCCTGACGCAGCTCGAGGACGTCCTCGACAGCTGGCCGGGGTCGATGGTCGTGATCTCCCACGACCGGTTCTTCCTGGAGCGCACCACCGACAAGGTGTTCGCGCTGCTCGGCGACGCCACGATGCGGATGCTGCCGCGCGGCATCGACGAGTACCTGGAGCGGCGCAAGCGGATGGCGGCGGAAGGTGCCCCCGCGGCCCCCCTCGCCCCCGCGTCCGCCGAACCGGCCGCAGCCGCCCCGCAGAAGACCGTCTCCTCCGCCGACGCCCGCGCCGCGAAGAAGGAACTCCAGAAGATCGAGCGGCAGCTGGACAAGATGTCCACGAAGGAAACCTGGCTCCACGCTCAAATCGCCGATAACGCCACCGACTTCGGAAAGGTGGCCAAATTGGACGCGGAGTTGCGTGAACTCGTCAGCGAGCGCGACGAGTTGGAGATGCGCTGGCTGGAGCTGGCGGAGAGCGCGTAGAGGTCTCGTAACGGACGCATCACGGGCCGGTCCTCCCTTGGGAACAGGGGGCGGACCGGTCAGTTGTGCGAGGGGCTCAAAGTGATAGAAAGGTCGGCCTGAGCACCACTTGGCGTGCCGAAAAATCAGTGAAGGGGGAAGCGCTGATGACTCAGCCGCCCAACCAGCCGCCGGCCGGCGGTTTCGGAGCTCCGCAGGATCCACAGCAGGGATCCGCGTCGCAGCCACCGGGCCGGCCGCCGCAACCGCCGGGCCAGCCGCCGCAGATGCCCGGCCAGCCACCGGCCCCGCCGACGGGAGCCCCGCAGACTCCGCCGCCCGCACCGCAGCCCGGTTACGGCTACCCGCAGACTCCGTCCGCGCCCCAGCCGGGTTACGGCTACCCGCAGCAGCCCGGCCAGCCGGGACCGTACAACCAGCCCGGCCCCTACGGCCAGCCCACGCAGCCGGGTCAGCCCGGCCCCTATGGCCAGCCCACGCAGCCGGGTCAGCCGGGCCCCTACGGCCAGCAGCCCCAGTACGGGTACCCGCAGCAGCAGTTCCCCGGCGGCCCCGGCATGCCCGGTACCCCGCCGGCCGGTGGCGGCGGCAAGAACCCCTTCAAGGGCAAGCCCGGCCTGATCGTGGCGGCCGTGGCGGCCGCGGCGCTGGTCATCGGCGGCGTTGCCTGGGCCGTTGTCGGCGGTGACGACGGCGGCAAGAAGAAGCCCGTCGCGGACAAGAGCGACAAGCCCAAGGCCAGCGACTCCGCGCCGGTCAACCCGGGCGACGGCAAGGGCGACGGGGGCGAGCAGACGGAGGACCTCAACGCGGGCCGTCAGCCGGGCGAGTCCAAGGTGCTCATGTACAAGGAAGCGCCCAAGGTGCCCGGCTCCGGCGCCGACGCCAACGGCATGTGGGTCCAGGGAGACGTCGTCATCAAGGCGGCGTACAAGGAGATCAGCGCCTCCAAGGTCAAGACGGGCGACAGTGCCTGGCCGACGATCAAGTTCCCGCAGAAGATCTGTGGCACGACTCCGCAGGTCACCAAGGACAACAAGATCGTCGTCGCGTACAAGGACGGCCAGAAGGACGACTCCAAGTGCAACCAGATCCAGGTCGTCGACCTGACGGACGGCAGTAAGGGCTGGACGAAGCCGGTCAAGGAGGAGGGGCTTTTCGACATGTCCCTCAGCACCGACCTCTCCATCACCGGCGACACGGTGATGGTCGGCCGCTCCCAGTCCGGCACGGCGCTGCGGATGAGCGACGGCAAGGAGCTCTTCGTCGCCGACAAGAAGGACCCGGGCACCTGCTTCCCGAGCGGCTTCACCGGTGGCAAGAAGATGCTCGTCGCCTACTCCTGCGGGGCGAGCTCGCCCACCGAGCACGACGAGCTCCAGCAGATCGACCCCAAGACCGGCGACGCGGTGTGGACGAAGAAGTTCGACAAGGGCTGGCGGATCGGGCGGATCTACTCCGAGAGCCCGACGATCGTCTACCTCACCAATGAGGACAAGAAGCAGTGGATGATCACCACGCTCAAGCCCAACAGCAGCGCCACCCGCTCCAATGTCGGCGTCGACGAGAAGTTCGCGCCTGAGTGCGGCGGTTCGACGTTCCTCGGCGGCAGCCTGCAGGGCTGCCTCGGCGCGACGACCGACGACAAGAACCTCTACCTGCCGACCGAGGCGACCTCCGGTGCCAACGAGGTCGTGGCGATCAGCCTGGCCACCGGCAAGGAGGCCTGGCGCGTGAAGTCCCCGCTTGAGGAATCGATGCTGCCGATGAAGGTCGAGGACGGCTCCCTCATCGCCTACGTCACGCCTTCGTACGACGCGGGCGGCCAGGTCGTCTCGATCCCGCTCGCGGGTTCGCACAAGCCGAAGACCCTTCTGAAGAACCCCGCGGGGACCGCTGAGATCGAGAGCGGCTTCTTCTCGAAGGACATCGACTACGTGGACGGACGTTTCTACATCTCGACCACGCGGCTCTCGGGCAGCGCGAAGGGCCAGGAGAAGCTGATGCTGGCCTACGGCAAGTGACTTCTCCGTCGGGCAACCAGCCCCCCTCGTCGCTCAGTTCATCTCTCGTCCCCAAGGAATCGACGTCATGACCCAGCCGCCCCAGCCGCCCAACGAACCCCCGCAGGGCGGGTTCGGCGCGCCCCAGGACCCCCCACCCGGCGGTTTCGGCGCCCCTCAGGACCCCCCGCCGGTGGGCTTCGGCAAGGCTCCCGAGCCGCAGAACCCGTCGTACGGCTACCCGCAGACCCCGCCGCCGGCCCAGCCGCCGACGCCCCCCGCGGGCCAGCCCCCGGCCGGTCCGCCGCCCCAGACACCGCCCCCGCCGCCGCAGGGTCAGCCGCAGGGTTACGGATACCCGGGCCAGCCGACGCAGCCGCAGGGTTACGGCTACCCGGGGCAGCCGACGCAGCCCCAGGGCTATGGCTACCCGGGCCAGCCGACCCAGCCGTACGGGCAGCAGGCCCCCTACGGCGCCTACCAGCAGCCCGGCACGATGCCGATGGCTCCGCAGGCGGCGCCCGGCGGGTCCGGCGGTTCGAAGCTCAGCGGCCAGATGAAGATCATCATCGGTGCGGTCGTCGCGATCGCCCTGATCGTCGGCGGCGGCGTCATCTACGCCTCGACGAAGAAGGACGACACCGAGGCCAGCTCCGCGGGCCCCACGGGCAAGGGCGGCGAGGACAAGAAGGGCGGCGACGAGCAGGGCCCGAGCGGCCCCGGCAAGGAGAAGGTCCCGGCCAGCACCAACGCCACGGTCTCCATGCAGCTCCCGCAGCCCGAGGTCCCCAAGGACGACGTATGGAGCGTCAAGGGCTCCTGGCTCACGGACGACGTCTACGCCAAGGCGGGCGTCAACGAGATCGTCGGATACAACCCGGCCGACGGCAAGGAACTGTGGACGCTGCCGCTCAAGGGCCAGACGTGCGCGGGATCGCGCGAGGTCACCAAGGACGGCATCGTCGCGGTCGCCTACGAAGAGGGCAAGCGGAACAAGAAGGGCGACCACCAGACCTGCTCGCAGATCTCCGCGGTCGACCTCAAGGACGGCAAGAGCCTCTGGACGGAGACCATCGACGAGGGCAGCGCCGCCGCCCGGGTCGAAGAGGTCACCATCAGCGGCAGCACCGTCGCGGCCGGTTCCAGCGCCGGTGGCGCGGCCTTCGACCTCACGTCGGGCGACCACCTGTGGGAGCCCACCCCGGGTGACAAGTGCCAGGACGAGGGCTATGCGGGCGGTGAGCAGCTCGTCGCCGTCCAGAAGTGCGGCACCTACGGCGACGAGAAGCTGAAGGTCCAGCTCCTCGACGCCAAGACCGGCAAGTCCAAGTGGACGTACCCGGTGGCGCCGGGCGTCGACAACGCCAAGATCATCTCGACCCGCCCGGTCGTCTTCGGCCAGGACACCCAGGAGATCACGTCGAGCGGCGTCACGGACGCGTTCTCGCTCGACGACCAGGGCAAGCTCCGCGCCAAGATCTCGCTGCCCGACGGCAAGTACGACCACGACTGCGAGGTCAACGTCGTCTACGCCTGCACCGCGATGGCCGTCGGCAACGACAAGCTCTACGTCCCGACCCGGCAGCACGACGGCGGCGGCGACGGCTACAGCCAGACGAACGAGATCATCTCGTTCTCGCTGGCCACCGGCAAGACCACGGGTGACCGCGCCGACGCGGGCGAGGACGGCGAGATGTTCCCGATCCGGATGGACGGCGGCAACATCCTGGCGTACAAGGACGGGGGCTACAACAAGGGCTCCCAGGTCGTCTCCCTCAACGGCAAGACGATGAAGGAGACCAAGCTCCTGGAGACCCCCGCGGCCGAGTCCGTCGGCAGCGCCATCAGCAGCATGGTCCCGAAATCGAACGAACTCCTTTACACCGACGGCAGGCTGTACCTCGGCAAGGAGCTGATCAGCAAGCCGTACTCGAAGGACGAGAAGGAGTACATGGCCCTGGGCTTCGTCGCCCAATAGCCCTCGCGACCTCCGCGTATGCACCGGACGGCCCCGTTCCTGGAGAGGAGCGGGGCCGTTCTGTCTCTCGCGTGCGCCATTCCGTACGCACGTACTCCCCCTCACTCGAATTTGGCCGGGATTTCGGCATTCCGGGCCGCTTATCGCCGGTAGGGGCGCGCGGCGTCGAACAAGCGTGTAGCTTCCGGGGGATGAGTGGGCGTGGGGCCGGGGGGCCCTCGATCCGTGGGGGATCCGTGGGGGAAAGTGGGGGGTTGCTCGATGGGTGTGCGACTCATGGTGGTCGACGACCACCGACTGCTCGCCGAGGCACTCGCCTCGGCCTTGAAGCTGCGCGGGCACCGGGTGCTCGCCGCCGCCGCGCCCGCGGCCGGGGCGGCGGAGCTGGTCATCAGCCGGGCCCCTGAGGTCTGCCTGCTCGGCACGGCGACGCCCGCCGAGGCCGGGATGTTCGACCCGGTCGTGAAGATCAAGCGGGAGCGTCCGCAGGTCGCCGTGGTGGTACTCGGCCCGGTGCCGAGCCCGCGCGGCATCGCCGCGGCCTTCGCCGCGGGTGCTTCCGGATACGTACGCCATGACGAGCGCATCGAGGGGGTCGAGCGCGCCATCATGAAGGCGAGAGCCGGCGAGGCGGCCGTCGCCCCGCAGCTTCTCCAGGGCGCCTTCAGCGAGTTGCTCAATCCGGCCGCGCAGCCCGACGACGAGGGGCAGCGGCTGCTCCAGATGCTCACGCCCCGCGAGGTCGAGGTCCTGGTGCGGGTCGCGGACGGCGAGGACACCCGGCTGATCGCCGCCGGAATGGGCATCGCGCCCAGCACGGCGCGCACCCACGTGCAGCGCGTCCTGATGAAGCTCGGCGTGGGGTCCCGTCTGGAGGCCGCGGCGCTCGCCGCGCGGACGGGCCTGCTCGACCGCGCGGAACGGCCCGCGGCTGCCTATCCGGACGACACGGAGACGCCGACGGGGCCCGAGTCACCGGCACAGTGAACTCGGGCCCCGTTCGGGGGTGTTGCCGGGGGCGTTACTCGCCTTCCGGCGCCTCGGTGGGCGGCGGCGTGGGCCGCAGCCACAGCCAGCCGAGGAAGAAGAGTCCGAGCGCCAGCATGGCCAGGCCCGTCCACAGGTTGATGTTGATGTCCTCGGCCTTCTTCATGTCGGCGTCGGACGGGTTGATTCCGGCGATCGTCACGATGATTCCGTAGACGACGAACAGACCGCCGATGATCCGCCGGATGTCGAAGAGACGGGCCGCCGTGGCGGACTTGCGCTCCAGTTCGGAGACTTCGTTTCGCAGTTCAGACATGTTCTTCCAGACCTCCGATCGGGATTAGAGCGAGTAGGGCAGGTAGCAGAGCGCGGCGAGCACGATCGCTCCCCAGCCGAGCAGCGCGGGCCTGCGGTACCAGGCGTCGTCGCCCTCGGCCGGTGGCTCGTCGAGGTCCGGCGCGCTCGTCCCGTAGACCAGACCGGCCAGTTCCGCCTCCGGCTTGGGCGCGGTGAAGAGCGTGACCGCGACCATCACCACGGCACCGGCGACGAAGCCGACGATCGCCGAGACGAAGTTGGCGCCCTGGTCGGTCGGGATGTCGATGACGCCCTGCTTGTAGATCCAGAAGTAGTTGACCATCGCGGCGGTCGTGCCCGCGAGCAGGCCCCACACTCCGGACTTCATCGAGGCGCGCTTCCAGAACATGCCGATGATGAAGACCACGAACATCGGGACGTTGAAGAAGGAGAACAGCGTCTGCAGGTACCCCATGATGTTCGAGAACGACGAGGCGATGAAGGCCGTTCCGATGGAGGCGAGTACACCGATCGCGGTGATCAGGCGGCCGAACTTCAGGTAGTAGGCATCGGGCTTGTCCGTCTTCACGTACTTGGACCAGATGTCGTACGTGAACACGGTGTTGAAGGACGACACGTTGGCCGCCATGCCGGCCATGAACGCCGCGAGCAGACCGGTCACCGCGATGCCGAGCACGCCGTTGGGCAGCAGCTCCTGCATCAGGTACGGGATCGCGTCGTTGTACGTCAGGTCCGAACCGGCGGTGCCGATCTTCGGGACGAGCACGGCAGCGACCAGGCCCGGGATCATCACCAGGAAGACGATGAAGATCTTCGGGAAGGCGGCGATCAGCGGGGTGCGCTGGGCGGCGGAGAGGTTCTTCGCGGACAGGGCGCGCTGCACCTCGGCGAAGTTGGTCGTCCAGTAGCCGAAGGAGAGCACGAAGCCCAGGCCGAGGATGATCGTCAGCCAGTTCGCGCCGAGCGGGTTGGCGTCACCGATGCCGGTGCCGCCCCACGCGCTCATGAAGTCGTCGCCGTGCGCCTTCACCAGCGAGTCGGACATGCCGTCCCAGCCGCCGACCTTCTTCAGGCCGATGACGCAGATCGGGATCAGCGCGGCGAGGATCACGAAGAACTGGAGGACCTCGTTGTAGATCGCCGAGGAGAGACCGCCGATCGTGATGTACGCCAGGACGAAGAACCCGGCGACCACGATGGCCACCCACTGCGGCCAGCCGAGGAGCGCCTCGACCACGATCGACAGGGCGTAGAGGTTCACGCCCGCGATGAGGATCGCGGCGAACGCGAAGAGCACCGAGCTGAGCAGGTGCGCCGACTTGTCGAAGCGCTGGAGCAGGTACTCGGGGACCGAGCGGACCTTGCTGCGGTAGTAGAACGGCATCATCACGAGGCCGAGGAAGACCATCGCGGGGATGGCGCCGATCCAGTACCAGTGGACGACCGCGACGCCGTACTGGGCGCCGGTCGCCGCCATGCCCAGGATCTCGGTGGCGCCGAGGTTCGCGGCGACGAACGCGAGGCCGGTGACCCAGGCGGGCAGGGAGCGCCCGGAGAGGAAGAAGTCGAGGCTGGTCTTCACGGAGCGCCGTGCGGCGAAGCCGATGCCGAGGACCACGGCGAAGTAGATCGCGAGGATCGCGTAGTCGAGGCCGTTGGTGGGCAGCCGAAGCCCCTCGGCCAGGGTCTGTGTGGGGGACTGCATGGGGAACTCGCTTCGTTGCGCGAACTGATCAGACCGGAACCTACGCCTGTCACTTCAATAACTGAAGGGTTCTGTTGGTGTTCTTTGTTGGATTGTGATCGGAAGCATGGCTCCCTCCGCATTGACGATGCTGTTGCCTTGTGATTTGTTATGTGCGGTTATGTTGGGTGGGTGTTGGTGAGGAGCCCCGGACGTGAAGAAGACCTCGACCCGTCTCGCAGACGGTCGTGAGCTCATCTACTACGACTCGCGCGACGACGCCGTGCGCGAAGCCATGGACCGGAGGCCCCTGGATCCCATCGCCACCACCTCGGAGATCCGCCGGGACCCGCTCCTGGGCGACGCGGTCGCCATCGCCTCGCACCGCCAGGGCCGCACCTATCACCCGCCGGCCGACGAGTGCCCGCTCTGCCCCTCCGAGGGCGAGCGCCTGAGCGAGGTCCCCGACTCCTCGTACGACGTGGTCGTCTTCGAGAACCGCTTCCCCTCGCTGGCCGGGGACGCCGGACGGTGCGAGGTCGTCTGCTTCACCTCCGACCACGACGCGTCCTTCGCCGACCTCACCGAGGAACAGGCCCGCCTCGTCCTGGACGCCTGGACGGACCGGACCGCCGAGCTCTCGAACCTCCCCTCCGTCGAGCAGGTGTTCTGCTTCGAGAACCGCGGAGCCGAGATCGGCGTGACCCTGGGCCACCCGCACGGGCAGATCTACGCCTACCCCTTCGTCACCCCGCGCACCTCCCTGATGCTGCGCTCGCTCACCGCGCACAAGGAGGCGACGGGCCGCAACCTCTTCGACGACGTGGTGGCCGAGGAGTCGGCGGGCGAACGCGTCGTCCTGGACGCCGAGCACTGGGTGGCGTTCGTCCCCTACTCCGCGCACTGGCCCTACGAGGTGCACCTCTACCCCAAGCGCCGGGTGCCGGACCTGCTCGGGCTCGACGAAGCCGCGCGCACAGAGTTCCCCCAGGTCTATCTGGAACTGTTGAGGCGCTTCGACCGGATCTTCGGTGACGGTGGAACCGAGGGCGAGCCGCTCACCCCGTACATCGCGGCGTGGCACCAGGCGCCCTTCGGCACGCTGGAGGAGGCCGACGGGTACACAGCGGTCAACCGGGACGACTTCGCCCTGCACCTCGAGCTTTTCACCATTCGCCGCACTTCGGGCAAGCTGAAGTTCCTCGCGGGTTCCGAATCCGGCATGAGTGTGTTCATCAACGACGTGCCGCCGGAAGCCGCGGCCCAGCGACTGCGAGAGGTAGCGAGTTCATGAGCGGTAAGTACCTGGTCACCGGCGGGGCGGGCTATGTGGGAAGCGTGGTGGCCCAGCATCTGATCGAGGCCGGACACGAGGTGACCGTCCTCGACAACCTCTCGACCGGCTTCCGCGAGGGCGTCCCGGCCGGCGCCACGTTCATCGAGGGCGACATCCGCGATGCCGCCAAGTGGCTGGACTCCTCCTTCGACGCCGTGTTGCACTTCGCCGCCTTCTCGCAGGTCGGCGAGTCCGTCGTGAAGCCCGAGAAGTACTGGGACAACAACGTCGGCGGCACGATGGCGCTGCTCGGCGCGATGCGCGACGCGGGGGT
Source organism: Streptomyces sp. NBC_01283 (assembly GCF_041435335.1). Taxonomy (NCBI): domain Bacteria; kingdom Bacillati; phylum Actinomycetota; class Actinomycetes; order Kitasatosporales; family Streptomycetaceae; genus Streptomyces; species Streptomyces sp. NBC_01283. Next base: position 5,394,229 of record NZ_CP108430.1, read on the forward strand.
CGGGAAGCTCGTCTTCTCCTCCACCGCCGCGACGTACGGCGAGCCGGTCAGCACCCCCATCACCGAGACCGACCCGACCGCCCCGACGTCCCCGTACGGCGCGTCGAAGCTCGCCGTCGACCACATGATCACCGGTGAGGCCACCGCCCACGGCCTGGCCGCGGTCTCCCTGCGCTACTTCAACGTGGCGGGCGCGTACGGCGAGCAGGGCGAGCGGCACGACCCCGAGTCGCACCTGATCCCGCTGGTCCTCCAGGTCGCGCAGGGCAAGCGCGAGGCCATCTCGGTCTTCGGCGACGACTATCCGACCCCGGACGGCACCTGCGTCCGCGACTACATCCACGTCGCGGACCTCGCGCAGGCGCACCTCCTCGCCGTCGAGGCGGCCACCTCCGGCGAGCACCTCATCTGCAACCTCGGCAACGGCAACGGCTTCTCCGTGCGCGAGGTCATCGAGACCGTCCGCCAGGTCACCGGGCACCCGATCCCCGAGGTCATGGCCCCGCGCCGCGGCGGCGACCCGGCGGTCCTCGTCGCGTCCGCGGCCACCGCGCGGGAGCGGCTCGGCTGGAATCCGACCCGCGCGGACCTCGCGGGCATCGTCGCCGACGCCTGGGCGTTCGCCCAGCGCTGATCTCAGGGACTAGGGGTAACTGATGGACGTAGCAGGGCAGTTCACGGAGCTGTACGGGTACGAGCCGGACGGGGTCTGGTCGGCACCCGGCCGCGTCAACCTCATCGGCGAGTACACGGACTTCAACGAAGGCTTCGTGCTGCCGCTCGCGCTGCCGCACACCGCGGTCGCCGCGGTCGCGCGCCGCACCGACGGCGTCCTGCGCCTCCACTCGGCGGACATCGACGCCCCGGTCACCGAACTGCGCGTCGACGAACTGACCCCCCTGTCGAAATACGGCCAGGGCGGCTGGGCCGCCTACCCGGCGGGCGTGGTGTGGGCGCTGCGGGACGCGGGCCACGCCGTCTCCGGCGGCGCCGACATCCACCTCGCGTCGACCGTGCCGACCGGAGCGGGCCTCTCCTCGTCCGCCGCCCTGGAGGTCGTCACGGCGCTCGCGCTGAACGACCTGTACGAACTCGGCCTCGACGCACCCCGGTTGGCGGTCCTCGCCCAGCGCGCGGAGAACGCCTTCGTCGGCGTGCCGTGCGGCGTCATGGACCAGATGGCCTCCGCGTGCGCCACCGAGGGCCACGCCCTGCACCTGGACTGCCGTGACCTGGCGATACGGCAGGTCCCCTTCGACCTCGCGGCACAGGGCCTCCAGCTCCTGGTGGTCGACACCCGGGTCAAGCACGAGCTGGGCGACGGGGCGTACGCCGAACGCCGGGCGGGCTGCGAGGAGGGTGCGCGCATCCTCGGCGTCTCCCACCTCCGCGACGTCGCTCACGACGAACTACCCTCCGCCCTGGCCAAACTGACGGACGAGAAGATCCGCCGCTACGTACGCCACGTCGTCTCGGACGACCACCGGGTGGAGCAGGTCATCGGCCTGCTCGACGCGGGCGACGTCCGGGCGATCGGCCCCGTACTCACCGAGGGGCACGCCTCGCTCCGTGACGATCTGCGCATCTCCTGCGAGGAGTTGGACCTGGTGGTGACCTCCGCGAACGCGGCGGGCGCGCTCGGCTCCCGGATGACGGGCGGCGGCTTCGGCGGCTCGGCGATCGTCCTCGTGGAGGAGCCGGACGCGGAACAGGTGACGAAGTCGATCCTGGAGTCCTTCACCTCGGCGGGCCACACGGCCCCGCGGGTGTTCACGGCGGTTCCTTCGGCGGGGGCGCGGCGCCTGGCCTGAGGCGCACGCCCGCGGTGCGACGCCCCGTGCCCCCTATCCCAGCCGCTTCGCCGCTATCCCAGCCGCTTCGTCAGGGTGAACTCCTTGGCGCCTTCCGGATAGTCCGGGATCACCGACACCACCTCGTAGCCCTGCCCCCGGTAGAACCCCGGCGCCTGGAAGTCCCAGGTCTCCACACGGGAGTTGAGGCATCCGCGCTCCTCGCGCGCGATGCGCTCCGCCTCGGCGAGCAGTTGGGCGCCGAAGCCCGCGCCCCGGTGCTGCTCGCCGACCCAGAGGTGGTTCACGTGGAGCCAGCGGCCCCAGGTGTGTCCGGCGAGGCCTCCGACGAGACCCTCCGTGCGCTCCATGAGCCAGACGGCCAGCGGTATTTCCCGATCCTGCGGGGTGCCGCGCAGCGCGCGGATGACCGGCGACGCCCTCGTGTTCGTCTCCTGCAGCCGGGCGAGGAGCAGAGCGAACCGCTCTTTGTCGACTCCTGTCTCCATACGAAACATACGGCTCACCATAAACGCGCTGGCCAGTCAGTTCTGTAAATTGCCTTCCGCTCCTGCCGTCCGGCTCTACTCTGAGTGGCAGTGCCGGTGGGGGCCGGCACTGATCAGGGGGCGAGACAGTCGGGTACGACACCCGGCGTGGGGGTGGCAGTCACAGCTCGGCGGCGGCCGTGCGACTGCGGTGATCTCCGCTCCAGGTGTCGTGCCCGCACCGTACGTCCTCCGACGATGTCTTCGACGGGGGTATCCCCTGCTCTCCGAGGAGGGCTTGGGCGAGGGGGTTTCAGTGGTTCGTATCCGAGTCCTGGTCGTCGACGACCATCGCATCTTCGCCGAGTCGCTCGCAGCGGCACTGGCGGCGGAGCCCGACGTCGACGTGTCCGCGGCGGGCAGCGGCCCGGCCGCACTGCGCTGCCTGGAGCGGGCGATAGCCGAGGGGCGCAGATACGACGTGCTGCTCGTCGACGCCGACCTGGGCGCGTCCGCGCACGCCATGCAGGGCGTGCGGCCCGCACCTTCGGTGCAGGAGGGCAACGCGGACGGTCTGGTGGACGGCATCTCCCTGGTGGCCGGGGTCCGTTCGGGCCAGCCGATGGTCCGTACGGTCGTGCTCGCCGAGAAGGACGACCCGCGCAGGGCCGCCCTCGCGCTGCAGGCCGGCGCCTCGGGCTGGGTCGCCAAGGACTGCTCGCTGTCCCGGCTCCTGACGGTCATACGGGGCGTGCTGAGGGAAGAGACGCACCTGCCGCCCGCCCTCCTCACCGGCGTCCTGCGCGAGCTGACCGCGGCCCGCAAGCACCGAACGGAGTCCGAGCGCCTGGTCGAGTCGCTGACCCCGCGCGAGCGCGAGGTGCTGCGCTGCATGGTGGCCGGGCTCGGCCGCAAGGCGGTGGCGGAGCGGCTGTTCCTCTCCCCGCACACGGTGCGCACGCACATGCAGAACGTGCTGGGGAAGCTGGGCGTCCACTCCACGCTCGCGGCCGTCGCGCTGGCCCGCAGGGCGGGTGTCGGTCCGGTCGACCTAGCCGGGGATGTTGTCGAACGGGGCGGTCAACTGGCGTAGCAGCCCGGCCAGTTCGCCGCGCTGTCCGCGGGAGAGCTCGGCGAGGATCGCCCGCTCCTGCTTGAGGAGCCCGGCGAGGGCCTGGTCCGCGCGGTCCTGCCCCTCGACGGTCAGCCGCACGAGCACGCCCCGCCGGTCGCTCGGATCGGGCAGTCGCTCGACGAGGCCCTTCTTCGCGAGCCGGTCGATGCGGTTGGTCATCGTGCCGGACGTGACCAGGGTCTGGGTGAGGAGCTGTCCGGGGGAGAGCTGGTAGGGCGCGCCCGCGCGCCGCAGCGACGTGAGTACGTCGAACTCCCACGGCTCCAGATTGTGCTCGGAGAACGCGAGCCGCCGGGCCCTGTCGAGATGCCGCGCGAGCCTGCTGACGCGGCTGAGCACCTCGAGTGGTTCCACGTCGAGGTCGGGGCGCTCCCGGCGCCATGCAGCGACCAGACGGTCGACCTCGTCCTCCATGACGATCAGTGTAGGGGGTCTGTCGACATGAAGTCTCTTGATGTCAAGATACTTCGGGCTGAGGATGGCGATACGCCACGCGCATGGAGCCGGTACGAAGGTGAAGTGACGCCGGTACGACGCGTGCGCGAAGGCAGTCCGACGCCGAGGTCCTGGCCCCCGAGGAGGCTCACCCATGCCCGCCGCTCCCGCCGCCCCCCACAGCCCCGCCCCTGACGGCAGCCCCGCCCCCACCTGGGACCCCGGCCAGTACCTGCGTCACTCCGGGCACCGGGCCCGCCCCTTCGTGGATCTGCTGGCCCGCGTGCCCGAACTCCCCGCCATCGCTTCCGGCGGCCGTCCGCCGCGCATCGCGGACCTGGGCTGCGGCCCCGGCAACGTCACCCGGCTCCTCGCCGAACGCTGGCCCACGGCGCACATCACGGGCTTCGACAACTCCCCGCAGATGCTGGAGCAGGCGGAGCGCCTGGCGGGCCCCACGCCCGGCGGCGGCCGTCTTGACTTCGCCGCGGCGGATGCCGGGGGCTGGGCGCCGCCCGAGGGGACGTACGACCTGATCCTGTCCAACGCGACCCTCCAATGGGTGCCGGGCCACCCGGATTCCTTCCCCGCCTGGATCGCGGCGCTGACCCCCGGCGGGACGTTCGCCTTCCAGGTGCCCGGCAACTTCGACGCCCCCAGCCACGTCCTGATGCGGGAGCTCGCCGAGTCCGAGCGGTGGCGGGACCGGCTCGGCGGGCAGCTCCGCCACGCGGACGCGGTGCTCCCGCCGACGGCCTACCTGGAACGCCTGGTCGGGCTCGGCTGCGAGGCGGACGTCTGGGAGACGACGTATCTGCACCTGCTGGAGGGGGAGGACCCCGTCCTGGACTGGGTCAAGGGAACGGGCCTGCGGCCCGTGCTGACGGCCCTGGAGGGGGACGCGGAGGCGCGGGATGCCTTCCTCTCCGAGTACCGGCAGCTGCTGCGGAAGGCCTACCCCCCGGGCGCGGGCGGCACCGTCTTCCCCTTCCGCAGGGTCTTCGGGGTGGCGAGCCGGAAGGGGTGAGCCCCGTGCGGCGCGTGCCGGTACCCGCACCAAACCGCCGCTTCGCGGCGAATGCTCCAGACCCGCCTCGATGCGCTGCCGGGTAATGGGCGGCTGGGAGGGGAACATCGCCGCGAAGCGGCGGGTAGTCGTCAGGTGCGGGGGCGCGCACCGCAGGGAGGCAGAGGCCCCGGGCGCCCCCCCCCGGGCGCTAGCTCTTGCGGTGGCCTATCAGGCGCGGCTTTGGTTCCAGGCCGTCCAGGCCGTGCCAGGCCAGGTTCACCAGGTGCGCCGCCACCTCCGCCTTCTTCGGCTTGCGGACGTCCAGCCACCACTGGCCCGTCAGCGCGACCATGCCGACCAGCGCCTGGGCGTACAGAGGAGCCAGCTTCTGGTCGAAGCCCCGGGTCTTGAACTCCTGACCCAGGATGTCCTCCACCTGCGTCGCGATGTCCGAGATGAGGGAGGCGAAGGTGCCCGTCGACTGCGCCACCGGCGAGTCGCGGACCAGGATGCGGAATCCGTCCGTGTACGTCTCGATGTAGTCCAGGAGGGCGAAGGCCGCCTGTTCGAGGAGCTCACGCGGATGGCCCGCCGTCAGCGCACCCGTCACACCGTCGAGCAGCGCCCGCATCTCGCGGTCCACCACCACCGCGTACAGACCTTCCTTGCCGCCGAAGTGCTCGTACACGACAGGCTTGGAGACGCCGGCCTTCGCCGCGATCTCCTCCACCGACGTGCCCTCGAAGCCCTTGGCGGCGAACAGGGTGCGGCCGATGTCCAGCAACTGCTCCCGGCGCTCGGCACCCGTCATCCGGGTCCGGCGCGCACGCCGGGGCTGCTTCTCTTTGCTGGAGGGGCTGGTATTGCTGGAGTCGGTCGCCACGTCGTCCATCATGCCGGGCCGACGGCCTTCTGCTTCCGCCGGGCGTCGATACGGGATGCGGAGGGCCAGCGCACGTCCGTCGCCCAGCCCAGCTGCTCGCACCAGCGGATGATCCGCGCCGACGAGTCGACCTGGCCCTTCAGGACACCGTGGCGCGCCGACGTCGGATCGGCGTGGTGGAGGTTGTGCCAGGACTCGCCGCAGGACAGCACCGCGAGCCACCACACGTTGCCCGAGCGGTCACGCGACTTGAAGGGACGTTTTCCCACCGCGTGACAGATCGAGTTGATCGACCAGGTGACGTGGTGCAGCAACGCCACCCGCACCATCGACCCCCAGAAGAACGCCGTGAAGGCGCCCCACCACGACATCGTCACCAGACCGCCCACCACCGGCGGAATCGCCAGCGACAGGATCGTCCAGAGCAGGAACTGGCGCGAGATGAGACGGATCGCCGGGTCCTTGACCAGGTCGGGCGCGTACTTCTCCTGCGAGGTCTGCTCCTCGTCGAACATCCAGGCGATGTGCGCCCACCACAGGCCCTTCATCAGGGCCGGAAGCGTCTCGCCGAAGCGCCACGGCGAGTGCGGGTCGCCCTCCGCGTCGGAGAACTTGTGATGCTTCCGGTGGTCCGCCACCCAGCGGACCAGCGGGCCCTCCACCGCCATCGACCCCGCCACGGCCAGCGCGATCCGCAGCGGACGCTTCGCCTTGAAGGAGCCATGCGTGAAGTAGCGGTGGAATCCGATCGTGATGCCGTGACAGCCCAGGTAGTACATGAAAACCAGCAGGCCGAGGTCCAGCCAGCTCACCCCCCAGCCCCACGCCAGCGGCACCGCCGCGACCAGGGCGACGAACGGGACGGTGATGAAGAGCAGCAGCGCGATCTGCTCCAGCGAGCGCTTCTTCTCACCACCCAGCGTCGCGGAAGGTACGAGAGGGGACGAAGCGGCGTCGGTCTGCGATCGCGAAGCGTCTTCGATCACATCGGTGTCGGAATACGCATCGGAAGATGTGGTCATGGGCACGTCCCCTGTGGGGTCGAGGGTTGAGGGTCACGGCGCGGGTGCGGCGGGCGCACGATCACGGGACCCGCGTTATCTACGGTCCCGTAACCTACGGCGACGTAAGTATGGCAGCGCGGAACCCGTCGGCAAGGTGCCGCGAGTCCGTGCCGCGATGTGACACCTATCCTTGGAAACGGTCGGACAGCGCGGTCCGCTCTCTCTCATTCCCCCGGAACCCGGATTCCTATCCGCCCGGGGACCCCTCCCAGACCTGACGTGCTTCAACACTGCAAGGAGCCGCACCTGTGAGCAGTGCCGACGACCAGACCACCACGGCCAGCACCGAGCTGCGCGCCGACATCCGCCGCCTCGGCGACCTGCTGGGCGAGACCCTCGTACGTCAGGAGGGCCCCGAGCTCCTCGAACTGGTCGAGAAGGTCCGCAGCCTCACCCGCGAGGACGGCGAGGCCGCCGCGCGCCTGCTCGGTGGCACCGAGCTGGAGACCGCGGCCAAGCTGGTCCGCGCGTTCTCCACGTACTTCCACCTGGCGAACGTGACCGAGCAGGTCCACCGCGGGCGCGAGCTGCGCGCCCGGCGGGCCGCCGAGGGCGGGCTCCTGGCCCGTACCGCGGACCGGCTCAAGGACGCCGACCCCGACCACCTGCGCCAGACCGTGGAGCACCTGAACGTGCGCCCCGTCTTCACCGCGCACCCCACCGAGGCGGCCCGCCGCTCCGTCCTGAACAAGCTGCGCCGCATCGCGGAGCTCCTGGAGACCCCGGTCATCGAGTCGGACCGGCGCCGGCACGACACCCGCCTCGCCGAGAGCATCGACCTGGTGTGGCAGACGGACGAGCTGCGCGTCGTCCGTCCGGAACCCGCGGACGAGGCCCGCAACGCCATCTACTACCTGGACGAGCTGCACGCCGGCGCCGTCGGGGACGTACTGGAAGACCTCACCGCCGAACTGGAGCGCGTCGGCGTCCAGCTCCCCGAGGGCACCCGGCCGCTCACCTTCGGCACCTGGATCGGCGGCGACCGCGACGGCAACCCGAACGTGACGCCCGCCGTCACCTGGGACGTCCTGATCCTCCAGCACGAGCACGGCATCAACGACGCCGTCGCCCTCGTCGACGAGCTGCGCGGCTTCCTGTCCAACTCCATCCGCTACACCGGAGCCACCGAGGAACTGAAGGCCTCCCTCCAGCTCGACCTGGAGCGGCTGCCCGAGATCAGCCCCCGCTACAAGCGGCTGAACTCCGAGGAGCCCTACCGCCTCAAGGCCACCTGCATCCGGCAGAAGCTGGAGAACACCAAGGAGCGCCTGGCCCGCGGCACCGCCCACGAGGACGGGCGCGACTACCTCGGCACCAGCGAGCTGATCCACGACCTCACCCTGGTCCAGACGTCGCTGCGCGCGCACAAGGGCGCCCTCTTCGCCGACGGCCGGATGAACCGCACGATCCGCACGCTCGCCGCGTTCGGCCTGCAGCTCGCCACCATGGACGTACGCGAGCACGCCGACGCCCACCACCACGCGCTCGGCCAGCTCTTCGACCGCCTGGGCGAGGAGTCCTGGCGGTACGTGGACATGCCGCGCGAGTACCGGCAGAAGCTGCTCGCCAAGGAGCTGCGCTCCCGCAGGCCGCTCGGCCCGCAGCCGGCGCCGCTGGACGCCGACGGGGAGAAGACCCTCGGCGTCTTCCTCACCGTCAAGAAGGCCCTGCAGGTCTTCGGGCCCGAGGTCATCGAGTCCTACATCATCTCGATGTGCCAGGGCGCCGACGACGTCTTCGCGGCGGCCGTCCTGGCCCGCGAGGCCGGACTCATCGACCTGCACGCCGGCTGGGCGAAGATCGGCATCGTGCCGCTCCTGGAGACGACGGACGAGCTGCGCGCCGCCGACGTCATCCTCGACGAGATGCTCGCCGACCCGTCGTACCGCCGCCTGGTGGCGCTCCGCGGCGACGTCCAGGAAGTCATGCTCGGCTACTCGGACTCCTCCAAGTTCGGCGGCATCACCACCTCGCAGTGGGAGATCCACCGCGCCCAGCGGAGGCTGCGTGACGTCGCGCACCGCTACGGGGTGCGCCTGCGCCTCTTCCACGGCCGCGGCGGCACCGTCGGCCGTGGCGGCGGCCCCTCGCACGACGCGATCCTCGCGCAGCCGTGGGGCACCCTTGAGGGCGAGATCAAGGTGACCGAGCAGGGCGAGGTCATCTCCGACAAGTACCTGGTGCCGTCACTGGCCCGCGAGAACCTGGAACTGACCGTCGCGGCCACGCTGCAGGCCTCCGCCCTGCACACGGCGCCGCGCCAGTCCGACGAGGCCCTCGCCCGCTGGGACGCCGCCATGGACGTGGTGAGCGACGCGGCCCACACCGCCTACCGCAAGCTCGTCGAGGACCCGGACCTGCCCTCGTACTTCCTCGCGTCGACGCCGGTGGACCAGCTCGCCGACCTGCACCTGGGCTCGCGTCCCTCGCGCCGCCCCGGCTCGGGCGTCTCGCTCGACGGCCTGCGCGCCATCCCGTGGGTCTTCGGCTGGACCCAGTCGCGGCAGATCGTGCCGGGCTGGTTCGGCGTCGGCTCGGGCCTCAAGGCGCTGCGCGAGGCCGGTCTGGACACCGTGCTCGGCGAGATGCAGGAGCACTGGCACTTCTTCCGGAACTTCCTCTCGAACGTCGAGATGACCCTGGCCAAGACGGACCTGCGGATCGCCCGTCACTACGTGGACACGCTCGTCCCCGACGAGCTGAAGCACGTCTTCGACGTCATCGAGGCCGAGCACGCGCTGACCGTGCAGGAAGTCCTGCGGGTCACCGGCGGCCAGGAACTGCTCGACTCCCACCCGGAGCTCCAGCAGACCTTCGGCATCCGTGACGCCTACCTGGACCCGATCTCCTACCTCCAGGTCGCGCTGCTCAAGCGGCAGCGGGACGCGGCGGCCGCGGGCGAGGAGCCGGACCCGCTGCTGGGCCGAGCCCTTCTCCTCACGGTCAACGGAGTGGCGGCGGGCCTGCGCAACACCGGCTGATTTTCCCTGGCGGGGGCGCCCCGCTCTGCGGGGCGCCCCCGCCTTCGGCCCTGCTTTCGCCTGGCCGGGGTCCGGCCGGCTGCGCCAGAGCTGCGCCAGAGCTGCGCTAGAGCGCCAGCGTCGCGAATGACGCGGTGAGCAGGGCCCCGCCCGCCAAGGCCAGCGCCCACGCCACACGCTGGAGGCGCAGGCCCCCCGCCACCACCACCGAGGCCAGCAGCAGCGCGCCGCCCAGCGGGAGCCAGGCGTGGAGCAGACCGGCGGTGCCCGTGCGGACGACCTCGTCCGTGCCCGGCTTCACCGCCACCGGGATGCTCGCGCCCTCCGACTCCGCGATCGAGCGGTCGATCACGACCTCCGCCCGTGGCTGGAAACCGGCGGTCGAGGGCACGTACGTACCGACGCAGTCGTCGGAGGAGCAGCCCGTCACCCGCATCGTGCCCCGCTCACGCTCACCGGTGAGCATCACGTGCTGTGCCGTGCCCCAGGACGCCCAGACCCCCGCGACGAGCAACAGCGCCGCAAGCCCGCCCATCGCCGTCCGGCGTACGAGAAGCAGCGCATTCATGGCGGCGATCCTTGGCCATGAGCATGCGCTCAGTCAACAGTTCTCGGTCAACACTTCTGAGCCACCGCTCAAGAGTTGTACGAACTCTGCGCCCGCTCAAGACCCTCGATCACCAACGCCTCCGCCGCATCCGCCGCCCGGTCCACGAAGTAGCCCAGCTCCTTGCGCTCCGCCGACGCGAAGTCCTTCAGCACGAAATCCGCCACCTGCATCCGCCCCGGCGGACGCCCGATCCCGAACCGCACACGGTGGTAGTCGGAACCCATCGCCTTCGTCATCGACTTCAGACCGTTGTGGCCGTTGTCCCCGCCGCCCAGCTTCAGCCGCAGCGTGCCGTAGTCGATGTCCAGCTCGTCATGGACCGCGACGATGTTCGCCGTCGGCACCTTGTAGAAGTCGCGCAGCGCCGTCACCGGGCCACCCGACACGTTCATGTACGACATCGGCTTCGCCAGCACCACACGGCGGCTCGCCGGCCCCGCAGGACCGATCCGGCCCTCAAGGACCTGCGCCTGCGCACGCCCGCTCCGCTTGAACGAGCCACCGATCCGCTCCGCGAGAAGATCGGCCACCATGAAGCCCACGTTGTGCCGGTTCATGGCATACCCGGGGCCTGGATTGCCCAGACCCACGATCAGCCAGGGCGCACCGGGATCCGTCGTCATCTGCATGTCTCCTTCATAGCCCAACCGCCGCCCCGCGCACGAAGCGCGGAGCGGCGGTTGGCAGAGTCGAGCTCAGTCGAGTCCGGTCGAACGCGGGGAGGCTCAGGCCTCGGCGCCCTCGCCCTCGCCCTCGGTCTCCTCGGCGGCCTCCTCGGCCTGCGCGGCCAGAACCTGGAGAACGACGACGTCGTCCTCGACGTTCAGGGTCGTGCCGGAGGGCAGCGGGATGTCCTTGGCGAGGATGGTCGCACCGGCCTCGAGACCGGCGATGGAGACGGTGACCGACTCCGGGATGTGCGTGGCCTCGGCCTCGACGGGCAGCGCGTTCAGCACGTGCTCGAGGAGGTTGCCGCCCGGGGCGAGCTCGCCCTCGGTGTGCACGAAGACGTCGACGGTGACCTTCTCGCCCTGACGGACGAGCAGCAGGTCGACGTGCTTGAGGAAGCCCTTGATGGCGTCACGCTGGACGGCCTTCGGGATCGCCAGGTGCTTCTTGCCGTCGATGTCCAGGGCAAGGAGGACGTTGGACGTACGGAGCGCGAGGTGCAGCTCGTGGCCCGGAAGCGTGATGTGGACGGGGTCGGCGCCGTGGCCGTAGACAACGGCCGGAACCTTGGACTCGCGGCGGATACGGCGGGCAGCGCCCTTGCCGAACTCGGTACGGGCCTCTGCGGCGAGCTTGACCTCGGACATGTGCACTCCTCGTAAGTCAGGTATGTCGGATGGGGGCGGTTACCCGGCCATACGACTTACTGGCCTGCTACGAAGAGCGCGTCGATAACGGACCGCCGTACTGCAATGAGTACGGCCTCCCTCGCCGAGCAACTCCGTGAGTCTACCCGGCGGGGAGGCCGCCCCAGAAATCGATCTTCAGCAAGCCCGTGAGGACCGGCCGGCGATGGCTACGCCTGCTCGTCGAAGAGGCTCGTCACCGAACCGTCCTCGAAGACCTCACGCACCGCGTTCGCGATGGTCGGCGCGATCGAAAGCACCGTGATCTTGTCGAGCTCCAGGTCACCCGGGTCGGGCAGCGTGTCCGTGAACACGAACTCGCTCACCTTGGAGTTCTTCAGACGGTCCGCGGCCGGACCGGACAGCACACCGTGCGTCGCCGTCACGATGACGTCCTCCGCACCGTGCGCGAACAGCGCGTCGGCGGCGGCGCAGATCGTGCCACCCGTGTCGATCATGTCGTCCACCAGGACGCAGACGCGGCCCTTCACGTCACCCACGACCTCGTGGACGCTGACCTGATTGGCGACGTCCTTGTCGCGGCGCTTGTGCACGATGGCCAGCGGGGCGCCCAGACGGTCGCACCAGCGGTCGGCGACGCGCACGCGACCCGCGTCGGGGGAGACCACGGTCAGCTTCGAACGGTCGACCTTCGCGCCCACGTAGTCCGCCAGGATCGGCAGCGCGAAGAGGTGGTCGACCGGGCCGTCGAAGAAGCCCTGAATCTGGTCCGTGTGCAGGTCGACCGTCAGGATGCGGTCCGCGCCCGCCGTCTTCATCAGGTCCGCCACCATGCGGGCCGAGATCGGCTCACGACCGCGGTGCTTCTTGTCCTGGCGCGCGTAGCCGTAGAACGGCACGATCACGGTGATGGAGCGGGCCGACGCGCGCTTCAGCGCGTCGATCATGATCAACTGCTCCATGATCCACTTGTTGATCGGAGCCGTGTGGCTCTGGATCAAGAAGCAGTCCGCGCCACGAGCCGACTCCTGATACCGCACATAGATCTCACCATTGGCGAAATCGAAAGCCTTCGTCGGCACGATGCCGACACCCAGCTTGTGTGCGACCTCCTCGGCCAACTCGGGGTGGGCGCGGCCGGAGAAGAGCATCAACTTCTTCTCGCCGGTCGTCTTGATCCCGGTCACAGCACTAGTCTCCTCAGACGAGTTCTTCCCGCTGCCGTCCTCGCACGCCACGGAGAATTCACAGTCCCGTTGCGCTGAGTCGGCCGAAATGGTGTGCACCTATCACGGTACGCCGTGTCCGACGCACCTGTTTCCGGTCAGCTTCCGCTTGCCGAATTCCTGGACTCCCCGGACGCCGCCTCCGCCGCCCGCGCAGCCGCACTCCCCGGACGCTTGCGCGCCACCCAACCCTCGATATTCCGCTGCTGCCCACGGGCCACGGCCAGCGAACCCGCCGGCACATCCTTCGTGATGACCGAACCCGCCGCCGTATAAGCACCGTCCCCAACAGTGACAGGAGCCACAAACATGTTGTCCGAACCCGTCTTGCAGTGAGACCCCACCGTCGTGTGGTGCTTCGCCTCACCGTCGTAATTCACGAACACGCTCGCAGCACCGATGTTGCTGAAATCACCGATCGTCGCGTCACCCACGTACGAAAGATGCGGCACCTTCGTGCCCTCACCGATCGTCGCGTTCTTCATCTCCACATACGTACCGGCCTTGGCCTTCACACCCAGCCGGGTCCCCGGCCTCAGATACGCGTACGGACCTACGCTCGCCTGCTCCCCGACCTCCGAGTCGTACGCGACGGTGTTGTCCACCCGGGCGCCCGCACCGACCCTCGTGTTCGTCAAGCGGGTGTTGGGCCCGACCTCGGCGCCCTCACCGAGATGCGTGGCGCCGTGGAGCTGCGTACCCGGATGCACCAGCGCGTCCTGCTCGTACGTCACCGTCGCGTCGATCCACGTCGAGGCGGGATCCACGACGGTCACACCGGCCAGCATCGCCTCCGTGAGGAGACGGTCGTTCAAGGTGCGCCGGGCCTCCGCCAGTTGCACACGGTTGTTGATCCCCGCGATCTCCTCGTGATCACCCGCCACCGCGGCACCCACACGATGCCCCGCTTCCCGCAGGATCCCCAGAACATCGGTCAGGTACTCCTCACCCTGACTGTTGTCCGTCCGCACCTTGCCCAGCGCCTTCGCAAGCAACTGCCCATCGAACGCGAACACACCGGAGTTGATCTCACGGATCAGACGCTGCGTCTCCGTCGCGTCCTTGTGCTCCACGATGCCGGTCACCGCACCGCTCTCACCGTCCCGCACGATCCGGCCGTAACCGGTCGCGTCCGGAACCTCGGCGGTCAGCACCGTCACGGCATTGCCGTCGCCCGTGTGCGTCGCGGCCAGCTTCTGCAGGGTCGCGCCGGTCAGCAGCGGGGTGTCGCCGCAGACGACGATGACGGTGCCGTCCACCGCGCCACCGAGCTCGTCCAGACCGATGCGGACCGCGTGGCCTGTGCCCTTCTGCTCGCTCTGGTAGGCGGTGCGCACGTCCGGGGCGATCGACCCCAGATGCGCCACGACCTTCTCGCGGGCGAAGCCGACGACGGTGACGAGCCGCTCCGGACTCAGCGCGTACGCGGCTTCGAGCACGTGCCCGATGAGGGACCGCCCACAGATCTCATGCAGGACCTTGGGGGTGGCCGACTTCATACGGGTGCCCTCACCCGCTGCGAGGACGACGACGGCTGCCGGGCTGTTGGCGCTCACGGGGGTGCCCTTCGGCTTCGGATGTGCGGGGAGTGGACATCCGCAGGATACCGGGGCGTTGTGGGGCGTAAATGAGGGCGGGTCCTGACCTTGCGGTCAGGACCCGAACAGAGGGCTTGTGAGCCGTGGCTCCCCCGCAAGGATTCGAACCTTGTCCTACTAGTACCAAAAACTAGTGTGCTGCCAGTTACACCACGGGGGACAGCCCCTCAGACCTTACCCGAGCTGAGTCGCGGCGTCAGTCACGATCCCCGTCCACCACCCCTCGATCCGGCAGTACAAATCGGCACCTTGCCGGACTCTGATGACAAGGCAACCTCGGTAGTCATCCCCGGTGTTCTTCCGGACGGTCTTGGGGTTGTGCTTCTTCAGCGTGGTCCGCTGGAAGGTCGAAACGTCGACACCTACCAGGGCGGCCCAGTACGCCTCCGCGGTTGCCACGTCGGCGGACTCGTGGATCATGACGCGATAGTTCAAACGTTCCGGCGCGATCCCAAGCAGATCGAGCCAGGCGAGGTAGACGCGGATCACATCGGGGTCGCTGTTGATGAAGGCGACAGTCTCGCGGCGGGCGTAGGGCTTGCTCTTCTGCCCTTCCGCCCAGTAGAGGCCGACCCCCAGGATGAACAGCTCGCGATCGCTTAGCTCGCCGATCTCCGCATTGGCCGCGAGCTTCGTGATCCTTCGCTCCTCGTCTTGCGCGGTCCGGAGCTTCGTGAGCCCTTCTCGCATGAGTGCCTGCTGCTCTTCCGGCGTGTAGCGAGGCTTCGGCTTCGGGAGGTCCCGCACCCACAGCGAGACCGAACTCTTCGAGCAGCCCAGCTCGGCCTTGATCTCGTTGTACGTCCGGCCTTGGCGGCGCAGCTCGCGCGCTTGCTCCCGTAGCTCGTCCTTCGCCCTCGGGCGCTTGGTCCACTCGGCAGGAGGTTCGCCCTGCACGAGGCGGCTCAGGGTCTCCTTGTTGTGCACCCCGAGTTCTTCGGAGATTTGCCGCAGGCTGCGTCCTGCGCGCCGCAGCGCGATCGCCCGCTCCCGCAGTCCCTCGAAGTCGGCGTACTTCCCCCGGTGATCCGTGATCTCTGTCATGCGACGACCCTCGTCCGGAATGCGGACGTCCGGCCGGAAGTGGCGAGTGGTTCAACAGTTCGAGGGATTTCTGGCCGTTTCGTTTCGCATCGAACAGCGCGTGCGTTCGATCACCGAGCCGGAAACTCGCCGGAAAAGGAGGGCTTGTCGCCCGTAGGCTGGAAGGCATGACCACGACGGGGGAGAACCAAACCAAGGCCCTGACCGGGCCGTGGTGGTGGGAGCGGCGGCGTAGTGCCGTGCTGGATGTGGGGCTCGCGCTGGCGTCGGCGGCGGAGTGCGGGGCCGAGGGGATCACGTTCGCGCGGGACACGGGGATTCCCACGGGGGTGGGGATCGCGTTCGGGGTCCTGGCGGGGGCCTCGTTGGTGTTGCGGCGTCGGTGGCCGATCGCGGTGGTGCTGATTTCGATCGCGATCACGCCGGCCCAGATGGGGATCCTCCTGACCGTGGTCGGGCTGTACACGCTTGCCGCGTCGGAGCTGCCGCGGCGGATCATCGGGTCGCTGGCCGGGATGTCGCTGCTGGGGACGCTCATCGTGACGTTGGTGCGGACGCGGCAGGACATGGAGAGCGGGGATCTCGGGTTCGCGGAGGGGTTCATACCGTTCATCGCGATCACGACGTCGATCGGTCTTACCGCGCCGCCGATTCTGCTCGGGCTGTATGTGGGGGCGCGGCGGCGGCTCATGGAGAGTCTGCGGGAGCGTGCCGACAGTCTGAAGGGTGAGTTGCAGCTGCTGGCCGAGCGGGCCGAGGAGCGTGCGGAGTGGGCGCGTAATGAGGAGCGGACCCGGATCGCCCGGGAGATGCACGATGTCGTCGCGCACCGGGTGAGCCTGATGGTCGTGCACGCGGCTGCCCTGCAGGCCGTGGCCCGGAAGGATCCCGAGAAGGCCGTCAAGAACGCCGCTCTGGTCGGTGACATGGGGCGGCAGGCGCTGACGGAGCTGCGCGAGATGCTCGGTGTGTTGCGGACGGGGGAGCCGACGCCGGCGGCGGGTGGCCGGCATGGGTCGGTGTCGGATGTGGTGCCGTTGGCCGCTGTGGGGTTCGCCGCGGCGGCTGCCGCCTCGCGTGCGGTGGATGAGGAGGGGCCGTCTCTGGCGGAGCTGGATGAGTTGGTGGGGCAGTCCCGTGAGGCGGGGATGGCTGTGGTGCTGTCCGTGGAGGGTGAGACGCGGGACTATGCGGCGGACGTCGAGCAGACCGCGTATCGGGTGGTGCAGGAGGCGTTGACGAACGTCCACAAGCATGCGGCGGGTGCCAAAACGTATGTGCGGCTGGCGCATCGGGGCGCGGAGATCGCGATGCAGGTGGAGAACGAGCCGCCGCCGGAGGCGGGCCCGGGGGATGCCCGGCTGCCCAGTGGGGGCAACGGCTTGGTGGGGATGAAGGAGCGGGTCACCGCGCTGGGCGGTGTGTTCGTGTCGGGTCCGACGGATGCGGGTGGCTTCCGGGTGTCGGCGGTGCTGCCCGCGGCCGCCGTGGTCGCGGGGCTCAGGGAAGAGGCCTAGGGGCTCGGGCCTCTCGTTCGGATCAGGACGGATCGGGCTGGATCAGCCCGGATCAGCCCGGATCAGGACGGATCAGGACGGGCCCGCCTTGAGGCGTTCCGGCTGGGTGCCCGACGCGAGGGTGGCGAGGGCCTCGTCGATGTGGGAGCCCAGGTACCAGTCGCCGCTGTGGTCGAGGCTGTAGACGCGGCCTTCCGCGTCGATCGCCAGGAGGGCCTGGGTCTCCGTCTCCTCTCCTATGGGGCAGACCTCGGTGTCGAGGGCGCGGCCCAGGTCGCCGAGGGTGCGGGCCAGGTGGAGGCCGTAGAGGGGATCCAGGTGCACGGAGGCGGGCGCTATGTGGCGGCCGGGGCCCTGCGGGGTGATGTGCAGTCCGCCGAACTCGGCCCAGGCCTCGACGGCGGCGGGGAAGACGGCGTGCTGGTGTCCCGCGGGTGAGGTGTGGCGGCGCAGGACGTCGGCCCAGATCTCGGCCTGCTTTATGTCCCAGCGTCCGGGGGTCCAGCCGGCGGCGCGCAGGGCGGCGTCGACGGGGACGGGGAAGCGGGGGGCGGCGACGGTCTGGTGGGCGTGCGCGGAGTTCTCGGTGTGCTGTTCGGTGTGCATGGGGCGGCCCTCGTTGCGGTTCGGGGTCAGCGGCTCGGTGATGGGGATCAGGATTCGGGGGTCTCGGGTTCCACGATCCGTACGCCGAAGTGCGCTGTGAGGGCGGTGCAGGAGCGGCAGGGGCGGGCGAAGCCGCCGTGCAGGGGGTCGCCGTCCTCGCGGATGCGGCGGGTGGTGAGTTTGGCGTGTTTGAGTGCCTTGCGGGCCTCGCCGTTCGTCATCGGTTTGCGTGCCGCGCGTTTGGATCGGCTTTTGTCGGCCGCCGTGAGGTGGCGCGAGATGAGGATGGCCTCGGCGCACCGGCCCGTGAAGCGTTCGCGCTGGCCGCTTGTGAGGGTGTCGAGGAAGTCCTGTACGAGTGGATGCAGGGCGGGTGGTTCCTCGCCGCGGCCCGCGGTGCAGGTGAGGGTCGCGCCGCGGACGGAGAGCGCGGCGGCGACGGTGGGAAGTATGCCGTCGCGGCGTTGGCGCAGCAGGGGTGCGTGTGCGGACGCGCTGCTCCAGCCGACGCGTGGATCTCCCGCGCCGGCGGGGCTCTCGGCGGTCGCCGAGGATGCTGTGGTGGCCGCCGTGTGGCCGGTCGTACCGGTCTGTGCCGTGTGCATGGTGGTGCTTCCCTCCCCGCAACTCGCGGTTGTGACCGCGTGTGCCACGCCCCCGCGTTGCGGTGACAGCCTGCCAAATGGGGCGGGTGGTGCGGAAGCTGGGGCACCGCGACACGCCTGGCTTTCGTCGCACGGTGACGGTCCGGTGGCTGCAGGTCATGGAACCGGAGGGCCGGTGACCGGTGTCGTCCTTGCGCATAGGCTGTCGACATCCGCAGACCGCGGAACGCAGGACGAAGCACGCAGAATCGCAGAATCCACGCACAGCGATCCGCTGAATCATTCACAGTGCCGCAGGGGGCAACCGCCATGACGACAGGTCGGCTGGGGCAGCAGGCCGCACCGCCGAACGCGGCCTATGCCGGGCAGGTCGTGCACTTCCCGGATCCGGTCCGGGCCACGCGCCATCCCAGAGGTGTGCGCGTGGACGAGCACGGCTATCCGGACTTCTCGGTCTACGCGCGTGCGGCCGCCGAGATCGCCGAGCCCCCGGAGGGCTTCGGTGTCGACGAGCTGCGCCTGACGGACTACGTCTCCGCGAACGCGGCGATGGCCGCGGCGGATCATGAGCTGTGGGACACGATTCCGCCGGTGGCGACCCCGCACGGCTGGACCTGGCACCACGTGCCGGGCGGCCGGCGTCTCGAACTGGTCCCGGTGGAGGTGAAGGCGCTCCTGCGGCATCACGGCGGGCTCGCCACGACGCCGGTGGACCAGAACAAGAGGGGTACGCGCCCGCTGCAGGAGACCCGTCCCGCGCATCTGGCGCTGCCGAAGTCGGCGGTCGCGGTGACCGAGCAGGAGGTGCTCGGTGCCGAGGAGGACCTGGGGTATCGGCTGCCCGGCGCCTACCGTTCCTTCCTGAAGGCGGCGGGCGGCTGCGCGCCGGTCGGTGCGGCGCTCGACGCGGAGCTCGGCCTCCTGATCGACCAGCCGTTCTTCACGGTGCGGGACGAGGCCGCGGTCAACGACCTGGTGTACGTGAACAAATGCCTGCGCG
Source organism: Streptomyces sp. NBC_01283 (assembly GCF_041435335.1). Taxonomy (NCBI): domain Bacteria; kingdom Bacillati; phylum Actinomycetota; class Actinomycetes; order Kitasatosporales; family Streptomycetaceae; genus Streptomyces; species Streptomyces sp. NBC_01283. The sequence goes on from NZ_CP108430.1 coordinate 5,413,536, forward strand.
ACCATCTCACCAAGGACTATCTGGCGGTCGGTTTCGTGCAGGGCGGTCTGCTGGCCGTGAAGGTCAAGGGTGACCAGATCGGTTCGGTGTGGTTCTGCGCGTACGACGACGCACGGGACGTCTCGGAGGCGGCTTCCTGGCCGCCCGCCGAGCGGGTGCAGCGGCTGCTGTTGCCGTGCGGTGATGACTTCGACGCGTTCTTGTCCCGGCTGGCGGGTAATCCGCCGGAGTTGGAGACCGTGGCGAACCTGATGGTGGACGGCGGCTTCGCGCGCGCCGTCCCGGTGGGGGAGTGACTTGGCGATGGTGACCTTCGCGCAGGCGCAGGAGCGCGCCGAGGAGTGGATCAACGGCGATGTGCCCGGCTACCAGCATCGTGAGGTGCGGGTGCGGGAGTTCGAGCTCGGTTTCGTCGTGTGGGCGGAGGACCGTGAGAACGGTCCGGTGTCCGACGGCGGCAGCCAGCGGCTCGTCATCGCGCGGGACAGCGGCGACGCCACGCTCTGGCCGGGTCTGCCGGTCGGCGAGGTGATCCGCCGGTACGAGGAGGAGTACGGCGCCCCGGATGTGACGCCGGAGGATGCGGCTCCTGCCCCGCCGGAGCGGGTCGACCTCAACCAGACGTCGTTCCTGTTGAGCCCACCGGAGTGGCTCCAGGAGGCGGCGGACAAGCTGGGCATTCCGGATCGCAGGGGGGACTCTGCTTCTGCGGCCGGTGCGGACGGCGGTGCGGCTTCTGTGGGCGGCGCGTCTTCCGCGTCCGCGTCTGCGACGTCTGCCGCGGCTGGTGTGTCTTCTCCGGGTGATGCGTCCAACGGGGGTTCCGGGTACGGGAGTCCGGCGCCTGCCGCGCCCGCCCCCGCGTCGGCTGCTCCCGAAGCGCCCGGTGGCGGTACGCCGTGGCCCGCTGCCGCGGATTCGGGTGCGCCTGCCGGTGCCACTCCGTGGGCCGGTACGGACACCAACGCGGATTCCGGCGACGACCGTTCGGTGCCCGCGCCCGCGACGGTCTTCGCGCCGCCGCTGGTCGGCGGTGACGATGACGACACCCCGCCGCCCGGTGTGGCACCGGAGGCCAAGACCGCGCTGATGCACGGCGGCAGCGGCCTTCCGTCGACGACGGTGGCGCCCGCGCTGGGCGGCCCGAAGATGCCGCCGCCTTCGAGTGCCGGTGGTGCCGGTGGTGCCGGTGCTCCCGACGCGTCCGCGTACGGCTATCCGCAGGCGCCTGGTGCGTCCGGTGCGCCTGGTGTGCCTGGTGCACAGCCTCCGGCTGCTCCGGGGCCGAATCTGCCGCCGCCGCCCGCCGGTGCCGCGGTGAACATGCCGCCGCCTCCGGGTGTGAGCGCTCCGGACCCGTCCGCGTACGGCTACCCGCAGGGCGGCCCCGCTCCGGCCGCCGTCCCGCACTCCGTGCCTCCCGGCGCGGGGGACATCGCCGATGCCGCGACCAGCAAGGCGGCGCCGCCGCGTGGTGCCCGTGGCAGCGGTGCGAGTACGCCTCCGCCGCCCAGCGCCCCGGGGACTCCCGGCGTGCCGCAGGGCAGTACGCCGCCGCCGTCCGGCCCCGGTGCTCCGGGCACCCCGGCGGGCGGTTACGTCCCGACGCAGCTCGTCTCCGCGCTCGGCCCCGAGGGACCTCAGCCTCCGGCGGCTCCGGACGCGCCGCAGCCCCCGGGCGCTCCCGGCACTCCGGGTGCGCCTCCCGGTGGTGTGCACCATGCGGCGACGATGCTGGCGGACCCGAGCATGGGCGGTACCGGTGGGATCAAGCCGCCGGGCGCTCCTGGTGCTCCGCAGCCTCCCGGTCCGCCCGGCGCTCCGGGTGCGCCTGGTGCCCCGCAGCCTCCCGGGCCGCCCGGTACTCCGGGTACGACGCCTCCCGGTGGTGTGCACCATGCGGCGACGATGCTGGCGGACCCGAGCATGGGCGGCACTGGCGGGATCAAGCCGCCGGGTGCTCCCGGCGCTCCTGGTGCGCCGCAGCCTCCCGGTCCGCCCGGTGCTCCGGGCGCTCCCGGCGCCCCGCAGCCCCCGCAGGCTCCCGGCACCCCCGGTGCTCCCGGCGGTGGCGTCCACCATGCGGCGACCATGCTGGCCGGACCCGCGGTCATGGGTCCCGGCGGCCCCGGAGGTCCCGGAGGCGCACCGATGCCGCCGCAGGGCCCCGGCGTCCCCGGTATGCCGCCGCCCCCGGCGCCGGGTCAGCCCGGCCCCGGTCAGCCGTACGGCTACCCGCAGCCGCCCACCGGTCAGCCGACCGTCGGCCCCGGCTACCAGGCCGTGCTCCGCTACCGCGCGCAGGACGGCTCCGAGCAGCAGCTCATCCGCCGCTCGGCGCCCGGTACGCCGCACCCGGAGTGGCAGATCCTGCACGAGCTGCGCGGCATGAACGTGCCGCCGCAGCAGGTGCTCGAACTCCACACCGAGCTGGAGTCCTGCGAGCTGCCGGGCGCGTACTGCGCCCGCATGATCCGTGAGACCTGGCCGCAGGCGCGGATCACGAGCATCGCCCCGTACGGCAGGGACCACGGGTCCCGGCAGGGGGGCATGCAGCAGCTCATCGCGCACCAGGCCGAGTTGCACCAGGTCGCGGACGGTCCCGCGCGGCCCGCGCCGGTGCGTGCGCCGCTGCCGCAGGTGCAGCCCGCGCCGCCGATCCCGCCGGAGGGTGTGGCGCAGGAGCTGGTGGGCGCGTTCGGGCCCGGCGTCTTCCGCTTCGACCAGCGGGCGGTCTCCCGGCAGGGCGTTCCCGATCTCGTGGCGCACACGCTCGTCGTGGCGGGTCTGCCGGTCGACTTCGGCCCGTTCTTCTGGGCGCAGGCCCAGCCGGGCCGTCCGGTGCCGACCCTCGCCGAGACGGCGCAGGAGCGTGGGGTGCAGCCGGCGTCGGACGCCGGTTCGTACCTCGTCATGGGCAGCGACTTCGGCCGGGCGATCTGCGTCCAGTACGGCACGGCGAACATCGTGGCCGTGCCGGTGGAGGCCGGTCCCGGCGGCGCCCCGGTGCCGCCGCAGTTCGTGAACACGGGCCTGCCCGAGTTCGCGCGCTGCCTGGCGCTGCTCGGCCGCATGTGGCGGCTGCGGTATGGGCTCAACCAGGAGCAGGCGGGGCGTTGGACCGTGGACTTCCAGGGCCAGCTGGCGGCGCTTGACCCGGCGGCGCTGGCTTCGCCGGAGAGCTGGTGGTCTGTGCTGCTTGAGCAGATGTGGGACGGGTTGTTGTAGTCCCCCCCCTGGAGTGGTGGACGAGGCGCTTGATCCGTTGCGGGGGTCGGGCGCCTCGTTCGTTTCGTGCCGCCGCTTCGCGGCGATCTTTTCCCGCCCACCCGCCCGATCTGCCTGCTTCGGGCGCTGTGGGGTGCTCGGGTGAGTGGGCGGTTCAGGGGTGAGGGCCACGGTGGGGCGGTCCGATTCCGACTTCTGGCGGCAAATGGCGCATCCTTGAACGGATGAGATGCGGGGAGTGTCGCGTTATGAGCGCTTCCGCTTGATCCATCAAGATGTGCGCCAATCGCGTAATGCGCGCGTGGTGCGTCGGAGGAGGGATTCAAGGATGAGCAGCGGTGCAACGGCGTCGGAGCACGGCTTCGTCGCCGTGCGCGGACGTGGCTACCGTCCCGAGCAGGTGGACGCGTACGCCCTCGATCTGTCCCGGGACCGCGACGGCGCGTGGGAGCGCGCCGCCCGGCTCACCGTCCTCGCCAAGGAGATGGAGGCGGAGGCGGAACGGCTGCGGGACGTCGTCTCGCGGCTCGCTCCTCAGACGTACGAGACGCTGGGCGAGCGCGCGCGGAACATCCTCGCCCTGAGCGAGGCGGAGGCCGTGGCCGTGGCGGCGTCGGCCGAGGCCGACGTGCAGCGCATGACGGAGGCGGCGGAGTCGGAGGCGCGGGAGGTCCGTGAGGCCGCCCGTGCGTACGCCGACGAGATCCTCGGCGAGGCCGAGGAGCGGGCCCGGCAGCGGCTGCTCGCCTGCCGCGCGACCGCGGACGAGTCGCGGATCGCGGCCCGCCGTGACGTGAAGGAGTGGCGGGGCGAGGCCCTCGCCGCGCTGCGGGAGATGCGGGAGCGCAGTGCCGCGCTCCTGGAGGAGCAGGAGAAGGAGCACGCCGAGCGCTGGGAGGCCGCCGAGCGGGAGATCGCCGCGCGGGAGGCCGCGGAGGAGGAGCGGGAGGCCGCGCTGGTCGCCGCCGCCGAGGCCCGCCTGTCCGAGGCGAAGCGGGCCTTCGCGGAGGCGGAGGAGTCCGCCAGGCATGGGCAGGAGGACGCGGAGGCGCGGGGCGCGGAGCTGGTCGCTGCCGCGGGGGTGCGGGAGGAGGCGATCTCCCGGGAGACGGAGCGGATGCTGCGGGAGCACGGGGAGGAGTGGGACGAGGTGCGGGCCCATATGGAGTACGTGCGCAGTAGCCTTGCGGCGCTTACGGGGAGGGCTGCCGCTGAGGGCGCGCCCTAGCCTCCCCCCCCCACTCCCACTCCACCCCCACCCCCACCCCCCGGCCCTCGCTCCCACCTCTCGCCCTCCCCGGTATGGCCGACGCGAGCCGCGCCGCTCTGGCGATTGCAGGAAAGTCCCTGCGTCGTGCCCCGGAACGCGGCATGGCGCTGGGACTTTCCTGCGATGAGCTAGGCCTTCGCGGGCGCTGCGTGACGCCAAGGCCGCTTCCGGCCGAGCCGTCCGACCGCTTACCCCCGCTTGACCCCCGCCAGGATCCACCCCTCCACCGCCTCGTACCGCCTGCGTTGTTCCTCCGCCTCTCGTGCGCCCGAGGACACCGTGCCGAGCCAGCCAAGGAGGAAGCCGAGGGGGATGGAGGCCAGGCCCGTGGTGGTGAAGGGGAACCAGTTGAAGTCGTGGTTCGGGAACGCCGAAGTGGGAGCGCCCGAGACCAGGTTGGTGCCCGTCATGAGGATGACGGAGCCGAGCGTGCCGCCGATCAGGGTCCACAGCAGGCCCCTGCGGGTGTAGCGGCGCCAGAAGAGGCTGTAGACGAGCGCCGGGGCGAGCGCCGATGCGCCCAGGCAGAACGACAGCGTGACCAGTGGTTGCAGGTTGTGGTGCTGGACCATGACCGCGAGGGCGATCGCCGGGCCTCCTATGGCGAGGGCCGAGACGCGGGCCAGGGTCATCTCGCGGCGCGGGGTGAGTTCCTTGCGGAGGCGGATGTGCGCGAAGACGTCGTGGGCGAGGGAGTTGGCGCAGGCGAGGATCATTCCGGCGACCGAGGCGAGCAGTGTCAGGAAGATCGCCGTGGTGACCGTCGTGAAGACGAGGGTCTCCGCCGTCGACGCGTTCGCGCCGAACACCGCCCTGGAGCCGAGCAGGTACGCCGTGTTGCCCTGCGGGTCCGCCTGGGTGATCGCCGCCCGTCCGACCATCGCCGTCGCGCCGAAGCCGACGATCGCGATGACGAGGACGAACAGCGCCACCGACGACACCGCCCAGGACAGTGATCTGCGCACCTCGCGCGCACTGCGCGCCGTGTACATCCGCATCGTGACGTGCGGCAGGCACGCGCCGCCGAGTACCACCGTCAGCTCCGAACTGATCATGTCCAGGCGGGGGTTGGGTCCGCCCGAGAACTGGAGTCCGGACTGGAGGAAGGCCGGGCCGGCCCCGCTGCCCTTCTGGGCGGCGGCGAGCAGCGCGCCGAGGTCCCAGTCGAAGCGGCGCAGGATCAGGGCGGCGATGACCACTCCGGAGCCGAGCAGCATCACGATCTTCAGGATCTGGATGAGGGCGGTGCCCTTCATGCCGCCGATCGCCGCGTAACTGATCATGAGTGCGCCGAGTGCGACGACGCATCCCGTCTGCACGCCCTCGCCGGAGAATCCGAGGATGAAGGAGAGCAGGTCGCCCGCGCCCGCCAGCTGCACCAGCATCAGGGGGGTCAGTGCGGCCAGTGTCGCCGCGCAGGCGGTGATGCGTACGGCGCGGCCGGGCATCCGGCGGGCCAGTACGTCGCCCATGGTGAACTGGCCCGCGTTGCGCAGGGGTTCGGCGAGCAGGAACATCAGGAGCATCAGGGACAGGGCCGTGCTCAGGGCCAGGACGACTCCGTCGTAGCCGACGAGGGCGATGATTCCGCCCGTGCCGAGGACGGTCGCCGCCGAGATGTAGTCGCCCGCGATGGCCAGGCCGTTGCGCAGGGGCGAGAGGGTGCCGTATCCGGTGTAGAACTCGCCGAGGTCGTCGCGGTCGGGGCCCGTCATCACGCACAGGAGCAGGGTGAGGGTGACGACGGCGGTGAAGGCGACGAGGGACATGGCCTGGGCCGAGTCGGCGGCCAGGGTGCTGCCGGGGCTCATCGATTGGCCTCCAACTCCGCGAGTTTGCGCAGCCGTTCGGCCATCGGGTCGACCCTGCGGCGGGCGGTGGACTCGTAGAGCGCTAGGGCGATGAGGGTGACGGGGATCTGGCACAGGCCGAGCAGCAGGCCGGTGGAGAGGCCGCCGGAGACCGTGTTCGTCATCAGGGACGGGGCGAACGCGGAGAGGATCAGGAAGAGCGTGAAGTAGCCGAGTGCGGTGAGGGTGGCGACGCGGCGCTGCCAGCGGTAGGCGCTGCGCAGATGGCGCAGGTCGCTGTGGCGGCCGAGTGCGGGGTGGCGGGGGAGCCGCGGGGGTGGCGGGGGAGGTGGCGGCGCGACGGGCTGCCAGGGGTAGGTGGGGTACGAGGGGGAGGAGTCGTGCGGCGGGATGTGCGGCGTGTGGGGGCGGTAGGCGTGCTGGGGGTGTGGGGGGTATTGGGGAGGGGAGGAGCGGTCAGGGTTGTGGGGCTGGTGAGGGTAGGACATCCCTGTTCTCCTTGCGCGGCGTCGGTCCGGTGCGGGACCGCAGGGAGCGAGAGGTGAGGAGCGAGCACGTTACTCGTAAGTAGTGGAGCCGCGAAGGGTTTTGCGCATACTGATTGGTCGGTCTAGTCGGCCGGTCTGTTCACGGGGCTTTCGCGCGCGGCAAGTTCGGTGTTCTCCCTGCTCTGCGGGGCTCCCACCTCGTCGTTCCCCGGGGCGTCCGCCCCGATTACCGGAAACCGCCGGGGCGCCAGGAACACCAGTACGAGGAGTGCGAGCACCGCCGCGCACCCCGCCCCCACGTACACCGTGTCGACCGCCGAGTCGACGGCCCGGCGCAGCCGTTCGGGGTCGGCGACCGCTGCCGGGTCCTCCAGGGCGTGTGACACCGAGTCCAGGGAGCCCGCGCCGCCGAGCCGCGAGGTGAGGACTCCGTTGGCGACCGCGCCGAAGACCGCGGCGCCCAGGGTCTGGCCTATCTGGCGGCAGAAGAGGATCGACGCGGTGGCCGTGCCGCGCTCGGACCAGCCGACGGTGGACTGCACGCCCACGATCAGCGGCAGTTGGAAGAGACCGAGCGCCGCGCCGAGAAGCAGCATGATCAGCGCCGGCTGCCAGGCCTGCCCCGGGTAGGGCAGGAGCGGGAACGCGAAGAGGAAGAGCGCGGCCCCGCTGATGCCGACGAGCGCCGTGTCGCGGAAGCCCAGCCTGCGGTAGACGTGCTGGCTCAGGGCGGCGGAGACCGGCCAGCTCAGGGTCATCACGGAGAGCACGAACCCGGCGGCGATCGGCGCGAGGCCGAGCACGGACTGGGCGTACGTCGGCAGGAACACCGTCGGCGCGACCATCAGGAGGCCGAGCGCGCCCAGGGCGAGGTTGACCGCCGCGATGGTGCGCCTGCGCCAGACCCAGCCGGGGATGATCGGCTCCGCCGCGCGCCGCTCGATGACCACGACGGCCCCCGCGAGCAGCAGTCCGCCGGTGAAGAGCGCGAGGGACGGCGCGGAGAGCCAGCCCCAGGCGACGCCGCCCTGCACGAGTGCGGTGAGCAGGACGCCGCCGCAGGCGAAGACGGCCAGCGCGCCCGCCCAGTCGGTGCGCCCCCGGGCGCCGCCCGCCTCGCGCTGCGGCTCGTGGAGGTGGCGCACGATCAGCCAGAGGGCCACCGCCCCGATGGGCAGGTTGATCAGGAAGATCCAGCGCCAGTCGGCGTACGCGGCGATCAGACCGCCGAGCGCGGGGCCCGCGATCGACGAGGCGGCCCACACGGTCGACAACTTCGCCTGGATCTTCGGGCGTTCCTTGAGGGGGTAGAGGTCGGCGGCGAGCGTCTGCACCGTCCCCTGGAGCGCGCCGCCGCCCAGGCCCTGGACGATGCGGAAGGCGATCAGCGCCCCCATGTTCCAGGCCACGGCGCACAGGGCCGAGCCGATCAGGAAGAGGATGCTGCCCGCGATGAGGACGGGCTTGCGGCCGAAGGTGTCGGAGAGCTTGCCGTAGATGGGCAGCGTGACGGTGACGGCGAGCAGATAGCCGGAGAAGAGCCAGGAGAAGACGGAGAAGCCGCCGAGGTCGCCGACGATCTGCGGGATGGCGGTCGAGACGATCGTGGCGTCCAGGGCGGCGAGGGCCATGGCGAGCATGAGCGCGGCGACGACGGGGCCGCGGCGTGGCCGTATCCGATCCGTGCCCGACGTCTGCGCGTTGTCGTCCTCGTCGTCCACGTCGTCCGCGTCCACCGAGATTCCTTCCCCCTGCATCTAATTGCTCCCGGTCACCTTCTCACCCGGTGCGCGTCCGGGGCAGGGGTGGAGAGCATCCCGGCAGGTGAGCCGGTGTCCGCTCGGCGGGAGGGTGGAGCGACCCCGAGAAAGGCTCCACCGGCAGGTGGAGATCACCTAGGGGTTTCTCCGTACTACGGACCGGGGGGCGTTCGTACTGCCGGAGGACGAGAAGGCTCCCGCCCGTTCTTAGATTGGCTTTATGCCGACGGGACGGGCCGGGGGAGACGCCGGGTCGGACCAGCCACACCTTCAGGGGTGGGGTTTTCCCCCGTAAAAGACTGCGCTGGGCACCAGCGCGCGGGAGCCGTCGGACGACCAGAATCTTTATCTGTAGCGAACACGCCTGACCTATCGCGTAACCGACTTAGGAGACTTACCGTGACATCGGCTGTAACCATTCCCAGGCACGGGGGCACTGGAGGGCGTACGGCCGTGGCGGCACGGGCGCGCCAGGTCGTGAAGGCGTACGGATCCGGGGAGACCCGGGTCGTCGCGCTCGACGAGATCGACGTGGACATCGCCCGCGGGCAGTTCACCGCGATCATGGGTCCCTCCGGCTCCGGCAAGTCGACCCTGATGCACTGCCTCGCGGGCCTCGACACCGTCTCCTCCGGGCAGATCTACCTCGACGAGACCGAGATCACCGGCCTGAAGGACAAGAAGCTCACGCAGCTCCGGCGGGACCGGATCGGCTTCATCTTCCAGGCGTTCAACCTCCTGCCCACGCTCAACGCCATCGAGAACATCACGCTCCCGATGGACATCGCGGGCCGCAAGCCCGACCGCGGCTGGCTGGACCAGGTCGTGGAGACCGTCGGTCTCGCGGGCCGCCTCAAGCACCGCCCGACCGAGCTCTCCGGCGGCCAGCAGCAGCGCGTCGCCGTGGCCCGCGCCCTCGCCGCGCGCCCCGAGATCATCTTCGGTGACGAGCCGACCGGAAACCTCGACTCCCGTGCCGGAGCGGAGGTGTTGGGCTTCCTGCGCAAGTCGGTGACCGAGCTCGGCCAGACCATCGTGATGGTCACGCACGACCCGGTGGCCGCCTCGTACGCGGACCGCGTGCTCTATCTCGCGGACGGCCGGATCGTCGACGAGATGTACTCGCCGACCGCCGAGACCGTCCTCGACCGCATGAAGGACTTCGACGCGCGGGGGCGTACGTCATGACCGTCCTCAAGACCTCGATGCGCAACTTCTTCGCGCACAAGGGCCGCATGGCGCTCTCCGCCGTGGCCGTGATCCTGTCGGTGGCGTTCGTCTGCGGCACGCTCGTCTTCTCCGACACGATGAACACGACGTTCGACAAGCTCTTCGCCGCGACGTCCGCCGACGTCACCGTCACCTCCAAGTCCGCGGCCGACCCCGGCGACAGGCCCGACTCGGGCAAGCCCGAGTCGATGCCCGCATCGGTCGTCGACCGGGCGAAGAAGGCGGACGGCGCCAAGTCCGCCGAGGGCGCGGTCAGCAGTGAGAGCGTCACCGTCGTCAACTCCGAGAAGAAGAACGTCGGCCCCACCAGCGGCGGTCCGACCATCGCGGGCAACTGGACGCACAACGACCTGCGTTCGATGGACATCACCTCCGGGCACGCCCCGCGCGGACCCACCGACGTGATGATCGACGCCGACACCGCCGACAAGCACCACCTCAAGATCGGTGACGAGCTGCGCACCATCGCCGTCACCGGCGACCACACCGCCCGGATCTCCGGCATAGCCACCTTCAAGGTGACCAACCCCGGCGCCGCGATCGTCTACTTCGACACCGCGACCGCACAGCGCGAACTCCTCGGTGCCACCGGCCGGTTCACGCACGTCAACGTCACCGCCGCGCAGGGCGTCAGCGACGCGGTCCTCAAGAAGAACGTCGCCGAGGCCATGGGCGCCGACGCCTCCGCGTACAAGGTGAAGACGCAGAAGGAGAGCTCGGACGACAACCGCAAAAGCGTCGGCAGCTTCCTGGACGTCATGAAGTACGCGATGCTCGGCTTCGCCGGGATCGCCTTCCTCGTCGGCATCTTCCTCATCATCAACACCTTCTCGATGCTGGTCGCCCAGCGCACCCGCGAGATCGGCCTGATGCGCGCCATCGGGTCGAGTCGCAAGCAGGTCAACCGCTCCGTGCTCGTCGAGGCGCTGCTGCTCGGTGTCATCGGCTCGGTGCTCGGCGTCGGCGCGGGCGTCGGGCTCGCCATCGGCCTGATGCAGCTCATGTCCGGCATGGGCATGGAACTGTCCACCCAGGACCTCACCGTCAAGTGGACGACGCCCGTGGTGGGCATGGTCCTCGGCATCGTCGTCACCGTCCTCGCCGCCTACCTCCCCGCACGGCGCGCCGCCAAGGTCTCCCCGATGGCCGCCCTGCGCGACGCCGGGACCCCGGCCGACGGCAAGGCGAGCGCCCTGCGCGCCGTCATCGGCCTGGTCCTCACCGGCGCCGGCGGCTTCGGCCTCTACACCGCCTCGCAGGCGGACAAGGCGAGCGAGGGCTCGCTCCTCCTCGGCGGTGGCGTGGTCCTCACGCTCATCGGCTTCGTCGTCATCGGCCCGGTCCTCGCCAACGGCGTGGTCCGCGTGATCAGCGTGCTGCTCCTGCGGATGTTCGGCCCCGTGGGACGGATGGCCGAGCGCAACGCCCTGCGCAATCCGCGCCGCACCGGCGCCACCGGCGCGGCCCTGATGATCGGCCTCGCGCTGGTCGCCTGCCTCTCCGTGGTCGGTTCCTCGATGGTCGCCTCCGCCACGGACGAGCTCGACAAGTCGGTCGGCGCGGACTTCATCATCCAGTCGAACAACAACCAGCAGATCACCCCGAAGGCCGCGAAGGCCCTGGAGAAGGCCGACCACGTCGCGCACATCACCCAGTACAAGGACATCAAGGCGGACCTGACGGCGCCGGACGGCAAGGTCGCCAAGGGCGTGGGCCTGAGCGTCGCCGACGCGACGTACGCACAGGACCTGCGCGCAGAGACGGTCGCAGGAAAGCTCACCGACGCCTACAAGCCGGACTCCATGTCGGTCGGCGAGGACTTCGCCAAGGACCACGGCATCTCCGTGGGCGACAAGGTGAAGCTGGCCTTCGACCGCGGCCGCACGGGCGAGATGACGGTCAGGGCCCTCACGTCGAGCGACACCTCGATCGACTCGGGCGCGATGTACGTGAACATCACGACCGCCGCGAAGTACGTGCCCGGCGACCGGATGCCGCCGAACGAGATCATGTTCGCCAAGGCGGAGAAGGGCCAGCAGGACGCGGCGTACAAGTCGCTGAAGGCCGCCATGGCCGACTACCCGCAGTACAAGGTCATGGACCAGACCGACTTCAAGCAGACCCTGAAGGACCAGGTCGGCCAGATGCTGAACATGGTCTACGGCCTGCTCGGCCTCGCGATCATCGTCGCCATCCTGGGCGTCGTGAACACCCTGGCCCTCTCGGTGGTCGAGCGGACCCGGGAGATCGGCCTGATGCGGGCGATCGGCCTCTCGCGCCGCCAGCTGCGCCGCATGATCCGCATGGAGTCGGTGGTCATCGCCCTCTTCGGCGCGCTGCTCGGCCTGGGGCTCGGCATGGGCTGGGGAGCGACGGCCCAGAAGCTGCTCGCCCTGGAGGGCCTGAAGGTCCTGGAGATCCCCTGGCCGACGATCATCACCGTCTTCATCGGCTCGGCCTTCGTGGGCCTGTTCGCGGCACTGGTCCCCGCCTTCAGGGCGGGCCGGATGAACGTCCTGAACGCCATCGCCACCGAATAGCTCCCGCTACGGGGGTGCGGGGGAGTCGGCCCCCGGCAGGCACTGCCTGCCGGGGGCCGATTCATGCGTGCGGGTCCGGCTCCCCGCCCGGGTGCCCCGCGGGCCGGATCGTGCCACCTGGCCTCGACGGCCAGCGGCTGTCACTCCGGAGTCGTACGCTGGAGACCCCCGGCCCGTATGACGTTGCCGGGCGGTTCGCGTTGCCCACCGCGCGCCCCCGAACCTGGACGGAAAGCGAAAGCCCAACATGAGCCTGCACGGTCTGCTCGACGCTGTCGTCAAGGACTCCGCACTCGCCGAGGCGGTCAAGGCCGCCACCGACGGCAACCGCATGCATGTGGACCTGGTCGGGCCACCCGCCGCGCGCCCCTTCGCCGTCGCGGCCCTCGCCCGCGAGACGAACCGCACCGTCCTCGCCGTGACGGCGACCGGCCGCGAGGCCGAGGACCTGGCCGCCGCCCTGCGCACGATCATCCCGCCGGACGGAGTCGTCGAGTACCCCTCCTGGGAGACGCTCCCGCACGAGCGCCTCTCGCCCCGCTCCGACACCGTCGGCCGCCGCCTCGCCGTCCTGCGCCGCCTCGCGCACCCCCGGCCCGACGACCCCGAGACCGGCCCCGTCTCGGTCATCGTCGCCCCCGTGCGTTCCGTGCTCCAGCCGCAGGTCAAGGGCCTGGGCGACCTGGAGCCCGTGGCCCTGCGCACCGGCGAGACCACCGACCTGAACGAGACGGTCGAGGCCCTCGCGGCAGCCGCGTACTCCCGTGTGGAGCTGGTCGAGAAGCGCGGCGAGTTCGCCGTGCGCGGCGGCATCCTGGACGTCTTCCCGCCGACCGAGGAACACCCCCTCCGCGTCGAGTTCTGGGGCGACGACGTCGAGGAGATCCGCTACTTCAAGGTCGCCGACCAGCGCTCCCTGGAGGTCGCCGACCACGGCCTGTGGGCCCCGCCCTGCCGGGAGCTGCTCCTCACGGACGACGTGCGGGAAAGGGCGGCCGCCCTCGCCGAGGCCCACCCCGAGCTGGGCGAACTCCTCGGCAAGATCGCCGAGGGCATCGCCGTCGAGGGCATGGAGTCCCTCGCGCCGGTCCTGGTCGACGACATGGAGCTGCTGCTCGACGTCCTGCCGCAGGACTCCATGGCCGTGGTCTGCGACCCCGAGCGCGTGCGCACCCGCGCCGCCGACCTGGTGGCGACCTCGCAGGAGTTCCTCCAGGCCAGCTGGGCGGCCACCGCCGGTGGCGGCGAGGCCCCCATCGACGTGGGCGCCGCCTCCCTCCGCGGCATCGCGGACGTCCGGGACCACGCGAGCGACCTCGGCATGATGTGGTGGTCGGTCTCGCCGTTCGCCGCCGACGAGACGCTGACATATGGCGCTGACGCGCCGGGCGGTGAGGACACCCTCAAGCTCGGCATGCACGCCACCGAGACCTACCGCGGCGACACCGCGAAGGCGCTCGCCGACACCAAGGGCTGGCTCGCCGACGGCTGGCGCACCGTCTATGTGACCGAGGGCCACGGCCCCGCCGCCCGCACCGTCGAGGTCCTCGGCGGCGAGGGCATCGCCGCCCGCCTGGACGCCGAGCTCTCCGAGCTCACGCCGTCCCTCGTGCACGTCTCCTGCGGCTCGATCGACTTCGGGTTCATCGACCCCGCGCTCAAGCTCGCGGTACTCACCGAGACCGACCTCTCCGGCCAGAAGGCGGCCGGCAAGGACGGCCAGCGGATGCCGGCACGCCGCCGTAAGACGATCGACCCGCTGACCCTGGAGGCCGGCGACTACATCGTCCACGAGCAGCACGGCGTCGGCCGCTACATCGAGATGGTGCAGCGCACCGTCCAGGGCGCCACCCGCGAGTACCTGGTCGTGGAGTACGCACCCGCCAAGCGCGGCCAGCCCGGCGACCGGCTCTACATCCCCACCGACCAGCTGGAGCAGATCACCAAGTACGTCGGTGGCGAGGCCCCCACGCTGCACCGCCTGGGCGGCGCCGACTGGACGAAGACGAAGGCGCGCGCCAAGAAGGCGGTCAAGGAGATCGCCGCCGACCTCATCAAGCTGTACTCGGCGCGCATGGCGGCGCCCGGCCACGCCTTCGCCCCCGACACCCCCTGGCAGCGCGAGCTGGAGGACGCCTTCCCGTACGTGGAGACGCCCGATCAGCTCACCACCATCGCCGAGGTGAAGGACGACATGGAGAAGACGGTCCCGATGGACCGCCTGATCTGTGGCGACGTCGGCTACGGCAAGACGGAGATCGCGGTCCGCGCCGCCTTCAAGGCCGTCCAGGACGGCAAGCAGGTGGCGGTGCTCGTCCCGACGACGCTGCTCGTGCAGCAGCACTTCGGCACGTTCAGCGAGCGCTACTCCCAATTCCCGGTGAAGGTGCGGGCGTTGAGCCGCTTCCAGACGGAGACGGAGTCGAAGGCGACCCTGGAGGGCCTGCGCGACGGCTCGGTCGACATCGTCATCGGCACGCACCGCCTCTTCTCGTCCGAGACCAAGTTCAAGGACCTGGGCCTGGTCATCGTCGACGAGGAGCAGCGCTTCGGCGTCGAGCACAAGGAGCAGCTCAAGAAGCTCCGCGCGAACGTGGACGTGCTGACCATGTCGGCGACCCCCATCCCCCGTACGCTCGAAATGGCCGTGACCGGCATCCGCGAGATGTCGACCATCACCACGCCGCCCGAGGAGCGCCACCCCGTCCTGACCTTCGTCGGGCCCTACGAGGAGAAGCAGATCGGCGCGGCCATCCGCCGTGAACTGCTCCGTGAGGGCCAGGTCTTCTACATCCACAACCGCGTCGAGTCCATCGACCGCGCGGCGGCCAGGCTCCGGGACATCGTCCCCGAGGCGCGCATCGCCACCGCGCACGGCCAGATGTCCGAACAGGCCCTGGAACAAGTGGTGGTGGACTTCTGGGAGAAGAAGTTCGACGTGCTCGTCTCGACGACGATCGTCGAGTCGGGCATCGACATCTCGAACGCCAACACGCTGATCGTCGAGCGCGGCGACAACTTCGGCCTCTCCCAGCTCCACCAGCTGCGCGGCCGTGTCGGGCGTGGGCGCGACCGCGGTTACGCGTACTTCCTGTACCCGCCGGAGAAGCCGCTGACCGAGACCGCCCACGAACGCCTCGCCACGATCGCCCAGCACACGGAGATGGGCGCGGGCATGTACGTGGCCATGAAGGACCTGGAGATCCGCGGTGCGGGCAACCTCCTGGGCGGCGAACAGTCCGGCCACATCGCGGGCGTCGGCTTCGACCTCTACGTCCGCATGGTGGGCGAAGCGGTGGCCGACTACCGCGCGTCCCTGGAGGGCGGCGTGGAGGAGGAGCCGCCGCTGGAGGTCAAGGTCGAGCTGCCGGTCGACGCGCACGTCCCGCACGACTACGCCCCCGGCGAGCGGCTGCGCCTCGCGGCCTACCGCTCCATCGCCTCCGCGAGCAGCGAGGAGGACGTCAAGGCGGTACGCGAGGAACTCACCGACCGCTACGGCAAGCTGCCGGAGCCGGTGGAGAACCTCCTCCTGGTGGCGGGGCTGCGCATGCTGGCCCGCGCGTGCTCGGTCGGCGAGATCGTGCTGCAGGGCAACAACATCCGGTTCGCCCCCGTGGAGCTGCGGGAGTCGCAGGAGCTGCGCCTGAAGCGGCTCTACCCCGGCACGGTCATCAAGGCGAACGCCCAGCAGCTCCTGGTCCCGCGCCCGAAGACGGCCAAGGTCGGCGGGAAGCCGTTGGTCGGGCGTGAACTGCTGGGCTGGGTCGGGGAGTTCCTGACGACGATCCTGGGGTCGTAGCCGGTTGTCCCGAGGATTCATGCCGGTCAGCACCCCCGTCGCTGACCGGCATGTCCGTGTCCCTGTGTCCCTGTGCCCCTGTGCCCCTGTGCCCCTGTGTCCCTGTGTCCCTGTGTCCCTAGCCCACGTGGACTTCGGTGTTCTGGCCCACGTGCAGCAGCCATCTCCCGTCGTCCTGCCGGGTCATGACGTAGAGCGGAGCGCCCTCGGTGTCCCCTTCGGCCGAGTGGTAGACCTGGCGCACCTTGACGGCCATCACGTCGGGTCGCAGGTACTGCGTGTGCGCCACCTCGTAGGTGACGTCGCCGTCCCAGTCGGAGGCGGGCAGCACGGCGCGGGTGAACTCGGCGATCGCGTCGAAGCCGATGAGGACCTTGCCGTGGGCGGTCGTCCACAGCGCGTCGGGGTGGAACAGCGCGAGGAAGCCCTCCGCGTCCTTGGCGCGCTGGGTGCGCTCGACGGTGGCGACGACCTGCTCGATGGCCTTGATGTCTTCGGTGACTGAGGTGACTGAGGTGGCTGAGGTGCCTGCGATGACTGCGTTCTCGGTGTCCATGCGGCCACTGTGGTACCTCAAGTCAACTTGAGGTCAAGGCTTGCAGGCCTCGGCGATCGACAGGCTGTTCTCGTACAGGTGGTGGCGGGTGATGCGGCCGTCCTCGACGGTCAGCCGCAGCGCGAAGGGCCCCTCGAAGGACTTGCCGGTGGCGCGGACTGTCCCGGCGACGTGCCCGGTGAGCACGGCGTCGTGGCCGTCCACGAGGAAGGCGTCGAGAGTGGCGACGGCGTCCTCGGGAACGGTGTACTCGGCCAACTCGCTTGCCTGTGCGGCGCATTCGGCGGCGGTGGAGCGGGGCCGGATCCAGGGCACGACGGGGTTCTCGGCGAGCAGCCAGTCGACCTCGTCGGCGAAGAGAGCGGTGAGGCGCTCGGTGTCACCCGCCAGGCGGGCGGAGAGGAAGTCCTGGACGGTGGCGCGGGTGGCGTCGGCGGTCGCAGTGGCGGGGTTCGTTGAGGTCATGTCCCAGAGGGTGCCGCGGGCGGCGGAGCGCGTCGATTACGCCGGAGGTAATGGGCGACCGACGGAGTGGGGGGAGATATGGTCTAAACCGGTCACTCGCTACGGTGGTGGCCGGGCATGTGGGCCAGGGGAGAGGAAGTGCCGTGGGGATAGGGGCCGTTGTGGGGCTCGGCTGTTTTCCGGTGAAGTCGATGCTGGGGGAGGAGCGCGAGCGGCTCGTCGTCGACGAGCGGGGCGTGGCCGGCGAGCCGTGGATCGAGGAGGACTGGGTCGGGCGGGAGATCACCTTCGACGGCGGCCTGTGTCTGCGCGTCACCGAACGCATGGAACGCCGCGTCAAGACCACCCAGGCCCAGCGCGACCTGCCGGCCGACCACCGCATCCTCAAGACGCTCACCGCCACGCGCGGCATGTGCATCGGGGTGTACGCCGACGTCGTGACGCCCGGCGCGCTCGCACTCGGAGCCGAGGTGACCGTCCGATGAGCCGTCACCACAAGGGAGTCCAGGCCGCGCTGCTGCTCGCGCTCGTCGTCACGGCGTCCGTCACGGGCTGCTCGCCGAAGGACGCGGCGGACGGCTCCTCGGGGCCCGACGCCAAGGCGGGCCCGGCGCTCGCCGCGGTCGACACGCTCACCGTCAAGGGCCGCGCACCCAAGACCGGTTACGACCGCGCCCGCTTCGGCAGCCCCTGGGCCGACACGGACTCCAACGGCTGCGGCACCCGCGACGACATACTCAAGCGCGACCTGGACGACGTGAAGTACCGCGACGGGGACTGCGAAGTGGCCTCCGGCCGGCTCGCGCCCGACCCGTACACCGGCAAGGACGTCACGTTCACGCGGGGGCGCAGCCAGGTCGACATAGACCATCTCGTCGCCCTCTCGGACGCCTGGCAGAAGGGCGCGGGCAAGTGGGAGCCGAGCAAGCGCATCGCCTTCGCCAACGATCCGCTCAACCTCCTCGCGGTCGACGCGGGCCCCAACCGCGGCAAGGGCGACGGCGACACGGCCACGTGGCTGCCGCCGGACAAGGGCTACCGGTGCGCCTATGTGGCGCGGCAGGTGGCGGTGAAGAAGAAGTACGACGTGTGGGTGACCGGCGCCGAACGGGACGCGATGAAGCGGGTCCTGTCGGGCTGCCCGAAGGAGAAGCTGCCGAGCGGGGGCGGCCCGACGGCGGCGCCCGGACGGTTCCACGCGCGCTGAGGCGGCCCACCGGCCGGTACGTACGAAAAAATGGCTTAACAGCCGGGGCCGTGCCCGCTAGCGTCCGGGGCATGGACCTGAAGATCACGACGCTGGCCGAGCGGCCCGGACTCGCCGGGCCGCTGTGGGAGATGGCCGACACCTGGCCGGAGTTCATCGGGAACGACCCCATCGCCTGGTCGATGATCGGGCGGATCGTCAAGGAGTTCCCCGAGTACGTCCTGGTCGCCACGGACGAGCGGGGCACGGTCGCGGCCAAGGGCTTCAGCGTGCCGTTCGCGCTGGACGCCGAGGGGCGCGGGGAACTGCCGGACGGCGGCTGGGACCAGGTCATGCTGTGGGCGTTCTCCGACCTGCGGCACGGCAGGAAGCCCGACACGGTGAGCGCGATCGAGATCACCGTGGCCAGGGAATTCCTCGGGCACGGTGTCTCCGGGCGGATGCTCGCCGCGATGCGCGAGAACGCACGCGCGCGTGGCTTCGCGGAGGTCGTCGCCCCGGTCCGCCCGAACGCCAAGCACCTCGAACCGGCCACGCTGATCGACGCGTACGCGCGGCGCACGCGGGACGACGGGCTGCCCGCCGACCCGTGGCTGCGGGTGCATGTAAGGGCGGGCGGCACCATCGCGAAGGTGGCGCACGCGTCGATGACGGTGTCCGGTTCGACCGCGCAGTGGCGGGCGTGGACCGGGCTGCCGTTCGACACCGCCGGTCCCGTCGAGGTGCCGGGCGCGCTGGTGCCGGTGCTCTGCGAGCCGGAGCGCGGGTACGCGGTGTACGTGGAGCCGAACGTGTGGGTGCGGCACGTGCTGTGAACTCGCGCCGCACACAGAACTCGCGCCGCACGCACCGCGGTTGAACCCGGCGGTCAGCCCGCGAGCTTGTCGATGTCCATGATGTCGCCGGTGGGCGGCGTCACGTCGACGGGCTTGTCGTAGTCGCCGAACGTCAGGGTCTCCGGCGTCTTGGCGGTCTCTTTCACGACCTTCAGCAGGTACGGCTTGCCCTCCGCCGCGACATAGAGGGTGTACCGGTCGGTGCCGTCGTTCTCGGTGAGCGTGAGGGCGGGCGTGCCGTCGACGGTGGCCGTCTTTCCCCTGCGGGCGTCGGAGTTGACGTCCTTGAAGTCGGCGAGCAGGACGTCCAGGTCGCAGAACGAGGCGAGGTCCTTGGCGTCGGCGCCGGTCGCGGAGGTCTTCACCCACCGGCCCGCGAGCATGTCCACGGCGGCCTGGGTGTCGGCCGCGGGCTCGCCCTTGCCCTGGGCGCGCAGGAACTTCTCGTCGTACTTCATGTAGACCGTGCGCGCGGTGGTGATCAGGTCGAGTGATCCTTCCCCGCCCATCCCCATCGTGCCCGCGCACTGCCCCTTGGTGTCGAAGGCCATGTCCAGCTCGACGGTGCCGCTCTCGTCCGGGACGCTGCCCTTCACCCTGAGGGACGTGGCGCCGGTCGTCGCCTTCACGGCCTTGTCGACGATGTCGGGCCCGGACATGCCCGGGAAGGGTCCCGTCTCCTTCTTCTCGGTCACCTTCCCCTCGGCCTTCTTGGAGCCGCCGGTCTCGGTGCCGCACGCCGTCAGGCCGACGGCCGCCGCGGCGGCCAGGCAGACAGCGGCAAGAGTGGTACGTCGCATGAAGATCCCCCCACGGGAACTCGGAAGTGCTGTCACCATCTCAGCAGAGCTTGTGAACCGAGTCAACACGAGTATGGGTGGACAGCCTGTTAACGCCCGTGAAGCGAGCCGTTCCGCATGAGTGGGTAGGATCGGCGCTCACAGCGCCGCGGTCGGCACGCTCGCGGCGAGGCAGCGGGACCGAGGGGAGCCAGTCGGTGCGGGAGAACGCGACAGAGGTGACCGCCGCCGGGATCGCCCGGCTCGCCGGCGTCGGCCGGGCGGCCGTCAGCAACTGGCGCCGCCGCCACCCCGACTTCCCCAAGCCCGTCGGAGGCACCGAGACCAGCCCCTCCTTCGCGCTCACCCAGGTCGAGGAGTGGCTGCGCACCCAGGGCAAGCTGGGCAAGCTGGGCGAGGTGCCGCTCAAGGAACGCGTCTGGCAGCACCTCGCGGGCCACCCCGCAGGCCCCGTCACCGCCCTCCTCCATGCCGGATGCGCCCTGCTCCTCGTGCGCGACCGGCATCCGGACTGGCTCAAGGTGAGCGCGGTGTCGGACGAGCGGATGGCGGAGCTGCTCCCGGGCGCCCTCGCACAGGTTGTCACCCCACGGTTCGGCCCTCCCACGGCAGTTGGGGCCGGCCCGCGGCAGGCAGCCGTGCGCATCCCGGACGCCGCCCGGCTGCTGCCCTCCGTCCCGCTGCTGCGCGGCGTGGCCGAGCTCGCCTCCGAACTGGGGGCCCGGCAGACGTACGAGTTCCTGATCGGGCGGCACATCGACGCCAACCCCCGGCAGTACACGCTCACTCCGGCCGGACCCGCCGAACTGATGGCCGCGCTCGCCGGGCCCGCGCCGACCGTCCTCGACCCCGCCTGCGGCACCGGGGCCCTGCTGCGGGCCGTCGCCCCGCGCCCCGACCAGTACCTCTACGGCCAGGACAGCGCCCCCGAACTCGCCGCCCTCACGGCCCTCCGCCTCGCCCTGCACTCCGACGCCACCGTGCGCGCCGCCGCAGCCGACACCCTGCGCGCGGACGCCTTCGGCGAGGCGCGGGCCGACGCCGTGCTCTGCCACCCGCCGTTCAACGAACGCAACTGGGGGCACGAGGAACTCGCCTACGACCCCCGGTGGGAGTACGGCTTCCCGGCGCGTACGGAGTCCGAACTCGCCTGGGTCCAG
This sequence comes from Streptomyces sp. NBC_01283, assembly GCF_041435335.1. Classification (NCBI taxonomy): domain Bacteria; kingdom Bacillati; phylum Actinomycetota; class Actinomycetes; order Kitasatosporales; family Streptomycetaceae; genus Streptomyces; species Streptomyces sp. NBC_01283. Next base: position 5,434,689 of record NZ_CP108430.1, read on the forward strand.
CACGCGCTGGCCCGGCTGCGGGACGGCGGCACCGCCGTCCTGCTGATGCCGCCCGCCGCCGCGTCCCGCCGCTCCGGCCGCCGCGTCCGCGCCGATCTGCTTCGCCGCGGCGCCCTGCGTGCCGTCATCGCGCTGCCCGCGGGCGCCGCACCCCCGTACAACATCCCCCTGCACGTCTGGGTCCTGAAGAAGCCCGCACCCGGCGCGCAGCCACCGTCCGAGCTGCTCCTCGTAGAGACGGCGGCACTCTCCGCGGCCGACGGCAGGGACCGGCACGCGTGGCGGCCGGTGCAGGACGCCGTGGTCGACGTCTGGCGGACCTTCGACCGGCACGGCACGGCCGCCGAGCAGCCGGGGCTCGCCCGCTGCGTGCCGGTGCTCGAACTCCTCGACGACGAGGTCGACCTGGCCCCGGCGCGCCGTCTGCCGCCACCGGCCGCGGGCGGCGGCGTACGGGAGCTGACGGACATCCGCGAGCGGCTCGGGGACGCCGTACGGCGGACGGCCGACCTCATGCCGCCGCCCGCGGAAGCCGTCGAAGCCGCCCGCTGGCCGGCCACCACCGTCGGTGAACTCGCCCGCGCGGGCGCCCTGTCGCTGCGTACGGGCACGGGCTCCGGAGCCCCCGGCACCCCGGTGCTCACCGCACACGACCTCCTGTCCGGAGCCGCCCCCTCGGGTTGCGTCGACCCGCTGGAGGCACCGTCCGCCGAAGGCTCCGCCGACCCCGTGCTGACCGAACCCGGCGACGTCGTCATCCCGCTGACCGGCGGCGGCACCGCCGCCCGCGTCATCGACGAGGCCACGGCGGGCGCCGCCCTCGGCCGGGGGCTCACGCTCCTGCGCCCCGACCCGGCCGCCCTCGACCCGTGGTTCCTCGCCGGTTTCCTGCGCGGCACCGCCAACCACCGCCAGGCCAGCAGCTACGCGTCCACCGCCGCCCGGCTCGACGTCCGGCGGCTGCGGCTTCCGCGCCTGCCGCTCGACGCGCAGCGGGGCTACGGAGAGCGGTTCCGCGCGCTCGCCGCCTTCGAGGACTCGCTGCGTCTCGCGGCCGGACTGGGCGAGCAGTTGGTGCGGGGACTGCACGACGGACTGACGGACGGCACGCTTCCGCCGGAATGAGAAGACCGGGTTCCGGCCGGGCGCGGTACCGGGCCGCGATCAGGACGTGACCAGTACGACAACGGTTCGGTACAACCCGGGACCGGTTCTCCTTGTCGGCCTATACGCTCGAATCTGCATCAGTTCGTATTTCGACTTTCGGCCGTGCGTTCTCCCGGGGGAACGCACGGCCGCATCAGGCACCAGGAGCAGCCATGCACGGCCACGGCTATGCGCCGCAGCAGCCGCAGCAACCGCCGCCGGTCTCCGGCGGCACTCATGTGACGCTGCGCGTGGTGTTCGTGGTCCTGGCCTTCATGACGTGCGGCCTGTTCGCCTGGGCGCCGATGCTGCGGCTCGCGATCGTGACGCGCAAGCCGCACGACTGGGCGCTCTTCGGGCTCGTGACCGCGCTCGATGTGACGGCTCTCGTGCTCGTCGGCGTCGACCCCGGCGAGGAGGAGTTCCAGGGGCCCGGCAACGCGGGCATGGTGGTCCTCCTGACCACGCTCGTCGCCGCCGTCGCCTACTACCTGTACGCGGACATCCGGCACTTCAGCCGCTACCGCACGCAGCAGTACGGCGGCTACGCGGGACCACAGCCCGCGTACGGCTATCCCCAGCAGCCCGGCCCCGCCCCCGTCCACCAGCAGCCCACGCAGCCGCACCAGCCGCCGGTCCAGCAGACGCCGCCCCCGCCCACGCGCCCCGCACCGGCCCGCATCCACCAAGTACAGGCCGAGCTCGACGAGCTCAGTGACTACCTGCGCAAGCAGGAAGGCGGCAACTGACCGTGTCATTGGGGACGCCACTGGGTACGGGCGGCCGCATTGTCGCCGGGCGCTACGAACTCTCCACGCTCATCGGCCAGGGCGGCATGGGCCAGGTCTGGACGGCGTACGACCAACGCCTCGACCGCCGGGTCGCGGTCAAGCTCCTGCGCCCCGACCGGGTCGCGGGCGCCGAGGCCGAGGAGCTGCGCCGCCGCTTCGTGCGCGAGTGCCGCGTCACCGCACAGGTCGACCACCCGGGCCTGGTCACCGTCCACGACGCGGGCACGGAGGGCGAGGACCTCTACCTCGTCATGCAGTACGTCGACGGGGCCGACCTCGGCGACCACCTCGCCGAGCACGACCCCTACCCGTGGCAGTGGGCCGTCGCGATCGCCGCCCAGCTGTGCGCGGTGCTCTCCGCGGTGCATGCCGTGCCGATCGTGCACCGCGACCTCAAGCCGCGGAACGTGATGGTCAAGCAGGACGGCACGGTCTCCATCCTCGACCTGGGCATCGCCTCGGTCATGGACACCGACACCACCCGCCTCACGCACACCGGCTCACCCATCGGCAGCCCCGCGTACATGGCCCCCGAGCAGGCGATGGGCGGCGCGGTCGGCCCGTACACCGATCTGTACGCCCTGGGCGTCCTGCTGCACGAACTCCTCAGCGGTGACGTGCCGTTCAGCGGATCCACCGCGCTCGGCGTCCTGCACCGCCACCTCTACGAACCGCCGCTCCCGGTCCGCCGCCTGCGCGCCGAGGTCCCCGAAGCCCTCGAAGCCCTGGTCCTGCGCCTGCTCGCCAAGGACCCCCAGCACCGGCACGGCAGCGCCCAGGAGGTCTACGAGGAACTGGCCCCGCTGCTCCCCGCGCGCGGCATACCCACCGGCGGCCCGCTCGACCCCACCCGCCCCTTCCTGCGCCCGCACGCCCCGTGGCCCGACCGCGCGGCGACCCCGGCGCCCGCCCCCGCCATCCAGCCGGACCGGCCCGACCAGCGCCAGGTCCCGGGCGGCCCCGGCAGCCAGACCGACGTCGTCCGCGCGGTCGACGAGGTCAAGCGGCTCCTCGGCGAGGGCCGCATCACCCAGGCCGTGGACATCCTCGGCTCGATCCTGCCCGCGGCGGCCGCCAAGCACGGCGAGCACTCCCCGGTGGTCCGCTCCCTGCGCAAGCAGTACGCGGCGACGCTCATGGACGACGGCCAGTACCGCCGCGCCCTGCCCGAGCTGCGCCGCCTCGCCGACGAGCGCGCCGCCGAGTCCGGCCAGGCCGACCCGCACTCCCTCCAGTTCCGCTACGAGGCGGCGCAGTGCCTGGAGCAACTGGGCGAACCGGCGGCGGCACTGGCGGAGTACAGGTCGCTCCTGCCTTACTACGAGAACCGCTACGCCTCCGACGACCGCGAACGCCCCCTGGAGATCCGCCGCCGCATCGGCCACCTGCTCCTCGCCCTCGGCGACCGCGCGGCGGCCCACGACACGCTGGCGCGGCTGCTCATGGACGCGGAGCGGATGCACGGCATCGGCCATCCGTTCCCGGCGGAGATCCGGCGCACGTTGCAATGGCTCGGTCAGATGCGCGGGTAGTGACGGATCGGCGCGAGGGTGCCCCAACTCTTCGAGAATCGTTGGTCGAATAGGTGGCCGAGGGACCGGCCACTGCCTAACATCGATCACCGCAAGACTTTGTGCACCGCCGCACAATCTCTCCACCTGGAGGCTCACTTGCACCGCCGCCGTCGCACCGCGCTCGTTCTCTCCGCCGCAGCCGTCGCCGCGGCCCCTCTCCTCACGGCCTGCGGCAACGAGGCGCATCCGGGCGCCGCGGCCGTGGTGGGCAACGACCGGATCACGGTCTCGCAGCTGGAGGGCCGGGTGAACGAGGTGCGCGCCGCGCAGCGCGCCGCGATCCCGGACGCGCAGCAGTACGAGCAGGCCATCTCCAAGTCCGGCGGCCTCACCCGCAGCACGCTGCACACGATGGTCCTGGACAAGGTGCTGCACCGGGCGGCGGCGGACGCCGGGGTGGACGTGTCACGCCGCGACATCCAGAGGATGCGGGCGGGCCTGGAGCAGCAGGCGGGCGGCCGGAAGGCGCTCGAACAGGGCTGGCTCCAGCAGTACAGCGTCGCCCCGTCCCGCCTCCAGGAGAGCCTCCGTACGGAGATCGAGGCCCAGAAGCTGGCGAAGGTCCTCGGCGCGGACATGAACGCGCCGGAGGGCCAGGCGCTCTTCTGGAAGGCGCTCGCCAAGGCCTCCAAGAAGCTGGACGTGGACCTGAACCCGCGGTACGGCACGTGGGACGTGGAGAAGAGCAAGCGCGCTGACGCGAAGACGCCGTGGGTGCGCGACGTGTCCGCGGACGCCGCCGCGGGGCCCAAGCAGGCGTAGGCAGGCAGGGCGGGGACTGCCGACGGGGTGGGTTACGTTCGACGGGTGAACGAAACCACGCCCCCGGCCGACGCCCCCGGCCGCGTCATCCTCCTCACCACCAGCCACCGGGTGGCCCCGGGCCTCCTCTCCTGGCCCGCGTGGCAGGCCCTGCACGCGGCCGACGAGGTCCTGTGCGCCGACGCCTCGCACCCTCAGCTCCCGTATCTGCGCGAGGCGGGCGTGTGTGTGGACGAGACGTCGCCCACGGCCCAGGAGCTCGTGGACGCCTGCGCCGGCGGCCGCACGGTCCTGGTCGTCGCCACGGCCGAGGGCGACCAGGCCCTGACGGACGGCTTGGCGAGGCTCGCGGGTTCGGGCCGCGTGTCGATGCCCGACCTGGAACTGCTCCCCGCCTCGTACGACCTGCCCGGCGCGCGGCTCCTCGACCTCGTCCAGGTCATGGACCAGATCCGGGACGAGTGCCCCTGGTCGTCCCAGCAGACGCACAAGGGCCTGGCGAAGTACGCGATCGAGGAGGCGTACGAACTGGTCGAGGCGATCGAGGAGGGCGACCGCGAGGAACTGCGCGAGGAACTGGGCGACGTCCTGCTCCAGGTGGTCTTCCACGCCCGCATCGCCGAGGAGGACGCGGAGTCCCCCTTCTCCGTGGACGACGTGGCGGGCACGATCGTCGAGAAGCTCATCCACCGTCACCCGCACGTCTTCGGCGACGACTCGGCGGACACCCCCGAGGACGTGAAGGCGCACTGGCTCCGCACGAAGGCGGAGGAGAAACAGCGCTCGTCGGTCACGGAGGGAATCCCCCTGGGCCAGCCGGGCCTGGCCCTCGCGGCAAAACTGGCCTCACGGGTACGGACGGCGGGGCTCGATGTGACGGCGCCTTCGGGAGAGGGCCCCGGCTACGAACTCCTGGCCCTGGCCCTGCAAGCCGAGTCACAGGGCATCGACCCGGAGGCGGCACTGCGCGCGGCGGCACGGGCGTACAGGGATGCGGTGCTGGTGGCGGAGGGGGCGGCAACTACATGATCCCCGGCGGGCGCAGCGCCAATCTGATGACACACCTGCTCAACATCGACTCGCCGGACCACACCCGGCTGAGGTGGCGGGGGTGAAGGCAATGGGGAGCGTACGCAGGCCGCGCATGATCAGGCCGCCCCTCCAACGAAGCTCGTCAGGTGTGACAGCCAGCTGAATGTCCGGCAACCGCTTGAGCAAGGTTGCCAGCGCGATGCGCCCCTCCAGCCGTGCTAGGGGGGCGCCCACGCAGTAGTGGATGCCATGGCCGTAGCCGAGGTGCGGGTTGTCCGTTCGGGACAGGTCGAGGGTGGACGGCTCGTCGAAACGAGCGGGATCACGGTCCGCCGCGGCGAGTACGACCAGGACGGGATCCCCTTGTGCGATCCGCTGCCCGCCGATCTCAAGTGATTGTGTGGCGTAACGCCACGTGGCCATCTCCACGGGTCCGTCGAAGCGCAGCAACTCCTCGATACCGGTCTCGAGAAGTCTGTGATCCTGGCGCTGAATGGATTCCTGAAGCAGGAAACGCTGAACGGGATTGCGCAACAGCGCGTAGACGCCGTTGCCGATCAGGTTGATGGTTGTTTCAAAACCAGCGAACAAAAGCACGAAACACATCGCGGCGGCTTCGTTCTCGGTGAGGTGTTCGCCGTGGTCCGAAGCACGGATGAGACCCGAGATGAGGTCGTCTCCCGGGGCGAGGCGCTTTCGGTGAATCAGCTCGGCGAGATATCCGCGCATCTTCTTCACGGACCGGGCGACCCCGCCCCGTGGCCCTCCACCGTGCCGGATCATCATGCCCGCCCAGTCACGGAAGTCGTCCTGGTCCTCGCGGGGAACGCCGAGCAGGTCGCAGATGGCATAGATGGGGAGGGGGAAGGCGAACTCGTGGATGAGGTCGGCCTCGCCTGTCCCGGCGAACCGGTCGATGAGACCGTCGGCGAGTTCCTGTACCCGAGGTTCGAACTCGGCCACGCGCCGCGGTGTGAACGCCTTCGACACGAGCCGCCTCAGCCGAGTGTGGTCCGGCGGGTCGATGTTGAGCAGATGCGTCATCAGGTTGGCGCTGCGCTCGCCGGGAATCCCGGTCTTGCCCTTCGCGTGGGCGTCCTCGGAATGGTGCACGGGGTTCTTGGAGAGACGCGTGTCCGCGAGCGTCTGCCGGGCGTCGGCGTACCGCGTCACGAGCCAGGCTTCGACGCCGCTGGGCAGTTTCGTCCTATGGACGGGCGAGTTCTCCCTGAGCCATGCGTACGCCGGGTAGGGGTCCGTGGCGAATTCCCAGGTGAAGAGCTCGGGCGTGGTGTCAGGAACGTTCACGCCCTGACGGTATCGGGCTCCGCCTGGGCGACGTGTCGGCGGTGGTACGTGATCTGTGGCCTCGCGCTGCTCGGAACCTGGAATCCGATCAACTTCTCTTCGGCGCACCGAAATAGCGAGTACGTTTTCCTCAAACGGCACCGGCCCCTGAGCGCTTGCAGCAGCGCAAAGGAGCCGGAACCTTCCCGGCGGTGCGCTAACACTCCGGGGACGGAACAGTCTTGGAGGACTGAACATGCCCATTGTGGCACGCCCGTATTCTGCAACTTCTGCGGCCATCCTCGTCGCCAAATACGCTCGCGTTTCTACGCCGAACCAGCTTGACGGCTTCGGGCTCGAAGACCAGGAAAAGATCTCCGACGGCTGGCTCGCATGCCACCCCGAGGCCACCGTCTACGACTCATACGTGGACAAAGCTGTCTCCGGCTCCCTGGAGAGCCGCCCAGAGATGGACCGCCTTGTCCGCGACGCGCACCGGCTCCGCTTCAACCGCATCCTCGTACCCGCGGTCGACCGCATCGGGCGTACGGCGCGCGCCGCGTACCAGTGGGCCTGGGACATGGCTGACATCGGAGTCTCCTTCATCTCGGCCAGGGAGGGGATCGACACCAGCACCGAGGAGGGTTGGCAGCACTTCATGCAGCACGTCAACTTTTCCGAGATGGAGTGGCGCCGTATCAAGGAGCGCACCGTCGCCGGTCGTGAGCTGAAGATCAGCTACGGAGGCTGGCCGGGTGGTCCGGCACCTTACGGCTACAGGATCGAGCACGACACCTCATACGAAGGCCCGCGGCGTAAGCGATTCTCCGCCCTTGTCACCGACGCGCATGAAGCCATGGTGCTCGACAGGGGAGTGCGACTCATCGTCGATGACGGCATGAACATCTCCGAGGCGTGCGCAGAGCTGAACAAGCGCAAGCTGCACACCCGCAACGGTGTCCGGTGGACACCCGCCAACCTCCGTAACCGCCTGCACAGCGAGACCATCCACGATGGCTACGTGGTGTACCGCAAGACCAACCGAGGCAGCGCCAAGAACACCACCCTCCGCCACGACGACGGAACCCCCGTCCATGGCGAGCAGGTCAGAATCGGTGTGCCGCCCATCTTCAGCGAGGAGCGCGCAGGGCAGTTGATGACAGCCTTGAAGAGTCTCGGCTTCCAGAAGGACCGACAGAGCAACCGTGTCTACTCCCTCACCGGCCGGATTCACGGCCACTGCGGCGAGGTCTATACGGGCTGCGGCACGAGCCGCGCTTACCGCTGCAAGGGGACTCTGACTGACCCGTCCTGCCGTGAGCCGTACTTCGGAGCCGACGACATCGGAGGAGCTGTCTGGGCCGAACTGCCGCGCCTCCTCACAGCCGATGGTCCTCTGGGTGAGTTTGCCGCCCGGTGGGGGGCGGGCCTCGCCAGGAGCAGGGAGAAGTACGAGAAGCGAGTCACGGACCTCGCGGCCAGGATCACTGCTCAGGAGCACCTGATCGAGGTCCGTGTTCCGGAGTACGTGCGAGCCGGTGTTGCTCCGGCAGTGCCGAAAGCCTCCGTCACGCAGCTTCAGCAGGAACTGGACGAGTTCCGGTTGCAGCGCAAGATCGCCGAGGAGTGGCTGGAGGATTACGCCCACCACGAACGTCGCGCGCACAACCTGTTGGACATCGCGAATGGCGCCATGGAACGGCTGAGGACTCTGACGCTCGCAGAGCGTAAGGAAGTCTTCGACATGTTCGACCTGCACGTAGTCCCCGGGGACATGACCGACGTAGGCAAGCCCGGTAATAGGTGCCCCGTCAGCGAATGGCACTGGGAAACCGGGGCGCTGGTTCCGCCGGACCCCACAGACGAGGAGTGGGAGACGGTGCTGAGTGTTCTCAGGCTCCACTTCTCCGGGAAGGCAAAGAAGCACTTCGTTACGAAGTACGACATTCGCGAGCAATTCTGCGGCATGCTCCACCGGCTCCGTCACGGAGTCTCCTGGGTCGACATGCCGAATACATGGGGACCGATGAACCCCATGAGGGAACGCCAGCTCACGTGGTGGAAAAGGGGGGTGTGGCCGGAGTTGATGGCGGTGTCGGGCGCCGATGAGCGAGGGTCGCAGGCATACAGGCGGCCGACACTTCCTCGGCTCACGGTGACGGGGCGGCTCCGCGCCGGGATGCTCACACAGATCTGGAGCGAAGAGCCTCGATAGAGATGGCGTGGCGGCCTCATCATGCGCGGACTCCGCACGCTGCCCGTGGAGTTCACACCCGCACAGCGGAGCAAATATCAGACGTCTGGAACGCCGTCCAGCTGACAGGCCGTCAAGACTGTGACTTTCACGTGATCTCCGCTGCATCGACTTGTGACAAGCGTTCGACTGCCGCTACGTTCACGACGACTCGGCCTCCCGTGCCGCAGTCGTCGCTCCAGTCACGCGAAAGGCACCCGCATGCTCTCCGGCAATGGTCGTCACCGACGCCCCCGCCAGGCCCCGGCTCTGATCGTCGCGGCAGGAGTCGCAGGATCGGCCATCGCCATCCCGCTGCTCGGCGCCACCAGTGCGAGCGCGGCGGACACCGCCACGTGGGACAAGCTCGCGGAGTGCGAGAGCGGCGGATCCTGGAGCGCGGACGCGGGCAACGGCTACTACGGCGGGCTCCAGTTCTCGCAGGAGCTCTGGGAGGAGTACGGCGGCCTCGACTTCGCGCCGAGCGCCGACCAGGCCAGCCGCTCGCAGCAGATCTCCGTCGCCGAGAAGGTCCTCGACGACCAGGGGACCAAGGCCTGGCCGAGCTGTGCGCCGATCGCCGGTCTCACCCAGGACGGTGCCGCGGCCGACGTAGACCCGGGCGCCCCGATCACGACGATTCCTTCTGACGAGCCGTCGGAGTCGACCGGGTCCGGCGATGAGGCGGACCCGGACGAGCCGAGCGAGTCCGCCGACCCCTCGGACGACGCCGGGTCCTCGAAGAAGCCCTCGGGCTCGGAGAAGTCTTCCGAGAGGCCCGGCACCGATGACGCCGACGCCGATGCTGACGCCGACGACTCCGATGACACGTCACGAGACAAGAATCACGACGAGTCCGGCAAGTCGGGTGACTCGGCCAAGTCCGGCGACCCGGACAAGTCCGGGCGTGACGATGCCACTTCGCCCGGCTCCGGCTCTTCCGCCGGTGAGGGCGAGGGCCGCCACCGCGGCGGCAGCGCGGACGGCGAGCCGTCCGGCGACGCTTCCCGCGAGGGTTCGGGCCGGCATGCCTCCCGTGGCGACGAGCGTCAGCAGGACGGCTCCGACGGGACGTACACGGTCCGCTCCGGCGACAACCTCTCGGCCATCGCCGACGACCTCGACGTGCAGGGCGGGTGGACCGAGCTGTATGCCGAGAACGAGAAGTCGGTCGGCTCCGACCCCGATCTCATCCTCCCCGGTCAGAGCCTCGATTTGGGCGAAAAGTAGGGGTAGTTGGTGAGTCGCTTTGCGCTTGATGTCCCAATTGGCGCAAGTGAGAGATGGGTCTCAGAAGCCCTGATCGTCTTTGAAATTCGACCGATCGCATGACTACGGTCGGGACCGCTCGCCACAGCGGGCCCCGCCGGTCGGTACGCCGAGTCCTGCCAACGGCCGTTCGGGAACAGTCGTCGCGTAAGCGCCGTAGGCAGGAGCGGGGGACCCAAGGTTTCCGCCGGGCCCGGCCGTTGAGCATCGCGAGAGCGAGGCACACGGACGGGAACGGCTAGGGGTTAAGTCGCGCTCAGGAAGCGCGGCCGGGCAACTTCACTGGCCCGAACCCGACAGCTCACCTCGCAGGCGTCGGTGAGGGGATCACTCATGCTGTTTTCCAGCAAGGGCAAGCACCGCCGTCCGTCCAAGGCCACCCGTGTCGCCACGCTCGCCGGCGTCACCGGTGTCGCGGTCGCGGCCCCGCTGATGGCGGCCGGCCAGGCCTCCGCCGCGACGAACTCCGAGTGGGACGCCGTCGCCCAGTGCGAGTCGGGCGGCAACTGGTCGATCAACACCGGTAACGGCTACACGGGCGGCCTGCAGTTCTCGTCGTCCACCTGGGCCGCGTACGGCGGCACGAAGTACGCGCCCAGCGCCGACCAGGCCTCCAAGGCCCAGCAGATCGAGATCGGCGAGAAGGTCCTCGCGGGTCAGGGCAAGGGTGCCTGGCCGAGCTGCGGCGTCGGCCTCTCGGGCGCCTCCAACGAGGGTGGCGGTGCGCAGGAGAGCGCCCCGCAGCAGACCCAGGAGCAGCCGAAGAGCCAGCCCAGCGCGCAGACCGAGCAGCCGCAGCAGCAGGCCCCCAAGAAGGCCGAGGCCGCGCCGAAGGCCGAGTCCAAGAAGACCGTCGAGACCCCGACCGGCAAGACGGTCAAGAAGGGCGACGGCGAGTACAAGGTCAAGAAGGGTGACACCCTCTCCAAGATCGCCGAGGCCAAGGACGTCAAGGGCGGCTGGCACAAGGTGTACAAGCTCAACGGCGACATCATCGACAACGCCGACATGATCTACCCGGGCCAGCAGCTGCACCTCAGCTAAGAGCTGAGGAGGCAGGCAGGCGGCACCTGGCGGTCGCGCCCCCCGGCGGAGGCGCGACCGACGGAGCCGGTGACGCCCGCAGGTACTGCCGGTCCACCCCCGTCCCCACGGGTCCACCCCGTCCCGGTGCGCGTATCCCCCGTACGCACCGGGGCGGGGTTCTTTTGCCCTCCACGCTTTGTTCCGTTCGGAAACATTTTGCTCTCGGTTTGTCCACAGGGCGGTCGCTCGGCTGGCTCTTGTCCGGGAGCCGGTTAGGCTCGTGTCCGCGAGGCCAACGCCCCGCGTACCCGCGTCACATCCCAGAAGGAGATGCTCGTGCCGTCCATCGACGTCGTCGTAGCCCGGGAAATCCTGGACTCCCGAGGCAACCCCACGGTCGAGGTCGAGGTCGGCCTCGACGACGGCAGCACGGGTCGTGCCGCCGTTCCGTCCGGTGCGTCCACCGGTGCTTTCGAGGCCATCGAACTCCGTGACGGTGACCCCAACCGTTACATGGGCAAGGGCGTGGAGAAGGCCGTCCTCGCCGTCATCGAGCAGATCGGCCCGGAGCTCGTCGGGTACGACGCGACCGAGCAGCGCCTGATCGACCAGGCGATGTTCGACCTCGACGCCACCGACAACAAGGGCTCGCTCGGCGCCAACGCCATCCTCGGCGTCTCGCTGGCCGTCGCGCACGCCGCGTCGGAGGCCTCCGACCTCCCGCTCTTCCGCTACCTCGGCGGCCCGAACGCGCACCTGCTGCCCGTTCCGATGATGAACATCCTGAACGGCGGGTCGCACGCCGACTCGAACGTCGACATCCAGGAGTTCATGATCGCGCCGATCGGTGCCGAGTCGTTCTCCGAGGCCCTGCGCTGGGGCACCGAGGTCTACCACACGCTGAAGAAGGTCCTGAAGGACAAGGGCCTCTCCACCGGCCTGGGCGACGAGGGCGGCTTCGCCCCGAACCTGGACTCCAACCGCGCCGCGCTCGACCTCATCCTCGAGGCGATCAAGCAGGCCGGTTACGTCCCCGGCGAGCAGATCGGCCTCGCGCTCGACGTCGCCGCGTCCGAGTTCTACAAGGACGGCAAGTACGAGTTCGAGGGCAAGTCCCGCTCGGCCGCCGAGATGACCGAGTACTACGAGGAGCTCGTCTCCTCGTACCCGCTCGTCTCCATCGAGGACCCGCTGTTCGAGGACGACTGGGCCGGCTGGAACGTCATCACCGAGAAGCTCGGCGACAAGGTCCAGCTCGTGGGCGACGACCTGTTCGTCACCAACCCCGAGCGCCTGGCCCGTGGCATCGAGGAGAAGTCCGCGAACGCCCTCCTGGTGAAGGTCAACCAGATCGGCTCGCTGACCGAGACCCTGGACGCCGTCGAGATGGCCCAGCGCAGCGGCTTCAAGTGCATGATGTCGCACCGCTCCGGTGAGACCGAGGACGTCACCATCGCCGACCTCGCCGTCGCCACCAACTGCGGCCAGATCAAGACCGGCGCCCCGGCCCGCTCCGAGCGCGTCGCCAAGTACAACCAGCTGCTCCGCATCGAGGAGATCCTCGACGACGCGGCCGTCTACGCGGGCCGCAGCGCGTTCCCCCGGTTCCGCTTTGCGGACTGATAAGCACAGCAAGGGCTGAGCGCAGCTGCCCTGAGTAGTTACCTACGTCCCCGTACTCGGTCCCGTACCGTGTGCGGGGACGTACGTACGTATCGGGGAGGCGGCACACATGGCCGTGAAGGACCGCGACCGGTTCTCCACCGCGACCAGGCTGCGGCTGCTCGGCGAGCAGACCGCGGAGCGTGTCTACCGCTCCCAGACCAAGCGCCAGGCACGCCGCTCCCGGCTGACGGGACGCGCCGCGCTCCTCGCGCTCGTGCTCTGCTCGCTGGTCGTCGCCCTCGCCTACCCGATAAGGCAGTACGTCTCCCAGCGCGCGGAGATCGCCGACCAGCGCAAGGAGCAGGCCGAGCGCCGCGAGAACGTCGAGAGACTGAAGGACGAGAAGGCCCGCTGGCGGGACGACGCGTACGCGGAGCAGCGTGTCCGGGACCGGCTGCACTATGTGATGCCGGGCGAGACCGGCTTCACGGTGGTCGATCCCGAGGCGGCGAGGAAGCAGCGCACCGACCAGGGGGCCGCCGCCCGACCCTGGTACTCGAACGTCTGGGACGGCGTCGACAAGGCCGACCGCCCGGACGACGACGACTGAGCTCGACAGGGTTCGACCGAGTCCACCCGGGCTCGACAGAACTTCTACGGAACCGATCGAAAGACAGGCATGGAAACGCCCCCGCCGACCACCCCGCGCACCGAGCCCACCGACGCCGACGTCGAGGCCTTCAAGCAGCAGCTCGGCCGCCCGCCGCGCGGCCTGCGGGCCATCGCCCACCGCTGCCCGTGCGGGCAGCCGGACGTCGTCGAGACGGCGCCGCGCCTTCCGGACGGGACGCCGTTCCCGACGACGTACTACCTGACGTGCCCGCGGGCCGCCTCCGCGATCGGCACCCTTGAGGCCAACGGCGTCATGAAGGAGATGTCGGAGCGGCTGACGACGGACCCCGAGCTGGCCGCCGCCTACCGCGCGGCGCACGAGGACTACATCGCGCGCCGTGACGCCATCGAGGTCCTGGAGGGCTTCCCGAGCGCGGGCGGCATGCCGGACCGCGTGAAGTGCCTGCACGTCCTGGTCGGCCACTCGCTGGCCGCGGGGCCCGGCGTGAACCCGCTGGGCGACGAGGCCATCGCGATGCTGCCGGAGTGGTGGCGCAAGGGCGCGTGTGTCTCGACGAGCGAGGAAGAGCGCGCATGACCCGCGTGGCAGCCATCGACTGCGGCACGAACTCGATCCGCCTCCTGGTGGCGGACGCGGACCCGCGGACCGGTGAACTGGTCGACCTGGACCGCAGGATGACGATCGTCCGCCTGGGCCAAGGGGTGGACAAGACGGGCCGCCTGGCCCCGGAGGCGCTGGAGCGCACCTTCGCCGCCTGCCGCGAGTACGCCGAGGTCATCAAGGAGCACGGCGCCGAGCGCCTCCGCTTCGTGGCGACCTCCGCGTCCCGCGACGCCGAGAACCGCGACGACTTCGTACGCGGTGTCCTGGACATCCTCGGCGTCGAGCCGGAGGTCATCAGCGGTGACCAGGAGGCCGAGTTCTCCTTCACAGGCGCGACGAAGGAACTGGCGGGCAGCGACCACCTGGCCAAGCCCTACCTCGTCGTCGACATCGGCGGCGGCTCCACGGAGTTCGTCGTCGGCGACGACGAGGTCAGCGCCGCCCGCTCCGTCGACGTCGGCTGCGTACGCCTCACGGAGCGGCACATCCGCACCGACCCGCCCGCGCCCGCCGAACTGGACGCCGTCCGCGCCGACATCACGGCCGCGCTGGACCTGGCCGAGCAGACGGTGCCGATCGGCGAGGCCCGCACCCTGGTCGGCCTGGCGGGGTCGGTGACGACGGTGGCCGCCATCGCGCTCGGCCTCGACGCGTACGACTCCGCGGCGATCCACCATTCCCGTATCTCCTACGAGCAGGTGAGCGAGATCGCCGCCCGCCTGGCACGGGCCACGCACGACGAGCGGGCCGCCATCCCGGTGATGCATCCGGGCCGTGTGGACGTCATCGTGTCCGGCGCGCTCGTCCTCCTGTCGATCATGGACAGGACCGGTGCCCGGGAGGTCGTCGTCAGTGAGCACGACATCCTCGACGGCATCGGCTGGTCGATCGCCTGAGCACGTCATGTAGCGTCTGAGCGGCTGTTGAGGGGCTCGAAGGACCCGGCGGCGACACTCCGTCGGGAAACTTCGTGAAGTTCTTCACAAGGAAATCGGCTCGGTTGGACGATGTTCAGGGGTTCTGGACCCCTAAAAGTGACCCCAGAGGCCCCCGCGACCCACGACAGTGAAGGTTCGCGAGTGTGTCCGGAGGGTTGGCCGACCGAGTGGTCCAGTGCGGTGGAAGGGTCAGAGCGGCAGCTCACAAGGGGTGCACAACGACTTGGGCTGTCGCGTGGTTCCCCTGGGGCGTCATGACCTGCGTCACGTGGGCGGCGAAGTGTAGCAGAGGGTGTACCCATGCTTGTGAAGGGGCGCACGAGCGACCCCTGCCTGGCAGGTGGATACTCGATGGCATGAGCACCACGGAGCGTCCCAGGATCCTCGTAGTAGGCGGTGGGTACGTAGGCCTGTACGCAGCTCGGCGCATCCTCAAGAAGATGCGCTACGGAGAGGCGACCGTCACGGTCGTCGACCCCCGGTCGTACATGACCTACCAGCCCTTCCTCCCCGAAGCCGCCGCCGGCAGCATTTCGCCTCGGCATGTCGTCGTCCCGCTGCGACGCGTGCTGCCCAAGGCGGAAGTTCTGACCGGCCGGGTCACCACCATCGATCAGGACCGCAAGGTCGCGACGATCGCCCCCCTCGTGGGCGAGGCGTACGAGCTGCCTTTCGACTACCTGGTCATCGCGATGGGCGCGGTCTCCCGCACCTTCCCGATCCCCGGCCTCGCCGAGCAGGGCATCGGCATGAAGGGCATCGAGGAGGCCATCGGCCTGCGCAACCACGTCCTCGAGCAGCTGGACAAGGCTGACTCCACGACGGACGAGGACGTCCGCCGCAAGGCGCTGACCTTCGTCTTCGTCGGCGGTGGCTTCGCGGGTGCGGAGACCATCGGTGAGGTCGAGGACATGGCCCGCGACGCGGCCAAGTACTACAACAACGTGAAGCGCGAGGACATGCGCTTCGTGCTCGTCGACGTCGCGGACAAGATCCTCCCCGAGGTCGGCCCGAAGCTCGGCCAGTACGGCAAGGAGCACCTTGAGGGCCGCGGTGTCGAGGTCTACCTCAAGACCGGCATGGACTCCTGCGTGGACGGCCACGTGGTGCTCAACAACGGCCTCGAGGTCGACTCCAGCACCATCGTGTGGACCGCGGGCGTCAAGCCCAACCCGGCGCTCGCGCGCTTCGGTCTGCCGCTCGGCCCCCGTGGCCACGTCGACACCCAGACGACCCTCCAGGTCCAGGGCACCGACTACATCTGGGCCGCGGGCGACAACGCCCAGGTGCCGGACATGGTCGGCCGCAAGGCCGGCAACGAGAACGCCTGGTGCCCGCCGAACGCCCAGCACGCGCTGCGTCAGGCCAAGGTCCTCGGCGACAACGTGATCTCCGGCATGCGGGGCTTCCCGCAGAAGGAGTACAGCCACGCCAACAAGGGTGCGGTCGCCGGTCTCGGCCTGCACAAGGGCGTCGCGATGATCGTCATGGGCAAGGTGAAGATCAAGCTCAAGGGCCGTCTGGCCTGGTACATGCACCGCGCGTACCACGGCATGGCGATGCCGACGTTCAACCGCAAGATCCGCGTCTTCGCGGACTGGACGCTCGCGGTCTTCCTCAAGCGTGAGGTCGTCTCGCTGGGCGCCATGGAGACGCCGCGCGAGGAGTTCTACGAGGCTGCCAAGCCCGCGCCGAAGCCCGCCGTGGCCAAGGCCGAGCCGGTCGCCGCCGGGTCCGAGGAGAAGGCCAAGGCCTCCTGACCTCCGGTCACTGAACAGCCCCGAGGGGGCCGCCCGCCATCCGTGGTGCGGGCGGCCCCCTCGGGTTTTTCCTTCACCATATACATGGTGCTTACACTTATTTTGCCGATCCGTGACGCGGCAACGGGACTGCGGGAGCGCCCGGTTGGTGTTTACGTGGTGTTGAGCTATCCGGGATCGCCATCACGGAGGTGTGCACCATGCCAGACGCCGCACTGCGGCTGAAGAGCCTCGCCGAACAACTGCTGGGAGCCCCGCTCCCCGTTCGTATTCGTGCCTGGGACGGTTCGGAAGCAGGCCCGCCGGGTGCCCCCACCCTCGTCGTACGCAACCGCCGCGCCCTGCGCCGCCTGATGTGGAAGCCGGGCGAGCTGGGCCTCGCCCGCGCCTGGGTGGCCGGGGACCTGGACGTCGAGGGCGATCTGTACGCCGCGCTCGACCGGCTCGCCGGGTTCATCTGGGAGCGCGACGAGGACGCCAAGAGCCTCCGGGAATCCCTGCGCGACCCGGGGTTCCGCGCCGCGGCCCGCACCCTGATCGGCCTCGCCGCGCCCTTCCTGCCGCCCGCCCCGCCGCCGGAGGAGATGCGCGGCCGTGGCCGTCTGCACCTGCACACCAAGGGCAGCGACCGCCAGGCCATCAGCCACCACTACGACGTGGGCAACGACTTCTACGAGCTGGTGCTCGGCCCCTCGATGGTCTACTCGTGCGCATACTGGGGGGCCGATGATGAGGAAGCCTCGACCCTGGAGGACGCCCAGCGCGACAAGCTGGAGCTCATCTCCCGCAAGCTCGCCCTGAAGCCCGGCATGCGGCTCCTGGACGTGGGCTGCGGCTGGGGCTCCATGGCGATCCACGCGGCGCGCGAGCACGGCGCCTCCGTCGTCGGCGTCACGCTCTCCCAGGAGCAGGCCGCGTACGCCAGGAAGCGCATCGCGGAGGAGGGCCTGACCGACCGGGTCGAGATCCGCGTCCAGGACTACCGCGACGTGCGCGACGGGCCGTACGACGCGATCTCCTCCATCGGTATGGCCGAACACGTTGGCGCCGAGAGGTACTTGGAGTACGCACACGACCTGCACGCGCTCCTCAAGCCCGGCGGCCGGCTCCTCAACCACCAGATCGCGCGCCGCCCGCAGACCGACGAGTCGACGTACGAGGTCGACGACTTCATCGACGCCTATGTGTTCCCCGGCGGCGAGCTCGCCCCCGTGGGATCCACCGTCGGGCAGCTGGAGCGCGCCGGGTTCGAGGTGCGCGACGTGGAGGCGATCCGCGAGCACTACGCCCTCACCCTGCGCCGCTGGGTCGCCAACCTGGAGGCCCACTGGAAGGAGGGCCAGCGGCTCACCTCGCCGGGCCGCGCCCGCATCTGGCGCCTCTACATGGCGGCCTCCGCGCTCGCCTTCGAGCGCAACCGCATCGGCGTCAATCAGGTCCTCGCGGTGAAGACCCCGGAGATCGGCACCTCCGGGATGCCGCTGCGGGCCCGCGACTGGCAGTAGGACGTACACGCGTGGGGCCCCGGACGGTTCGCCGTCCGGGGCCCCACTCCTGCGTACCGCCGAGCGCTACTCGCTCTTGATCGCCATCAGCGGGTTCAGCTTGGCCGCGCTGCGGGCCGGCCACATCGCGGCGAGGACGCCGACCAGGGCCGCGATGGCCAGGAAGATCGCGATACGGCCGGCCGGGATCTCCATCGTGTACGTCTTGACCGTGCCGGAGATGCTGTCGCCCGCGACCCAGCCCATGAAGAGGCCGAGTCCGATGCCGAGCACCGCGCCGAACAGGGAGATGATGACCGCCTCCAGGCGCACCATCTGCTTGACCTTCGCGCGGTCGAGGCCGATGGCCCGCATCATGCCGATCTCGTGCTTCCGCTCGAAGACCGACATGGCCAGGGTGTTGATGACACCGAGGACCGCGATCAGGATGGCCATCGCCAGGAGGCCGTAGAGCATGTTCAGCATCAGGTTGATCGCGCCGGCGATCTCGTTGCTGATCGCGTCCTTGTCCTGGATCTTGATGGCGGGGTTGTCGCCGAGGGCGTCGACGATGGCGTCCTCGGCCTTGTCGGAGGGGCCACCCTCCATCTTCACCAGGACCTGCTGGTCGGTGATCTTGGACAGGTGCGGGTCGACGACGGAGAGCGGAGTGAAGAGACCGTTGATCATCTCGTTCTGCTCGTAGACGCCGGCGATCTTCAGCTCGGCCGTCTTGTCGTCGTCGAACTTCACCGGGACGGTTTCGCCGGTCTTCAGGCCCTGCTTGTCCGCGGTCTCCTTGTCGACCAGCGTGGAGTCACCCTTCAGACCCGCGAGCGAGCCGCTGGTGAAGTCGAGGCTTGCCAGCTTGCCGAAGGCCTTCTCGTCGACGCCGGTGACCTGGGAGTAGGAGCCGCCGGCCACCTCGCCGTAGGCCGTGCGCAGCGGGCTGCTCGCCTTGACGTCGGGGAGCTTGTCCAGCTTCTCGCGGACCTCGGGGGTCAGCGGCTGGTAGTTCGCCATGGAGACGGTGTAGTCGGCCTTCAGGGAACCCGCGGCCATCTTGTTGATGGCGCTGCTCATGGAGGTCGCCACCACCGTCATCGCCGTGATGAGGGTCAGGCCGATCATCAGGGCCGAGGCGGTGGAGGCCGTGCGGCGCGGGTTGCGCACCGCGTTGAGGCGGGACAGTTTGCCCGTGACGCCGAAGGGCTTCAGGAGCGGGGCCGCGGCGGCGATGAACGGGCGCGACAGGAGCGGCGTGAGGACGATGGCGCCGACCATGATGGTGGCGGCGCCGCCGGACTTCACGTAGTTGTCGTCCATGAAGAGCATGACCGTGCCGAGCGCGACGATGATCGAGCCGATGGTGTTGCGGACGACGAGGCCGCGCATGGTCGGCGAAGCGTGGACGCTGTTCATCGCGGCGACCGGTGGGATCTTCGCGGCGCGGCGGCCCGGCAGCCAGGCGGCCAGCATGGTGACGACCACGCCGATGACCAGGGCGACGACGATCGTGGTCGGGGCGATGATGATCGGCCCGTCGGGCAGCGAGGCGCCCGCGGAGTTCATCAGGGACTCCAGGCCCAGGGCCACGCCGATGCCGAGCGCGAAGCCGGTCACGGCGGCCACCAGGCCCACCAGGAACGCCTCGATGAGCACGGAGCGCGTCACCTGGCGGCGAGAGGCGCCGATGGCGCGCATCAGGGCCAGTTCCTTGGTGCGCTGGGCGACCAGCATGGTGAAGGTGTTGGCGATGATGAAGATGCCGACGAAGAGCGCGATGCCCGCGAAGATGAGCAGGACCTGGCTCATGGACTTGGTGTCCTGCTCGATCATCCTCTCCTGGTCGTCGGAGAGCTGGGCGCCGGTGACGGCGTCCGTGTCCTTCGGCAGGATCTTCTCGACCGAGCTCTTCAGCGCCGTCTCGGAGGTGCCCGCGGCGGCCTTCACGTCGATCTCGTCGTACTCGGACTTGCCGAGGACGGTGCGCGCGGTGTCGTCGTCGAACACCACCAGGCTGCCGCCCGCGAGGACGCTGCCGTCCTCGGTGTCGAAGACGCCGCTGATCTTCGCCTTCTTCACGGGGCCGTCGGTGGAGTAGCGGACCGTGTCGCCGACCTTGTAGCCGGTGCGCTCGGCGGTGCGGGAGTCGAGCGCGAGGTCACCGGCGGACTTCGGGGCGGCGCCCTTGGTGAAGTCGTAGCGCGGGTCCTTGCCGCCCTTGCCCGGGAAGTAGTTGGCGCCGGTGGTGCCCCACTCGCCGCCGACCAGCTTGCCGTCCTTGTCGGCGAGCGCGGTGAACCCGGAGACGGTCCCTATCGCCGAGTCGGCGCCGGGCAGGCTCTGCGTCTTGTTCAGGAAGGCGTCGGTCAGGCGCGGCGGCTTCTTGGCCTCACCGCTGTCCTCGCCGCTGTAGGAGGAGCCGTCGCCCTGGATGGCGACGGAGACGTGGTCGAAGCTCTTCGCCGACTTGTTCTTGTAGGCGTTGCCGAAGGTGTCGGTGAAGACGAGGGTGCCGGAGACGAAGGCGACGCCGAGCATGACGGCGAGCACGGTCATCAACAGCCTGGCCTTGTGCGCGAGCACGTTGCGCAGGGCGGTACGGAACATGGGTTTCTGTCCTGGTGGAAGAGAAGGTGGGGCCCGAGGTGGCGCCCCGTAGGGGCGCGGGGAACTGCGCGACAAGCCGCTGACGGCCCGCCGGTGAATGGCCGGCCGACGCCGCTCGGAGCGCTAGCTCGTGCGGCCCTTCGCGTCGAAGTCCTTCATCCGGTCGAGGACGCCGTCGGCGGTCGGCGAGAGCATCTCGTCGACGATCCGCCCGTCGGCGAGGAAGATCACGCGGTCCGCGTACGCCGCGGCCACCGGGTCGTGGGTGACCATGACGACGGTCTGGCCCAGCTCGCGCACGGAGTTGCGCAGGAAGCCGAGGACCTCGGCGCCCGAGCGCGAGTCCAGGTTTCCGGTCGGCTCGTCGCCGAAGATGATGTCGGGCCGCGAGGCGAGCGCGCGGGCCACGGCGACGCGCTGCTGCTGGCCGCCGGAGAGCTCGGTGGGCCGGTGGCTGAGCCGCCCGGCCAGGCCGACCATGGAGATGACCTGCTCCAGCCACTGCTTGTCGGGCTTGCGGCCCGCGATGTCCATCGGCAGCGTGATGTTCTCCAGGGCCGTCAGCGTCGGCAGGAGGTTGAAGGCCTGGAAGATGAAGCCGATCTTGTCCCGGCGGAGCTTGGTGAGCTGCTTGTCCTTGAGGGTGGAAAGCTCGGTCTCGCCGATCCGCACGGAGCCGCCGCTGAAGCTGTCGAGACCCGCGACGCAGTGCATCAGGGTCGACTTGCCGGAGCCCGAGGGGCCCATGATCGCGGTGAACTCGCCCTGCCGGAAGTCGACGGAGACATGGTCCAGGGCGACCACCTGGGTCTCGCCCTGTCCGTACACCTTGGAGAGGTCCGTGGCGCGTGCGGCCACCGCGGTGGTGCGGGCGGCGAAGGGGGTGGTGGTCACGGGGCGGTGCTCCTGTCGGGACGACGAGTGGGGACGTACTCCATCGTCCTTGCGGAACCGGGGCGTGTAGTCAGCCGTTGTTCTGGTTCCGAGGGCCCTCTGCAGTCGGACCCCGAGCGTCCGTGTCATACCTGGGGATGACCCCCACCCCTGAGGCGGGTACCACCTGCCAGTGACCCGCGGACGCCGCGGAGGCGGCTAAATTCCGTCATTCCGTCCCGGAGCCCCCACCACCGTGGAAAGGCCTCCGGCATGTACCGATGGGCCGTACCGGTGGCTGATGCACCCTCAGACGTCAATAAAATAAGACAACATCGGGCTGTTGTTCCGCTGTTCGGGGGACGCTCCCCGATAGGGTCGAATCACTTGATGCGGAGCCCACGGCCTGCCCGGATGGTGGAATGCAGACACGGCGAGCTTAAACCTCGCTGCCCCTAGCGGGCGTGCCGGTTCAAGTCCGGCTCCGGGCACCTCCGCCAAGGCGTCAGCGGTCATGTGCGCCAAGGCATCAGCGCGCCGTTGAAGCGCGCCGCGGTGTGCAGGTCCGCCTCGATCGCCGCCGCTGTCCCGCGCAGGGCGGGAAGCAGCGCCCCGATGGTCTCGTCCAGCGGGGCGGTGCCTGCGTGCTGCGCCACGTTCAGGGCGGCGACCACCCGCCCCGCCGCGTCCTTGACCGGTACGGCGACCGAGCGCAGGCCCTCCTCAAGCTCCTCGTCCGCGGTGGCGTAGCCGTCGGCGGCCGCCCGGTCCAGGACGCGGTGCAGCTCCGCCGGGTCGGTGACGGTGCGCCGGGTGAGGGAGCGGGGCGGGGCGGCCTTCAGGAGGCGCGCGCGGTCCGCCTCCGGGAGTCCGGACAGGAGGACGCGGCCCATGGCGGTGGGGTAGGCGGGGAAGCGCGTGCCGAGCGTGATGTGGACGCTCATGACGCGCACCGTGGCCGCCCGCGCCACGTACAGGATGTCCGTGCCGTCGAGCACCGTCACCGACGCCGACTGGTGGACGCGGCCGGTCAGTTGGCGCAGATGCGGCTCGGCGATGTCGGCGAAGCCGAGGCGGGACAGGCGCGCGAAGCCGAGCTCCAGGACGCGGGGGAGCGGGCGGTAGAGGCGGCCGTCGTGCGCCGCGTACCCCTCCAGTTCCAGGGTGTGCAGGCAGCGGCGCGCGGTGGCCCGTGGCAGGCCGGTGGCCGCGGCGATCGCGGTGAGCGGGAGACCGTCGCCGTGGGCCGGGCCCAGGGCGCGCAGGACGGTGAGGCCGCGGGCGAGCGACTGGAGGAAGTCCGGGCCGAGTTCGGCCTTGGCGGTACTCGGCTGCTCACGCGGAAGGCCCTCCGCGGTGGCATGAGGGGCCATCACATCGGCTGTCCCGTCCGGTAGTTGTGTCGCCGGCAAGGACTCCAGGTGGGCGGCCTCCTCCCGCAGCCGTGGCAGCACGAGCTCCGCCAGGCCCTGTGCCGTGTGCCTGCTGGTGTGGCTCACCGCGGACAGGGCGTACCGGACGCGGCCCGCCGTGTCGCGCACCGGGACCGCCGTGGCGATCAGGCCCGGCTCGATCAACTGGTCGTCCAGTGCCCAGCCCGTCACGCGCGAGTGCTCCACGCGGTCCGCGAGGTCCGGCGGCGGGGACGCGGGGCCGGGCGGCAGCGCGGGGAAGGCGCGGGCCGGGTCGTCGGCGGGGGTGGCCGCCACGCGTGCCCGCCACGCCGCCCACGCCGCCTCGTCCCACTCGGCGGCGAACAGCGCGCCCGGCGCGCACCGCTCGGCGGGCAGCAGATCGCCGATGCGGAAGGCCACCGACATCGCGCGGCGCCGCGCGGCCTGCGTGACGAAGCGGACGCCGTTGCCGTCCGGCACCGCGAGGGACACCGACTCGTCAAGATCGTCCGCGAGCCGTGCGGTGCGCGCGGCGACCTCACCGCTCAGCCCGCTCGCCGCGAGGTAGGCGTTGCCGAGCTCCATCAGGCGGGGCGTCAGGTGGAGTTCCTGGCCCTGCTCGCGTACGTAGCCGAGGCGGACCAGGGTCGCCACGACCCGGTCCACCGTGGAGCGGGCGAGACCGGTGGCGCGCACCAGGTCGCCCGCCCTGACCTGTTCGGCGACGGAGAGGGCGCGCAGCACCGCGAGGCCGCGCTCCAGGGGGCGTACGGACTCTTCTGGCATGGCGCCGCTCCTCGCACGGTGGGAAACCGGCCGCCCCGCAACCGTTGACAGCCGCTGGGTCCGGTCGGAGACTCCCGTCAGCACATTATGAACGAAAGTTCACCAGGCGAACAAGTGGAGGGGTCGGCCGATGCGCACCACCGTCGGAATCATCGGAGCCGGACCGGCGGGCCTGCTCCTGGCCCGCCTGCTGCACAACGCCGGCATCGACTCCGTCGTCCTGGAGACCCGGGACCGCGCCTACGTGGAGCAGCGCCAGCGCGCCGGGATCCTGGAACAGGGCACCGTCGACGTCCTGCGCGAGGCCGGAGCCGCCGCCCGCATGGACCGCGAGGGCATCCCGCACGACGGCATCGAGCTGCGCTTCGACCGCCGCAGGCACCGCGTCGACTTCCCCGCCCTGACCGGCGGCCGGTCCGTGATGGTCTACGCCCAGACCGAGGTCTGCAAGGACCTCATAGCCCTCCAGCTCGCCGCCGGGGGCCCGCTGCTCTTCGAGGCCGAGGCACTCGCCGTCGAGGGCGCCGAGACCGAGCAGCCGCGCGTCCGCTTCCGCCACCAGGGCCGCGAGGACGTCCTGGATTGCGACTACGTGGTGGGCTGCGACGGCTCCTGGGGCGTGGCCCGCAAGGCCGTGCCCGCCGACGTCTCCCGGGTCTTCGAGCGGACGTACCCCTTCGGCTGGCTCGGCATCCTCGCCGACGTGCCGCCCTCGCACGACGAGCTGGTCTACGCCCGCCACGACCGCGGCTTCGCCCTCCTGTCCATGAGGTCGCCGACCGTCACGCGCGCGTACCTCCAGGTTCCGGCAGGCACCGACGCGGCCGACTGGGGCGACGAGGAGATCTGGGACGAGCTCGACCGCCGCCTGGAGACGGACGACCCCGCCTGGACGCTCAAGCGCGGACCCGTCACCGCCAAGTCCGTCACCCCCATGCGCAGCCACGTCCACGAGCCGATGCGGCACGGACGAGTGTTCCTCGCCGGGGACGCCGCCCACATCGTCCCGCCCACCGGCGCCAAGGGCCTCAACCTCGCCGTCGGCGACGTCGTCACCTTCGCCCGCGCCCTCGCCGAGTTCCGCGCCACCGGCTCCGACGCCCGCCTGGAGGCGTACTCCGCGACCTGCCTGCGCCGCGTCTGGCAGGCCGAGCGCTTCTCGTACGCCATGACCACGATGCTGCACCGCGCCCCCGGAGCCACCCCCTTCGACCACCGCGTCCAGCTCGCTCAGCTGGACCGGATCACCTCATCGCGCTCGGCCGAGGCCGACCTCGCGGAGAGCTACACGGGCTTCCCCCTCGACTGAGCCCGCACCCCCGTCCCCCGGTAGTCCCCACTCCACAAAGAAGTGAGAGCCCCGTGACCGCTCCCCAAGGCGCCGCGCCCCAGCGGACCTTCAGATCCGTCGCCCCCGTCATAGCCCTGTGCTGGCTCGTCGTCTTCTTCGACGGCATGGACGTCAACATCTACGGCGCCGTGATGCCGCACCTCATCGACGACGAGGGCTTCGGCTTCACCCCGTCGACGGCGGGCACCATCGGCTCCTGGACCACCTTCGGCATGCTCATCGGCGCCCTCGGCTGCGGCACGCTCACCGACTGGATCGGCCGCAAGCCGATGGTGACGGGCAGCGTCGCGCTGTTCTCCCTGGGCTCCGCGGTCTGCGCGCTCGCGCCGAGCGCCGCGGTCTTCGGCGGCGGGCGGTTCATCGCCGGGCTCGGGCTCGGCGGTCTGATGCCGATCAGCCTCGCGATCGTCGCCGAGTTCGCGCCGCCGCGCAGGGCCGCGCTCGCCACCGGCCTGATGATGACCTCGTACCACGCGGGCGGCATGGCGGCCACGGGCCTCGGACTCTGGCTCGGCCCCGACCACGGCTGGCGCGTCGTCTTCTGGGCGGGCGTGATCCCCGCGATCGTCGCCGTCCCCCTCGTACTGAAGTGGCTGCCCGAGTCGCCCGGCGTGCTGCTCGCCAAGGGCCGCAGGAGCGAGGCCGAGGCCGTCGCCGCCCGGTATCTGCTGCCGTCCCCGACGCTCGCCGAAGCCCCCGAGGCGGGCGCCAAGGGGCGCTTCGCCGCCGTCGCCTCGCTCTTCACGCCGGGTCAGCGTCTTGCGACCCCGCTCCTCTGGCTCGCCTCCTTCGCCGGACTGCTGCTCGTCTACGGCGTCTCCACCTGGCTCCCCGAGCTGATGCGGGCCTCCGGCTACTCCCTGTCCTCCTCCGTGACCTTCCTGATGGTGATCAACGCGGGCGGCATCGTCGGCATGCTGGTCGCGGGCCGGGCCGCCGACAGGTTCGGCGCGGTGCGGATCTCCGCGATCTGGTTCCTGCTCACCGCCTGCGGAACCTTTCTGCTCAAGGCGGAGCTGCCGCTCGGCGTCGCGTACGTGATCGTCTTCATGACCGGCATCTGGCTCTTCTCGGCGCAGGTGATGGTCTACGCCTCCGCCCCCTCCGTCTACACGCCCGCCCAACGCGCCACCGGGCTCGGCTGGATCACCGGCGTCGGACGCACCGGCGCGGTCGTCGGGCCCTGGCTGGGCGGTGCCGTCGTCGCCGGCGGCAACGCGTCCCTCGGCTTCACGACGTTCGCCGTGGCCGCGGTGCTCGGAGCCGTCGCGATCTCGCTGGTGCCACTCGTCCGGCGCAGCCGCCGTACCCCGGCCGACGAGGGTGTATCCCCTGCCGCACCGGGAACAGAGAGGACCGGGCCCGTCGTTCTTGGTCACAAGGAGGGAAAGATCCTCCCCAAGCACTAGGGTCTTTGTTTTGCCTACGCATTACTCTTGACCCAAAGCCACGCCCGGTGGCCATGGAGGAGTGAAATGAGGAGCAGCAACCCGGTCTTCTCGCGACGGGGGTTCAGCCGCGACAACGGCTACGCGGGCTTCGGCACGCAGCCGCAGGCCGGGGGACCCGCGGGCGGGACACAGACCCAGCAGGGCAACCCGTACGCGGGCACCGCGGGCCAGCAGGCCCCGGCCAACCCGTACGCGACGAACCCGTACGCCCAGCAGGACCTGCAGCACGGCGCCCCCCAGGCGCCCGTAACCACCGCCGGCCGCATGACGATGGACGACGTCGTCCTGCGTACGGCCACCACGCTCGGCACACTCGTGGTCACGGCCGCGCTCGCCTGGGCACTGCTGCCGGTGGACGACGCCAACATCAGCAAGTCGTACGGCATCGCGATCGGCGCCGGCCTCATCGCGATGGTGCTCGGCCTGGTGCAGGCCTTCAAGCGCAAGGCATCGCCGCCGCTGATCCTGACGTACGCCGCCCTGGAGGGTGTCTTCCTCGGCGTCGTCTCCAGCGTCGTCGACAACCGCATCGCGAGCGGCGCGGCCATGCAGGCCGTGATCGGCACGATGGCGGTCTTCGCCGGTGTCCTCATCGCCTACAAGGCGGGCTGGATCCGCGTCAACCGTCGCTTCTACGGCTTCGTGATGGCCGCGGCGATGGGCTTCCTGCTGCTGACCGCGGTGAACCTGCTGTTCATGGTCTTCGGCGGCGGTGACGGCCTCGGCTTCCGCAGCGGCGGCCTCGGCATCGTCTTCGGCATCGTCGGCATCCTGCTCGGCGCGTGCTTCCTGGCCCTGGACTTCAAGCAGGTCGAGGACGGCATCGCGTACGGGGCGCCGAAGGAAGAGTCCTGGCTCGCGGCGTTCGGTCTGACGATGACGCTCGTCTGGATCTACATGGAGTTCCTGCGTCTGATCGCCATCCTGCAGGGCAACGACTGACGCGTGTGAGGCAATGAAGGGCCCCGCGGAACGTATGTTCCGCGGGGCCCTTCGCCGTTGTGTGTGAGTGGTGTGTGAGGGAGACAGAGGGGGTCAGAGCAGCTTGCGTGCGGCCCGCCGCAAGTCGTACTCGTGGATGATTGCTTTGGCGTGCCCATAGGCCAGGTTGTGCTCCGCGCGGAGCCAGCTGACCTTCTCCTCGAAGCGGATGAGAGAAGGGCCTTCGTCCACGGCGCGGATCCAGTCGGAGATCTCACGACCGGTGCAGTGGGGGATGCGGGCGATCAGATTGCGGTGGGTCTCCTCGGAGAAGACTTGGGACATCGGCGCCTCCGGACGCGTCGCGATGTGTTCCGTCCTTCACGACACCGTGCCTGAGCGTGGGGACGTTGGCAACAGTCCCGCCCGGGCGCATAAGGTCGCCGGGTGCTTGATACGACGCCTTTGACGGCCGCAGTGGACCAATTCGCCGACCGGTTGCGGGCCGCCCCGCAGAGCCGCCTGCAGCGGGGGGCGGCGACCGAGGCCCTCGCTCTGGCCAGGGAACTGGCGGCGTGGGGGCAGCGGATCGAGGCGCCGGACGAGGAGCCGCGGGAGATGCCGGACGCCGGGATGTTCGCGGCGGCCGATCAGATCACGGTCGCGGGGCGGGATCTGGCTCTTGTGCTCACGGACGAGGGTCAGCTCGCGGAGGCGCTGACGCTCGTGGAGAAGGCGCAGAAGCGCGCCGGGGTGTGACCGACCCCGGCGGGTGCCGGGGCCGCTGCGGTCAGACCGAGGCGATGACGCGGTCCGCCAGGATGTAGACGTTCTCGGTGCCGCACTCGAAGGTCAGCGCGTAGGCACCGGAGACTCCGGAGCCGCCGAGCAGGACCGGGGCGTGGCCGTCGCGCAGGGCGTCGGCGAGCAGCTCCGCGGTCTCGCGGTGGCCCGGGGTCATGCAGAGCGTCGTGCCGTCCGCGAAGACGTACACGTCGAGCGTGCCGAGCGGGCCGGGGCGGACGTCGGCGAGCGCCGTACGGGCGTCGGCCAGTTCCTCAAGACAGGCGACGGTGCGCTCGTGGTCGCCGTTGACGGGGGACTGCACCGGCACGAAGTCCGGGTGCGACGGGTGGCGGCGGCGGGCCGCGGCCAGCTCCGGGGAGTCGCTCGCGAAACCGTCGGCCGGATCGGCGTACGGCTCGATGACCGGCTCCAGGCTGTCCGCCTCCAGGCCCGAGAAGTCCGCCTGGCGGGGCAGGAACAGCTCGTCGGCCATGTCGGAGAGGCCCGGCAGGCCACTCAGTAGGGAGGGCGCGTCCGAGGCGTCCCGGGCTTCCTGGGCGGCCCAGAAGGCCCGCGCCTCGGCCAGCTCGCGCTCCCGTTCCTCGGCGAGGGCCTCGGCGACAGCCGTGCGTATCTCGTCGGTGTCCGGTGTCGTGCGGGCTGCGGGCACGGTGACGTGTGCGGTCGCCGAGTGGCTCTGGGCCAGCTCGGTGCGCAGTGTCGTGATCTGCTTCCGAAGCCCGTGCACGGCGTGCAGGGCGGCGGCACCCACGGCCGTGGCAGCGGCCGTGGAGAGCAGCAAGGCAATAGGCAAGGCGCTCACTGACGTACTCCCGGTTTCAAGTCGACCCCCGACTTCCTACATCAGCTTGAAGCCTGCACGATCCACCTGTCAGTGCATTACGTCACGAATTGGACAGGTCTTTCGGCCCGGTGTTTATCCACAGATGTGCTCTGAGCTGGGCATATGCATCTCCCCCAGGAGATAGGTCACATCCTGGGGGAGATTGAGTCACGAATCAATGGAGAGGCAGGGGTTCCGCATGGGTCCAGAGGGGCCCGGAGGGCTTCCCGCGGATCAGCTGAGGCGCTCGATGACCATGGCCATGCCCTGGCCGCCGCCGACGCACATGGTCTCCAGGCCGAACTGCTTGTCGTGGAACTGGAGGCTGTTGATGAGCGTGCCGGTGATGCGGGCGCCGGTCATGCCGAAGGGGTGTCCGACGGCGATGGCGCCGCCGTTGACGTTCAGCTTGTCGAGCGGGATGTTCAGGTCGCGGTACGAGGGGATCACCTGGGCGGCGAAGGCCTCGTTGATCTCGAAGAGGTCGATGTCGTCGACGGTGAGACCGGCGCGGGACAGGGCCTGCTTCGACGCCTCGACCGGGCCGAGCCCCATGATCTCGGGGGAGAGGCCGGTGACGCCGGTGGAGACGATGCGGGCGAGCGGGGTCAGGCCGAGCTCGCGGGCCTTGGTGTCGCTCATGATCACGAGGGCGGCGGCGCCGTCGTTGAGCGGGCAGCAGTTGCCCGCCGTGACCAGGCCGTCGGGGCGGAAGACGGGCTTGAGGCCCTCGACGCCTTCGAGCGTGACGCCGGCGCGGGGGCCGTCGTCCTTGCTGACGACGGTGCCGTCGGGGGTCGTCACCGGGGTGATCTCGCGCTCCCAGAAGCCGTTCTTGATGGCTTCCTCGGCGAGGTTCTGCGAGCGGACGCCGAACTCGTCCATGTCCCGGCGGGTGACGCCCTTGGCGCGGGCCAGGTTCTCGGCGGTCTGCCCCATCGCGATGTACGCGTCCGGGACCAGGCCGTCCTCGCGGGGGTCGTGCCAGGTGGAGCCCTCGCTCTGGGCGACGGCCGCGGTGCGGGCCTCGGCGTCGGCGAAGAGGGGGTTGTGGGTGTCGGGGTGGTCGCTGGTCCCGTTCTTGCTGCGGGACACCATCTCGACGCCGGCGGAGATGAAGACGTCCCCCTCGCCCGCCTTGATGGCGTGCAGGGCCATGCGGCTCGTCTGAAGGGACGAGGAGCAGTACCGGGTGATGGTGCAGCCCGGCAGGTGGTCCATGCCCATCTGTACGGCGACGATGCGGCCGAGGTTGTGCCCCTGCTCGCCACCCGGCAGACCGCAGCCGAGCATCAGGTCGTCGATGAGCTTCGGGTCGAGCTCCGGCACCTTGGCGAGGGCGGCCTCGATGATCGTGGCGGTCAGGTCGTCCGGCCGCAGATCCTTCAGCGAGCCCTTGAAGGCGCGGCCGATCGGGGTGCGGGCGGCAGAGACGATCACGGCTTCGGGCATCACGGCACTCCAGTGACGAGGGGGCAGGACTCCCTGGGAAGTTACCTGCACGTAATGCCCCGGGTCATCGCCCGGGGACTGTGATGCGGACCGCATTTGTCTAAGCGCTTGCTCAGGGCTTGCTCGGTGGTGGCGCTGCCGGGCGGACGGGTGGGTGGGCGGGAGCCATCCGGCGCGAAGCGCCGGGCCAGTGGGCGACGACCCGCAGCGCCGCACCGGCGTGGCGTCGCACCGGCGTGACGACGGGACCGGCGTGGTGACACACCGGCCCCGCCCCGCCAAGCGCAGCGTCACTGCGGCAAGGGCGACGCGTCCGGGGCGTGGATGCGGCGGCGTCGGCGTCGTTTGATGAGGGCCCAGGGGCCCCGGGGCCCGGTGGGCATCGCGGCTGCCACCTCCGTGCCACCCTCCGAGGCGGCCTGCGCGGCCGCCCGTGCCACCGGCAGGAAGCCCTCCCGGCGGGACACATCGGGGCGCTCCTCCTCCGGCCACAGGCCCAGCGCGGCGCACAGCGTCGGCAGCACCGCCATCGCCGCGGTCGCGTACCCCTCCGCGGAGGGGTGGTAGTTGTCGGGACCGAACAGCTCCCGGGGGTTCGCCAGGAACTCGGGGCCCAGCAGGTCCCCGAGCGACACCGTCCGCCCGCCCTGCTCGACCACCCCGATCGTCTGCGCGGCAGCCAGCTGGCGTGACACCCTTCGGGCCATCCAGCGCAGGGGCTGGTAGACGTTCTCGACCGTTCCCAGGTCGGGGCACGTACCGACCACCACCTCCGCCCCGGCCGTCCGCAGCCGCCGCACCGCCGACGCGAGCAGCCGCACGGACCGCGTCGCCGGCATCCGGTGCGTCACGTCGTTCGCACCGATCATCACCACGCAGACGTCCGGCACCCAGGACGAGGCATCGGACAGGAGCAGCGTCACCTGGCGGTCCAGGTCGTCCGACTGGGCGCCCGGCAGCGCCACGTTCCGCAGCTCCACCGGCCGCTCGGCCACCGCGGAGAGCCCCGCGGCGAGCAACGCGGCGGGGGTCTGCCTGGCCCGGTAGACCCCCTGGCCCGCGGCGGTCGAATCGCCGAGCATCGCGAACCGCAGCGGCTCCGCGCCGTCCGGCCGGTCCGCGAACCCCCATCCGTAGCGTCCGTCCGCCCGCGGTGGAGCCGGATGCTCCCCGCTGTTCCCGACGGACCGCTTCGCCAGCTGTACCTCGGCGAGCACCACGCCCACGGTCGCCGCCCCGAGCAGCCCGATACCTCCGCCGCCGTAAGCCGCGCCCGCGGCGATCCGCCGCGCCACCCTCGCCCTCGACATGCCCTGCAGCCACCTCCTCGTACCGCCCTACATCAACTCATTGCCCCGTAAGGACGGTCGGCCAATCGCAAGCGGAGGTGAACGACCGAACGGGAGCCTTACGCTGACGACACCCATTCGTCGCACTACATCGCAGCCCGGAGACAACGGTGCAATTCCACGACTCGATGATCAGCCTCGTCGGCAACACCCCGCTGGTGAAGCTCAACAACGTGACCACGGGCATTCAGGCGACCGTCCTGGCCAAGGTCGAGTACTTCAACCCCGGCGGATCCGTGAAGGACCGCATCGCGCTGCGCATGATCGAGGCGGCCGAGCAGAGCGGGGAGCTCAAGCCCGGCGGCACCATCGTCGAGCCCACCTCCGGCAACACCGGGGTCGGCCTCGCCATCGTGGCCCAGCAGAAGGGCTACAAGTGCATCTTCGTCTGCCCCGACAAGGTGTCCCTTGACAAGATCAATGTGCTGCGGGCGTACGGCGCCGACGTGGTCGTCTGCCCCACGGCCGTCGACCCCGAGCACCCGGACTCGTACTACAACGTCTCGGACCGCCTGGTGCGCGAGACGCCCGGTGCCTGGAAGCCCGACCAGTACAGCAACCCGAACAATCCCCTTTCCCACTACCACTCCACCGGCCCCGAGCTGTGGGAGCAGACGGAAGGGAAGATCACCCATTTCGTCGCGGGCATCGGGACCGGCGGCACCATTTCCGGGACGGGCGGGTACCTGAAGGAGATCTCCGAGGGCAAGGTCACCGTCGTCGGTGCCGACCCCGAGGGCTCCGTGTACTCCGGCGGCTCCGGGCGGCCCTACCTCGTCGAGGGCGTCGGTGAGGACTTCTGGCCGACCGCGTACGACAGGAACGTGACCGACGAGATCATCGCGGTGTCCGACAAGGACTCCTTCCAGATGACCCGGCGCCTGGCCAAGGAGGAGGGGCTCCTCGTCGGCGGCTCCTGCGGGATGGCCGTCGTGGCCGCGCTGCGCGTCGCCGAGCGGCTCGGCCCGGACGACGTCGTGGTCGTGCTCCTGCCCGACTCCGGGCGCGGCTACATGAGCAAGATCTTCAGCGACGAGTGGATGAACGACTACGGATTCCTGGAGCAGGCCGGTGACCAGCCTCGCGTCGGCGACGTACTGAGCCGCAAGGTGGGCGGCCGACTGCCCTCGCTCGTTCACATGCACCCCGAGGAGACGGTCGGCGAGGCCATCGACGTACTGCGTGAGTACGGCGTCTCGCAGATGCCCATCGTCAAGCCGGGCGCGGGCCACCCGGACGTGATGGCCGCCGAGGTCATCGGCTCCGTCGTCGAACGCGAGCTCCTGGACGCCCTGTTCGCCCAGCGTGCCTCGCTCGGCGACCCGCTGGAGAAGCACATGTCGGACCCGCTGCCGCAGGTCGGCTCCGGCGAGCCCGTCGCCGACCTGATGGCCGTGCTCGGCCGCGCCGACGCGGCGATCGTCCTGGTCGAGGGCAAGCCGACCGGTGTGGTGAGCCGTCAGGACCTGCTGGCCTTCCTGGCGGAGCAGCAGGGGCAGTAGTCCCGGATGTGCCGGATCCGTGGTCCGTGGGGCGAACTTCGCGGAAGTGGTACGAGCGCGACACGTCCGCGCAGCACCCGCTTAACACGGCTCCGGCACATTGGTGGTTGTCGGCGTACAGGAATTCCGGAGCGGCTCCCGGACCACTGAACGCCCGGACTGCGGCCCGGTCCTGACCCGGCCACAGTCCCTCGCGGGGACCGCCGTCGTCCCGCCCCCTGGTGAACCGGGGGTGCGGCGGTCCCCGCGCACGGACTTCGTGGCTCCGTCTCCGGCCGCAGCGCGTGACGCCCCCTCACCCCCCGCTCAGTACCCCTGGATCTGTGCCGCCGCATGGCTCACCTGGGCCGTGTGCGTGACCCAGCCCGTGGCCGTGCGCAGGTGGAGCTGGAAGGCCGTCGGCTCGGGGCTGTAGCCCATGGGCCGGTCCGGGCTCAGGGCCAGGGAGCTCTGGAGGTACGTCGACGGGGCGGTCGACAGGGTCGTGTTCGCGTACGCGCCGGTGATCGGGCGGTGCACGTGGCCCGCGAGGACCCGCGCCACGTGCGGGTGGCGGGCGATGACCCGGGCCAGGGCGCCGCCGTCAGTGAGGCGCATGCCGTCCAGGTACGGGATGCCGATGTCCGTCGGCGGGTGGTGCAGGCAGACCAGGGCGGGGATCTCCGGGCGGCCCGCCAGCGTCTCGTCGAGCCAGGCGAGTTGGGCCTCGCCCAGGTGGCCGTGCGGGGCGCCGGGCACGTTCGTGTCCAGGGCGATCAGCGTCAGGTCGGCGTACTCGACGGCGTAGTGCGTGGTGTGTCCGCCGCCGAGCTGCGGCTCGCCGCCGAACGCCTTGACCAGCGCCGCCGGGTCGTCGTGGTTGCCGGTCGTCACGTGCAGGGGCAGCGGGAAGCCCGCGACGAGCTCGCGCAGCTGCTCGTACTCGGCGGGGCGGCCGTGTTCCGTCAGGTCGCCGGTGATCACGACGCAGGTGGGCCGGGGCTCCAGGGCCAGGACGCGGGCGAGCGCGCGGCGCAGACCCGCCGCGGGCTCGGCGGCCAGGGCGCCGGTGGTGAGGTGCGGGTCACTGAGGTGCGCGACAGAGGTGGTCATGGGGGAACGGTCCGCCGCCGGGCGGGGGCCGCGCCACCGGTCCCGCTCAGAGCGGAATCCGCTCAGCCGGCCGGGGGCCGGGCCCTCAGTCGTCCCACTCCGCCTTGCGCCCGCGGTCCTTGCCGCGCCCGAAGCTCAGGCCCCGCATGGAGTGCACCGCGTTCACGCCCACGATGCCGCCCCAGGTGACGAACAGGCCGGGCAGGTCCGCGTTGACCACACCGATCGCCGAGAGCGGGATCGCCAGGATCAGCGAGACGATGCCGAACCCGAACCGCTCGCCCCAGGAATCCACGGGGTTGTTCGGCGCGCGGGACCCGCGGGCGACGACCATCTGCTGCTCGGCCATGTGCCGGCGCAGCCGCCGGTCGATGGTGCCGTCCAGGCGCTGCTCGACCTTCCCGAGGAACGAGTCGACCAGCGCGGACTCATACTCTTCGCCTAGCTCTCTGCGGGCGTGCAGAGTGGCGTCGAGTTCCTTCTTGAGTTCGGCGTCACGGGCTTCCATAAGCTTGTACGGTACGCAGCGGCCGGGGGCCTGACAGTGGGGCTAACCCCCCTTTCTCAGCGGGCGCCGGCCCCAGTCCCGGCCCCGGCGTGCTCGGGCTCCGCCGCCGGGATGTGCGACGTGTCGCGGCGGGCCAGCAGCCAGTACAGGACCGCCGGGACGACCAGGCCCACGATCCACGAGATGTCCGCGCCGCCGAGCGGCTCCACCAGCGGGCCGGTGTAGAAGTGCGTGGCGAGGAAGGGGAGCTGGGCCAGGATGCCCACTCCGTAGACCGTCAGCGCGTCCCAGCGCCAGGCTCCGTACCGGCCGTCGGGATCCGAGAGCGCCGGGATGTCGTAGCGCTCCTTGGAGATCAGGTAGTAGTCGACGAGGTTGATCGCCGACCACGGCGTGAAGAACGTCAGCAGGAACAGCAGGAAGTCCTTGAAGGACGTCAGGAAGCTGTCCTTGCCGAGCAGCGCCACCACCGTGCCCGCGACCATGATCAGGGCGATGTACGCCGTCCTGCCGCGCGGCGAGAGCGTCTTCTGGCCGCGGAAACCGCTGATGCTGGTCACCATCGACATGAAGCCGCCGTAGGTGTTGAGCACGTTGATGGTGAGCTTGCCGAGCGCGATCACGAAGTACAGGACCGACGCGATCAGGCCCGTGCCGCCCAGGCCCACCACGTATCCGACCTGGTTGGCGAGGAACGCGTCCCCCGCGCTCGCCGCCACGAGCACGCCGAACGTCATCGACCACTGCGAGCCGAGCGCCGACCCCGACAGGGTCCACCAGAAGGTGGCCCGCCCCGACGTCGTACGTGGCAGATAGCGCGAGTAGTCCGCGACGTAAGGACCGAAGGCGAGCTGCCAGGACGCCGAGAGCGACACCGCGAGCAGGAACATCGGCAGGTCGAAGTGCGCGTCGTTCAGGAGCGCCGAGAGGTCCACGCGGTCCAGGAGACGGATGCCCAGGTAGATGAAGGCCAGCGCGCAGATCACGCTCGCCACCCGGCCAAGGGCGTGGATCACGCGGTAGCCGATCGCGGCCATCACCGCGGTGACCACAGCGAAGACGATGATGCCGGTGGTGTCGTTCGTGTGCGTGAGCTCGGCCGTGGCCTGTCCGGCGAGGACGCTGCCGCTCGCGAAGAAGCCGACGTACATGAGGATGACGAGCAGGAGCGGCACGACCGCGCCGCGCACCCCGAACTGGGCGCGCGACTGGATCATCTGGGGCAGCCCCAGCTTCGGTCCCTGCGCGGAGTGCAGGGCCATCACGGCGCCGCCGAGCAGATTGCCGAGCAGCAGGCCGATCACCGACCACACCACGTCGCCGCCGAAGACGACGGCGAGTGCGCCGGTGACGACCGCGGTGATCTGGAGGTTGGCGCCGAGCCAGAGGGTGAACTGGCTGAACGCCGTGCCGTGCCGTTCGTCGTCGGGGACGACGTCGATGGAGCGCCGCTCCACGAGGTCTTCAGCTGCCATGATCCGGTGAACTCCCTGCTGCCTGCCGGCTTCTTGCGGATGAGCTACTTCTTGCTGATCCCGTGCTTCGCCGCCCAGTCGTTCGCGACGTCCTCGGGGTCCTTCTTGTCCTTGTCCACCAGGCGGTTGAGCTCGGTGAGGTCCTTGGTGGTCAGCGCGTTGCCGAGGCGGCCGAGCGCCTTGCGGACCGTCGAGTCGGCCTTGCGGTCGGCGATGAGCGGCACGACGTGCTGGCCGGGGATCAGGTTCTTGGGGTCGGTGAGCACGACCCACTTCTCCGCGACGATGTCCGTGTCGGTGGTGAAGAGGTTCGCCACGTCGACGTCGCCCTTCTTCAGGGCGCCCTTCACCAACGGGCCGGAGGAATCAAGGGACTTGAACTCCTTGAACTCCACGCCGTACACGTCCTTGAGGCCCACCGAGCCCACCGTGCGCTTCTTGACCTCGGGTGCGGCGCCGATGACGAGCTTGCCGTTGTGCTTGGCGAGGTCCGCGAGGGACTTGAGGCCGTACGTGGCGGCGGTCTCCCGGGTGACGACGAAGGCGTCGGAGTCCTCGGCCCTGCCGTAGGGGAGGATCTGCAGGCCGCGCGGCAGGACCATGGCGAGGGCGTTCTGCATCTCGCCCTCCTCGGTGGCCTTCGCCTTGGCGTCGAGGTAGTGCAGGAGCGCGCCCTGGTACTCGGGCAGGAGATCGATGTCGCCGCCCTTGAGCGCGGGGATGAGGATCTCGCGGGTGCCGAGGTTGGGGCGGACGGAGGTCTTGACGCCCTCCGCTTCGAGCGCGGCTGCGTAGAGGTAGCCGAGCACCTGGTTCTCGGTGAAGTTGGCGGTGCCGATGGTGACGCCGTCCTTGCTGGAGCCACCGCCTCCGCCGCCGGAGCCTCCCCCGTCGAGGGAGGTGATGCCGCCGCTGCAGGCGGCGAGCGCGGGGACGGACGCGGCGGCGAAGAGTCCGCCGATCAGGGTCCTGCGGTTCATGGGGGCCATCTGGGTTGCTCCTAGGCCGACTTGGCGGGGCGGTGGCGGAAGAGGGCGCGCTGCAGTCCGGAGAGCGCGAGATCGAGGACGACGGCGACGACCGCGACGAGCACGGCACCGCCGAGCACCTGCACGAGGTCGCGCTGGGCGAGCCCGTCGAAGACGTACCGGCCGAGCCCGCCGAAGGAGACGTACGCGGCGATGGTGGCCGTCGCGACGACCTGGATCAGCGCGAGCCGGAGCCCGGTCATGATCAGCGGCAGCGCGAGGGGCAGTTCGACCTGGAAGAGGACCTGGTGCCAGCGCATGCCCTGGCCGCGCGCGGCGTCCCGCACCTCGGGGTCGACGGCGGTCATCCCCGCGTATGTGTTGGTGACGATCGAGGGGACGGCGAGCGCCACGAGGGCGATGTAGACCGGCCACATGGACAGGCCGCTGGCCAGGAAGACCAGCACGACGAGGCCGACCGTGGGCAGCGCGCGCCCGAAGCTGGAGAGGTTGATCGCGAGGAAGGCGCCGCGCCCGGTGTGCCCGATGAGCGTACCGACAGGGAGTGCGATCGCGGCGGCGATCAGGGTGGCGAGCAGCGAGTACTGGAGGTGCTCGGCGAGGCGGTGCCCGATGCCGTCGGACCCGGCCCACTGCTCGCCGCTGACCAGCCAGGCGCCGAGGTCCTTGAAGAGTTCGTACATGTCACGCGCTCCTCTTGCGGCGGGTCCAGGGAGTCAGGACGTACTGGAGGGTGACCAGCAGCGCGTCCGCGACGAGCGCGAGGAGCAGGGTCAGGACGACGCCGACGATGACGGGGGTGGGGAAGTTGCGCTGGAAGCCGTCCGTGAACAGCTGTCCCAGACCGCCGTCGCCGATGTAGGTCGCCACGGAGACGAGGGAGATCGCCATGACCGTCGCGATCCGTACGCCCGCCATGATGACCGGGAGTGCGAGGGGGAGTTCGACGGTGAGGAGGGTGCGCATCGGCCGGGTGCCCATGGCTTTCGCGGCTTCCTTCGTCTTGGCGGGGACGGAGTCCAGGCCCTCGACGGTGTTCCGCAGGAGCACGACGAGCGTGTAGATCGTCAGGCCGATGACGGTGGTGGTGCGGGTGAGCCCGCTGACCGGCAGGAGCAGCACGAAGACGGCGATGGAGGGGATGGTGAACAGGACGTTCGACAGGCCCAGGAGCAGTCCGCGCAGGGCGCGCACGCGGTGGGCGACGACGGCCAGGGGGAGCGAGATGAGCAGGCCCAGGAGTACGGCGGTGAGGGCGGCCTGCAGGTGGGAGAGGGTGAGGGTGGTGAGATCGTCGGTGTGGTCGGCTATCCACGACCAGTCGACGGTCATACGTCCACCGTGCTTGCCTCGGTGTGGACGTGCCCCGCGTGGTCGTGGATGTCGTCGCGGGACGTGACGCCGGTGAGGATGCCCGCAGCGTCGATCCGGGCGACCAGGCCGCTGGGGGCGGCTATCGACTCGTTCAGGGCGGAGAGCAGCGAGTCCGTGTCGCGCAGGGGGCGTACGGGGACGTCGGCGGCTGTCGCGTCCTTGTGCCGCCAGGCCACCGGGGCGCCGGCCGGGTCGAGGCGCAGCGTCCAGGCGCCGCCCTCCGGGGCCGGCCCCTGCGGGACCTCGGCGAGCGTCGTCAGGGAGAGCAGCTTCAGGCCGCGCTCCGCGCCCAGGAAGTCCGCGACGAAGTCGTCCGCCGGGCGGGCCAGGAGCTCGGCGGGGCTCGCGCACTGCACGAGGTGGCCGCCGGTGCGGAAGACGGCTATGCGGTCGCCGAGCCGTACGGCCTCGTCGATGTCGTGCGTGACGAAGACGATGGTCTTGTTCAACTCCCGCTGGAGGCGCAGGAGTTCGTCCTGGAGCTGGGTGCGCACCACGGGGTCGACCGCACCGAACGGCTCGTCCATCAGGAGCACCGGCGGGTCGGCGGCCAGCGCGCGGGCCACGCCCACACGCTGCTGCTGGCCGCCCGAGAGCTGGTGCGGGTAGCGCTTCCCGGCGTCGGCGGCCAGGCCGACCGTCTCCAGGAGCTCCGCCGCCCGTGCCCGCGCCTTCTTGCGGCCCCAGCCGAGCAGCAGCGGCACCGTCGCGATGTTGTCCAGGACGGTGCGGTGCGGGAAGAGCCCGGACTGCTGGATCACGTAACCGATGGAGCGGCGCAGCTCGGCGGCGTCCTGTTCCAGGACGTCCTTGCCGCCCACCCTGATCGTCCCGGAGGTCGGGTCGACCATCCGGTTGATCATGCGGAGCGTGGTCGTCTTGCCGCAACCGGAAGATCCGACGAGGACGGTCACGCCCCCTTCCGGCATCTCAAGGCTGAGGTCGTGGACCGCGGTTGTGCCGTTCGGGAAGCGCTTGTGGACCGTATCGAATTGGATCATGAGGAGTCCCTTGCCCGGCTGTATATCGTCATGCAGAGTTCTCGTTGACTGAATAGATTGTCAATAGCTTGTCCACGCCCCGGCGTAAATCACTGGTAACGAGTGGTCGCAGGGCAAGACTGAGCGTCCGGTTGAGGAGGAATTACGAGTGATGTCGTCTCGTATCGCGGACAGGGCGACCGACGCCAGTGACTCGGTCGTCGTCCTGGACGGCCGGGGACTGATGGTCGCAGATGTCGTACGTATGGCCGAATCCACCGCAAAGCCCGTTCCCGGCACGGACGGGATGAAGCGCGTGGAGCTCTCCTGGAACGCCGCCCGGGAAATCGCGTCCTGGGGTCGCGTCTATGGCCGCTCCACCGGCGTCGGCGCCAACCGGAATGAGTCCGTGCCCACCGAGGCGGCCTCCGACCACGGTCTGCGCCTGCTGCGCAGCCACGCCGGAGCGATCGGCGATGAGCTGCCCGCGCGGCAGGTCCGCGCCATGCTCGCGGTCCGCGCCAACCAGCTCCTCGCCGGCGGCGCGGGCCTTCGCCCCACCGTCGTCACGGCGCTCTGCGAGGCCCTGGAGACGGGCGCCTACCCGAAGGTCAACGAATTCGGCTCGGTCGGCACGGGCGACATCGCCGCCCTCGCGCAGATGGGCCTCGCGCTGGCGGGCGAGCACCCCTGGCAGGGCGAGGGCGCGGCCCCCGCGCCGCAGCCCCTCGACAACAACGACGCCCTCGCCCTGATCAGCAGCAATGCCCTCACCCTCGGCCAGGCCGCGCTCGCCCTGCACGAACTGCGCGGCCTCATCGCGGCGACGCAGGTGGTGGCGGCGCTGACCTTGATGGCCGTCGACGGTTCGTACGAGGCGTACGCGTTGCCCGTGCACGAGGCGCGGCGCCACTCGGGCTCGTACGCGGTCGCCGAACGGATGCGGCTTATCCTCGGCGCGCCCGACCGCCCCACGCCACCGCTCGGCCGCATCCAGGACCCGTACGGCCTGCGCTGCGTGCCGCAGATCCACGGGCCCGCGCACGACGCGGCGGACGCGCTCGAAGACGTCCTCACGGTGGAGATCAACGCGGCGGCCGAGAACCCGCTGATCTCGGCGGACGACATGGCGGCCTACCACCACGGCGGCTTCTACCTCGCCCAACTCGCCCTGTCCCTGGACCACTTCAGGCTCGCGGTGACGCAGGCGGCGCGCCTGTCGACGTCACGCCTCTCGACCCTGAACGAACCGGGCTTCACCCGCCTGCGCCCGTTCCTCGCGGACGGCGAACCGGCGTCGTCGGGCGTGATGATCCTGGAGTACGCGGCCGGGGCGGCCCTCGGTGACCTGCGGGCCTTCTCCGCGCCGGCGTCGCTCGGGCACGCGGTGCTCTCCCGCGGTGTCGAGGAGCAGGCCAGCTTCGCCTCGCTCGCGGCACGTCAGACACTGCGGGCCTGCGAGGCGTACCGCCTGGTCGTGGGCTGTGAACTGGTCGCCGCCGTAAGGGCGTTGAGGCAGCGTGACATGCGGCTCGACCCGGAGCTGCCGGTCGGCAGGGCCTTCGAACTCGCGGACGCGGTGC
This sequence comes from Streptomyces sp. NBC_01283, assembly GCF_041435335.1. Classification (NCBI taxonomy): domain Bacteria; kingdom Bacillati; phylum Actinomycetota; class Actinomycetes; order Kitasatosporales; family Streptomycetaceae; genus Streptomyces; species Streptomyces sp. NBC_01283. The sequence goes on from NZ_CP108430.1 coordinate 5,476,156, forward strand.
TCGACGCGGAGCTGGCCGACCGGCCGTTGACGGATGATGTGACGGTGGCGGCCGGGCTGCTCGACCGGTTCACCGAGCTGTGGCTCGGCCTCGGGTCCGGGAGCGGAGCGGCCTTCGAGGGGCACGGTGTGGTGAGGGGAACGGTATGAGTGACAGTCCTGCGGCGCGGCTGCAAGTGCTCTTCGAGGGCCACCGGCTCACGCCCACGCAGCGGCGCATCGCGCACTGCATGGTGCGGCGGGCGGCGGACGTCCCCTTCCTCTCCAGCGTCGAACTCGCGGAGCTCGCCGGGGTGAGCCAGCCCTCGGTGACCCGTTTCGCGGTGGCGCTCGGCTTCGACGGATATCCGGCGCTGCGCAGGCACCTGCGGGAGCTGGCACCCGCGGAGGCGGCGGGCGAGGCCTCCCTGAACGAGTACCAGCAGGCGGTCGAGGCGGAGATCGCCAACCTCCGGCACCTGGCGGAGGTGCTCGCCGACCCGGCGCCGGTCGAGCGCGCCGGACGGCTCCTCGCCTCGTCCCGCCCGTTGCCCGTCCTGGGCCTGCGGGCCGCCGCGTCCCAGGCGTACGGCTTCTCGTACTTCGCGGCGAAGGTCCACCCCGACGTCCGCCTCCTCGACGAGGGCGGCACGATGCTCGCCGACCGGATCGACGCGGCGGTACGGGCGGGCGCGTCGGCGCTCCTGTGCTTCGCGCTGCCGAGGCATCCGCGGGAGGTGGTGGACGCGCTCGCCCATGCGCGGGGGGCGGGTCTCTCCGTGGTGACGGTGGCCGACTCGGCGTTCGCCCCCGTGGCGGCGCACTCCGATCTGCTCCTCCCGGCTGCCGTCGGCACGGGCCTCGCCTTCGACACGGCGTGCGCGCCGATGCTGCTGGGGCGCGTCCTGCTTGAGGCCATGTGCGACGGACTGCCCGACGCGCAGGCGCGGTTGGAGGAGTTCGACGCGGGGGCCGCGGCGCGGGGGCTGTTCGTGGAGTGAGTGGTGAGTTGGTGAGTGAGCGCGCGAGGGCGGGCCGGGCCCGAAGGCCCGGCCCGCCGCGTTCCCGTCCGGGGCTCAGACGTCCAGGTTCGCCTCGATGCGTTTGAGCTGATGCCGGGCCATGGCCAGATTGGCCCGGTCCTTGTCGAGGGCCACATAGAGGAAGAGCCCGCTGTTGTTGCGTCCCTTGATCAGCCGGATCAGGTGGTACTGGCTGCTGAGCGAGATCAGGATGTCCTCGATCTCGTCCTTGAGGTCGAGGAGCTCCATCGTGCGCAGCTTGGCGCGCACCACGTCGGTGTTGCCCGCCGCGGCGACGTTCAGGTCCAGGTCCTTTCCGCCGCCGATCGTGCCCAGCGCCATGCCACTGGTGTAGTCGACCAGGGCGGCGCCGATGACTCCCTCGATCGAGGTGGTCACTTCCTTGAGCGATGTCTCTGCGTTGGCCATGACTTTCGCACTTCCTTTCCGTCTGCTGGGCGTCCGCGGTGAAGGGGACGATGAGGGTGTTGAAGGTGTGGTGGGGGACATGGGTCAGGTTTCCTCCGCTCGTTCGACGGCGGCGTCGACCAGTTCGCCGATGAGCACGCTGGAACGGCGGCCCTCGAGATGGAGCCGGCCCACGTTGACGCGGGACTCGGCGAGCAGCGTGAGAACGGCGGACGAGCCGGCCGTGTAGGTGGCCACATAGCCGCCCTCCCCGCGGATGAGCAGTTCGCGGAAGCCGCCCTGGTGCGTCGCGTCGGAAAGACGCAGGGCCACTCCGAGCGCCGCCGCGGTGAGGGCGCACAGGCCCTCCGGCTCGACGTCCGGTGCGTCCTGCGCCAGCACGAAGCCGTCGACGCTGGCCGTCAGGGCGCCCTTGAGCTGAGGAATCCTGGTCCGCAGCCGTTTCAGTTCGACGAGTACGTCGGCTTCGGCAGCCATCAGCTCTCTCCTCCCGGCGCGCTTCCAGAGCGCGAAAAACTTCATGGGCACGGGGGCCAAGTCCCTTGAGCGGCACGGACATTCACAGGCTTGCCTCCAGCGCGTCACGCACCCGGCGCAGCAGGGCGACATCAGGTTCGGCGCAGTCGCCCGGGACCGCGGCCGGGGCGGGCAGCACGGGCCGGGCGGGCTCCGGTGCCCGCGGTGCTTCCACGAGTCCGGCCGCGGCGAGCCGCCTGACCTCGATCAGGGTGTGGAAGGACGGGCGGCCGAGGGCCCAGGCGATGGCCGTCGGCGTACGGACGCCGTCGGCGAGCCGCAGCAGCGCGTCCTGGCGTCCGGTGACCGTCTGGCCGGGCGCGGGCCGGCGCGCCACGACGGGGGAGGTGTCCAGCTCCGGACAGGGCCAGACGCTGTCGAGGAGGGCCCGGCGCCGCCGGGTCTCCCGCTCCAGGGCCTCGGCGGCCACCGGGCGCACCCGGCCGAGCCAGTGCGCGACGCCGTAACGGAACCGCGTGGGTCCGCTCGCCGGGCCGAGGACGAAGAACGCGGCGTCGAACAGCGCGCCTATGTGGCACACCTCAAGCTCGCCCGCGGTGACCCGGCCGCTGTCTATGAGCTGCTGCCCCACCTCGTTGCGGGTCCCCGCGAGCGAGAGGGCCTCCTGCCAGCCCTGCGGTGGCAGCGCGCCGCCGGCCGTGAGCAGGACGTCTATGCCCGGCGCCGCGGGGCTCTCCGCGTGCACGACGCGGCCCTCGACGAGGTAGAGGGTGCCCTGGTCGCGCAGCAGCGCGCCGGTCGCCCGCTCGGCGGCGAGGCGCATCAGCATGGGCGAGGTGGCGGCCGCGGTGATGCGCAGGGTGTTCACACCAGCACCAGCCGCTCGGAGAGGTCGCGCAGCCGCATGCGGGCGAGCGCGAGGTTGCCGGTGTGCCGGTCGAGCCAGAGGTAGAGGAACACGCTGCTGTCGAAGGTCGTCTCGACGAAGCGGATCAGATGGAACCCGGTCCTCGTGGTGAGCATGAGGTCCTCGACGGGGAGCCCCTTGCGTTCGTCGTCCGGCGCCGAGTCCAGCGCGTCGTCCCTGGGGGCGAACGCCTGGTACTCCGCCGCCGACCGCGCCACCTCCGCGGTCTCGGCCGCGGTCGCCTCATGATCGCCGCCGGGAGGATCGCCGACCGAACCGAGGGCGAGCCCGCTGGTCCAGTCGACGATCGCCGCACCGCGCGCACCGGGCAGTGTCATGGCTTCGAGCAGACACTCGTCGATTCCGGGCACGCGGCTCCCCTTCCCCAGGGTTGAACCGGGTGGCCCCTACCACCCGACCGGGGGCTCAGCGCCTTCCGGTGTGAGGAAGGTACGCAGAAGTGGTGGAGAGTCCCAGGAAATGGGCACTTTCCAGGGGAACATGCCCGACCTCGACGGGATCGGGGCGACGAGAGGCTAGCTTGGGCCCACGCCTGACCGATTGTGGTGACCGTACGACCGGACCGCCCTTCCGGACGGCCCCCGGGCCCGTCACCCGCCGGTCACTCCTCGCCGCGCGCCTTGAGTACCACCTTGTTCACGCCCCACAGCCCGATGCCGACGGCGATCAGCACCCCGGCCCGGACGTAGACCTCCGCCGGGCGGTCCGCGAGGGGGCTCGCGAGGATCAGCGCGGTGACGGCGCCGAGCACGGGAAGGGCCGTGGGCGCGCGGAAGTGCCGGTGGTCGACGGGGTCGCGGCGCAGGACGAGGACGGCCACGTTGACCACCGCGAACACACACAGCAGCAGGAACGCGGTCGTGTCGCCGAGGCCCTCGATCTCGCCCGTCGTCACCAGGCCGATCGCGAGCAGCGAGACGAAGACGATGCCGACCACCGGTGTCCGGCGGTGCGGGAGGACCCGGCCCATCGCGCGCGGCAGGATGCGCTCGTTGGCCATGCCGTAACAGAGCCGCGAGGCCATCATGATGTTGATCAGTGCCGAGTTGGTGACCGCGAACAGGGCGATCAGGGCGAAGAGTTTGTGCGGGAAGTCGATGCCGCCCGCCTTCACGACTTCGAGCAGCGGACCGCTCGAACCCTGCAGGACCTTGTAGTCGACGAGCAGCGACGACACCAGCGCCACCAGGACGTAGATCGTGCCCGTCACCGCGACACCGATGAAGATCGCCCTCGGGAACGTACGCGCCGGATCCTTCGTCTCCTCGGCCATGTTCACCGAGTCCTCGAAGCCGACGAACGCGAAGAAGCCGAGCGCCGTCGCGCCGAGCACACCCGTCATCAGGGCGTAGGCCGTGCCGTCGCCCGCCTCGAAGTCCGTGAGCCGGGAGGGTTCGCCGTCCCCGCTCAGGACCGCGTACGCGCCGATCGCGAGGATGATGGCCAGACCTGTCAGCTCGACGAGCGTGAGCACCACGTTCGCCTTCACCGACTCGGCGACCCCGCGCAGGTTCAGTGCCGCGAGCGCGAGGATGAAGACGATCGCGACCAGCGTCGGCGGGAGTGCGTCGTCCGTCAGCTCCCCGAGGTAGTCGCCGCTGAAGGCGAGGGCCGCGGCGCTCGCCGACGACAGGCCGGAGCACATCACCATGAAGGCGATGATGAAGGTCAGGAACGGCGTCCTGAACGCCTTCTGCGTGTAGAGGGCGGCGCCCGCCGCCTTCGGGTACTTGCCGACCAGCTCGACGTACGACGCCGCCGTCAGGATCGCCACGACGAAGCCGATCGCGAACGGCAGCCACAGCGCGCCGCCGACCTTTCCCGCGACCTTGCCGGTGGTGGCGTAGATGCCGGTGCCGAGGATGTCGCCGATCACGAAGAGAATCAGGAGTCTGGGGCCGATCGCGCGGTTCAGCGCGGGTTCGCCGGCGGGTGCTGTCGCGGTGGTGGGCTTGTCGGACGTCGTCACAGGATCATCTCCCCCGAGGGTGTGCCTGGAGAGAGCGTCTGCCCCGCAAGTGCCGTGCGGATGCGGGAGTTGAGGAATTCCAGAGCAAGCGGCTCAGAGGTCGCGCAGGGCGTCCCGGCGTCCGCCGCCCGACTCGGCGACGATCTCCTCCAGGGTCTGCGGCTCCCGCACGGTGGCGAAGGCGACCTCTCCGCCCGCACCCGCCGCGAACCCGTAAATGCCGGGCCGGGCAAGGCTGTTGTACGAGTAGTGGTGCGCGAAGTAGTACGCGCCCGTGTCGAGCACCGCCGCGTAGTCGCCCTGTTCGAGCAGCGGCAGCGGACGGTTCTCGGCGAGCAGGTCGCCCGCGAAGCAGGCCGGGCCCGCGACGTCCTGGCCGACGGGCGGACCGCTCTTGGGCAGCCCCTTCGCGTCGAACGCGGCGATCCGCAGCGGCCAGGAAGCGGGCGCGTACACCGTGCGCGCCGCCACCTGGACGCCCGCGTGCGTCACCGCGATGGGCCGGTCGCCCGCCGTCTTGGTGTACTCGACACGGGCCAGGATCGTGCCGTGCCTGGCGAGCAGCGAGCGGCCGAACTCGGTGACCAGGCCGTAGCGCCCGTCGAGCAGGCCGGGTACGCGGGACTTGAGGCGGCGCGCGTACTGCGCGTGGGTCGGGGTCTCCTCGTCCGACCCGAAGTTGACGGGCAGACCGCCGCCGATGTCGATGGTGTCGATCTGGTGCCGGCCGGCCCGTTCGTTGATCTCCTCCGCCAGCTCGTACGTCGCTGCCACACCCCGCACCATCATTTCGAGGGGCATGCCCTGCGAGCCGGAGTGGGCGTGCAGGCGGGTCAGCCAGGGGCGGTCCAGGTACGCCTGGATGATCCACTCGCGGGCGCCCTCGTCGCGCAGCGCGACGCCGAACTTGGAGGTTGCCGTCGCCGTGGAGAGGGCGCCGATCGACCCGCCGCCGATCTGCGGGTTCACGCGCAGGCCGACGGGGGAGCGGGTGGGGGCCGACCGCGTCATCGCGTCGATGCGGGCGAGCTCCTGCGGGTTGTCCGCGTTCACGGCGATCCCGAGGGCGAGGGCCTCGCGCAGCTCGGCGGGGGTCTTCGCGGGCGAGTCGAGGACGGTGTGCGTGGGCGGCACACCCGCGGCCCGCGCGAGGGCGAGCTCGCCGGGGCTCGCCACCTCGGCGCCGATGCCCGCGTCGCGCAGCAGGCGCAGGACCGGGACCAGGGGCGACGCCTTCACCGCGAAGGCGTGCAGGACGGGGGTGCCGGGCGGGGTGACCGCCTCGAAGGCGGCATGCAGGGAAGCGGCGGCCGTGCGGATCCCGGTGACGTCCAGGAGGCCGGCGATGGGGGACGCGGGGTCGACGAGGCCCTGCTCGACGGCGGCGCGGACGGCCCGGTCGCGGCGGGCGGCGGGGCCCACCGCCTCCGCTCTGTCCGCCTCGGATGCGTGTGCGGTCTCCGTGTCCTGATCGCTCATGCGTTCCAGCCAATCATCCGCGACGCGGTAGCGCTGCCCCGTCAACGTATTGACTAGCTCTATTCAACATCGCAGGATGTGAATAACAAGGTCACAGCAGAGCGTCACCAGCAGACCGACAGCAGAGCTTTTCGCGAGGAGGCATCGCCATGTCAGGACCCCGCCCCGTACGGGCACCGCGCGGTACGGAACTGAGCGCCCTGGGATGGCAGCAGGAAGCCGCCCTCCGCATGCTCCAGAACAACCTCGACCCCGAGGTCGCCGAGCACCCCGACAAGCTCGTCGTCTACGGCGGCACCGGCAAGGCGGCCCGCGACTGGCGCTCCTTCGACGCGATGGTGCGCACGCTGAAGACCCTCAAGCAGGACGAGACGATGCTCGTCCAGTCCGGCCGCCCGGTCGGCGTCATGCAGACCCACGAGTGGGCCCCGCGCGTCCTGATCGCCAACTCGAACCTGGTCGGTGACTGGGCGAACTGGGAGGAGTTCCGGCGCCTTGAGGCCCTCGGCCTCACGATGTACGGCCAGATGACGGCCGGCTCGTGGATCTACATCGGCACGCAGGGCATCCTCCAGGGCACGTACGAGACGTTCGCCGCCGTCGCCGCCAAGAAGTTCAACGGCACGCTCGCCGGGACCATCACCCTCACCGCCGGTCTCGGCGGCATGGGCGGCGCCCAGCCCCTGGCCGTCACGATGAACGACGGCGTCGCGATCTGCGTCGACGTCGACCCGCGCGCCATCGAGCGCCGCATCGAGCACCGCTACCTGGACGTGAAGGCCGACAACCTGGCCCACGCGCTCCAGCTCGCGGTCGAGGCCCGCGACGCCCGCCGCCCGCTCTCCATCGGCCTCCTCGGCAACGCGGCCGAGCTGCTCCCGCAGATGCTCGCCGAGGGCGCCCCGATCGACATCGTGACCGACCAGACCTCGGCCCACGACCCGCTCGCGTACCTCCCCGTCGGCGTCGACTTCGACGACATGCAGACCCTCGCGGCCAAGGACCCGGCGGGCTTCACCACCCGCGCCCGTGAGTCCATGGCGCGCCACGTCGAGGCCATGGTCGGCTTCATGGACGCGGGCGCCGAGGTCTTCGACTACGGCAACTCCATCCGCGGCGAGGCCCAACTCGCGGGCTACGACCGCGCGTTCGCCTTCCCCGGCTTCGTCCCCGCCTACATCCGCCCCCTCTTCTGCGAGGGCAAGGGCCCGTTCCGCTGGGCGGCGCTCTCCGGCGAGGCATCGGACATCCACAAGACCGACAAGGCGCTCCTCGACCTCTTCCCCGGCAACGAGTCCCTGCACCGCTGGATCAAGATGGCCGGCGAGCGCGTGCACTTCCAGGGCCTCCCGGCGCGCATCTGCTGGCTGGGCCAGGGAGAGCGCGACAAGGCGGGCGACATGTTCAACGACATGGTCGCCAACGGCACCCTCGCCGCCCCCCTCGCGATCGGCCGCGACCACCTCGACTGCGGCTCGGTGGCATCGCCGTACCGCGAGACCGAGGCCATGCTCGACGGCTCCGACGCGATCGCCGACTGGCCGCTCCTGAACGCCATGGTGAACGTCGCGTCGGGCGCCTCCTGGGTCTCCATCCACCACGGCGGCGGCGTCGGCATGGGCCGCTCCATCCACGCGGGCCAGGTCTCGGTCGCCGACGGCACCGCCCTTGCGGGCGAGAAGATCCGCCGCGTCCTCACCAATGACCCCGGCATGGGCGTCATCCGGCACGTGGACGCGGGCTACGACATCGCGGAGTCGGTGGCGGACGAGAAGGGCGTACGGATCCCGATGCGCGAGGGTGACCAGGCGTGAGCGACACGTTCCACGCCATGTGGCGTTCGCTGCGGCCCATCGGCCGCAGCGACGCCTCGGGCGGCTACCGCCGCTACGCCTGGACCGGCGCCGACGCCGACTGCCGCGTCTGGTTCCAGGCGCAGGCGGAGGCGCGCGGCCTCGACTACGAGGTCGACCGCAACGGCAACCAGTGGGCCTGGCTCGGCGACCCCGCCCGCGGCGACGCCGTCGTCACCGGCTCGCACCTGGACTCCGTCCCGGACGGCGGCGCCTTCGACGGCCCGCTCGGGGTGGTCTCCTCCTTCGCGGCCCTTGACGAACTCCGCGCACGGAGGGTGTCGTTCAGCCGTCCCCTCGCCATCACCAACTTCGGCGACGAGGAGGGCGCCCGCTTCGGCCTGGCCTGCGTGGGCTCGCGCCTGACCGCCGGGCAGCTCACACGCGAGAAGGCGTACGAGCTTCACGACGCCTCCGGCACGACGCTCCCGCAGGCGATGGAGGCGGCCGGCTACGACCCTTCCGCCATCGGCCCCGACCCCGAACGCCTCTCCCGCATCGGCGCGTTCGTGGAACTGCACGTGGAACAGGGCCGCGCCCTCGACCTCACCGGCGACCCGGTCGGCATCGCGTCCGCGATCTGGCCGCACGGCCGCTGGCGCTTCGACTTCAGGGGCGAGGCCAACCACGCGGGCACCACCCGCCTGGTGGACCGCCGCGACCCGATGCTGTCGTACGCGGAGACGGTCCTGGCGGCGCGCAGGGAAGCCGAACTCGCGGGCGCGGTCGCCACCTTCGGCAAGATCTCGGTCGAACCGAACGGCGTCAACGCGATCCCGTCCCTGGTGCGCGGCTGGCTGGACTCCCGAGCTGCGGACCAGTCCACCCTCGACACGGTCGTGACGGGCATCGAGAAGGCGGCCCGCGAGTACGCGGACCGGCATGGCATCGACCTCGCCGTGGTCCGCGAGTCCTTCACGCCGGTGGTCGAGTTCGAGGACGCCCTGCGGGACGAACTGGGCGCGATCCTGGGCCGGGAGCGGAAGATCCCGGTCCTCGGCACGGGCGCCGGACACGACGCGGGTATTTTGTCCGGATCGATCCCCACCGCCATGCTGTTCGTACGGAACCCCACGGGCATCTCGCACTCCCCGGCCGAGTTCGCCGCCGAGGACGACTGCGTCGCAGGGGTGACCGCACTGGCCGACGTACTGGAAGGGCTCGCGTGCAGGTGACGACGGACACGGCGAAGGCGGACACGTACTGGCTGGAGCACGCCTGGCTCGACACGAATGTCGAGCCTGGGGTGGTGGTGGAGGTGACGGGCGACCGGATCACAGCCGTCCGCAAGGAGGTCGAGACGCCCCCGCCCGGCGCGACGGTGCTGCGCGGCCTCACCCTCCCCGGCCTGGCGAACGCCCACTCGCACGCCTTCCACCGGGCCCTGCGCGGCACGGTCCAGGTCGGATCGGGCACGTTCTGGACATGGCGCGAGGTCATGTACTCGGTGGCGGACCGCCTGACGCCGGAGACGTATCACGCGCTGGCCCGCGCGGTGTACGCGGAGATGGCCCTCGCGGGCATCACCACGGTGGGCGAGTTCCACTACGTGCACCACGCGCCGGGCGGTGCCGCCTACGCCGACCCCAACGCGATGGGCGAGGCGCTCATCGAGGCGGCGGCGGACGCGGGCATCCGCATCACGCTCCTGGACACGGCGTACGTGGCGTCGGGCCTGCTGACGGAGTCACGGGGCGAGCCGCCGAACCGCCACCAGCTCCGCTTCTCGGACGGCACGACGGAGGCATGGGCGGAACGGGCATCGGCCCTGAAGGACCGCGCGCACGCCCGCGTCGGCGCGGCGATCCACTCCGTACGGGCGGTCCCCGCACGGCAGTTGGGGACGGTGGCGGAATGGGCGGCGGCCCGCAAGGCCCCCCTCCACGTACACCTCTCCGAGCAGACGGCGGAGAACGACGCGTGCCGGGCGGTGCACGGCCGTACCCCCACGCAGCTCCTGTCCGACCACGGGGTCCTTGGCCCCCGCACGACGGGCGTGCACAACACGCACCTCACGGACGAGGACATCGCGCTGCTCGGCCGCTCGACGACGGGCACGTGCATGTGCCCCACGACGGAACGGGACCTGGCGGACGGCATCGGCCCGGCGGTCGCCCTCCAGCGCGCGGGCAGCCCCCTCTCCTTGGGCTCCGACAGCCACGCTGTCATCGACATCCTCGAAGAGGCGCGGGCGATGGAACTCAACGAACGGCTGCGCTCGCACACGCGGGGCCACTGGACGGCGGCGGCGCTGCTGCGAGCGGCGACGGCGGAGGGCCACGCGGCCCTTGGCTGGGCGGACGCGGGCGTGATCGAGACGGGCGGCCTGGCCGACTTCGCGACGGTCGCGCTCGACTCGGTCCGCACGGCGGGCCCGGTACCGCGCCTGGCCGCGGAGACGGCGGTGTTCGCGGCGACGGCGGCGGATGTGCGCCACACGGTGGTGGGGGGCCGTCACGTGGTCCGTGACGGAGCGCACGTGTCGGTCCCCGACGTGGCGTCGGCCCTGACGGAGGCGATCGCGGCGCTGAGAGACTGAACCTTTCCCCCACCCCGCCCCTTCCCGTTCCCGTTCCCGTTCCCGTTCCCGTTCCCGAAACCATGGGGCTCCGCCCCCTGGGCCCCCGAGATCGCCCTTCGGGCTCTGTCCTCATTCGCCGGACGGGCTGAATTCAGCCCGTCCGGCGAATGAGGACGAACTCGGCGGAGCCGCCCACCCCCACTCACCCCCCGGAGGCCCCGCATGCCCACCACCCTCATCACCAACATCGCCGGCCTCGTCACCAACGACCCCTCCCAGGGCGACGGCACCCCCTTGGGCCTCCTCACGGACGCAGCCGTGGTCCTCGACGGCGAGACCATCGCCTGGGTGGGCCCAGCCGCCAAGGCCCCGGCGGCGGACGAGACGTACGACGCGAAGGGCCGCGCCGCCATCCCCGGCTTCGTCGACTCCCACAGCCACCTCGTCTTCGCGGGCGACCGCACCCAGGAGTTCAACGCCCGCATGTCGGGCCGCAGTTACTCCGCCGGAGGCATCCGCACCACAGTCGCGGCCACCCGCGCCGCCACGGACGCCGAGCTCGAAGCGAACCTCACGCACTACCTCCGTGAGGCGCTCCGCCAGGGCACGACGACGTTCGAGACGAAGTCGGGCTACGGCCTCAACACCGAGGACGAGGCCCGCGCCCTCCGCATCGCGGCGGCCCACACCGACGAGGTCACCTTCCTCGGCGCCCACATCGTCTCCCCGGACTATGCCGAGGACCCGGCAGCGTACGTGGACCTGGTCACGGGCGAGATGCTGGAGGCCTGCGCCCCCCACGCCCGCTGGATCGACGTCTTCTGTGAGAAGGGCGCCTTCGACGGCGACCAGGCCCGCGCGATCCTGACGGCCGGCAAGGCGAAGGGCCTGCACCCCCGCATCCACGCCAACCAGCTCTCGTACGGCCCCGGCGTCCAGCTCGCCGTGGAGCTGGACGCGGCATCGGCGGACCACTGCACGCACCTCACGGACGCGGACGTCGACGCGCTCGCGAACAGTTCCACGGTGGCGACGCTCCTCCCCGGCGCCGAGTTCTCCACCCGCGCCGAGTGGCCCGACGCCCGCCGCCTCCTGGACGCGGGCGCGACGGTGGCGCTCTCCACGGACTGCAACCCGGGCTCGTCCTTCACGTCGTCGGTCCCGTTCTGCATCGCCCTGGCGGTACGGGACATGGGCATGACCCCCGACGAGGCGATCTGGTCGGCCACAGCGGGCGGCGCGGCAGCCCTGCGCCGCACGGACGTGGGCTTCATCCGCGAGGGCGCCCGCGCCGACCTCGCCCTCCTGGACGCCCCAAGCCACGTACACCTGGCGTACCGCCCGGGCGTACCGCTGGTCTCCGAGGTGTGGCGCCGGGGCGCGAGGGTGGCGTGACGGGGGCGGCCTGACGCCGATTGCAGAAAAGTCCCGCTGGATGGGCGGTATGCCCGTTGTCCAGCGGGACTTTCTTGCAGTACGTCGCTGCTACGCGCCCAGTCGGCCGGAACGGCGGCTGGCCCTGGCGCTCGCCCTGGAGGGCGTGGACTACGGTCCGGCGGTCGTGCACGGCGTGGCGCTGCCCGTGTGAGAGGGGCCGTGCCGAGGGTGCGATCCTGCGTCTCATGAAGACCATCGGCCTCATCGGGGGCATGAGCTGGGAGTCCAGTGCCGAGTACTACCGGCTGCTCAACGAGATGGTGCGGGAGCGGCTCGGGGGGCTGCATTCCGCCCGTTGCGTGCTGTACTCCGTCGACTTCGCCGAGATCGAGCGGCTCCAGGTCGCGGGGGAGTGGGAGCAGGCGGGTGAGGTGCTCGCGGGGGCGGCCAAGGGGGTCGAGGCCGCCGGTGCCGAGCTCGTGCTGATCTGCACCAACACCATGCACAAGGTCGCTGAACAGGTCCAGGAGGCTCTCTCCGTGCCTCTCCTGCACCTCGCGGACGCGACCGCCGACGCGGTGCTGCGGGGCGGTCTGAGGCGCGTGGGGCTGCTCGGGACCGCGTTCACCATGGAGCAGGACTTCTACCGGGAGCGGCTCGCGGCGCGCGGGCTCGACGTGCTGGTGCCGGATGCGGCGGGGCGTGCGCTCGTGCACCGGGTGATCTATGAGGAGTTGTGTCTCGGGGTGGTGTGTGAGGAGTCCCGGGCCGGGTACCAGCGGGTCATCGGAGATCTCGTACGGGAAGGGGCTGAGGGCGTGATTCTGGGATGCACCGAGATCGAGCTGCTCATCGGGCAGGAGCACAGCCCGGTGCCGGTCTTCCCCACGACGAGACTGCATGCGGAGGCGGCCGTGGCGGCGGCGCTGGAGGGGTAGGCGAGGGCAGACAGCAACCCACCCGCCTGCCCCGGACTGCGGGACAAACGGGTGGGTGGGAACGATCCCTCGCGAAGCGGCGGTTCATGCGGCCGGCGAAAACGCCGGGCGGCGAGAACCCTCACTCGTCGACGGTCAATCCCTTGCGGAGCTTGACGAGAGTGCGCGACAGCAGTCGCGAGACGTGCATCTGCGAGATGCCGAGCTCATCGCCTATCTCCGACTGCGTCATGTTGGCGACGAAGCGGAGCGAGAGGATCTTCCGGTCGCGCGGCGGCAGTTCGGCGATCAGCGGCTTCAACGACTCGACGTACTCGATGCCTTCGAGTCCGTGGTCCTCGTAGCCGATCCGGTCCGCCAGCGCACCCTCGGAGTCGTCCTCCTCGGGCTGGGCGTCCAGCGAGCTTGCCGTGTAGGCGTTGGACGCCGCCATGCCCTCGACGACCTCCTCGTTGGAGATGCCCAGGCGCTCGGCGAGCTCGCCCACCGTGGGGGCGCGGTCGAACTGCTGGGCGAGTTCGTCGCCCGCCTTGGCGAGGTCAAGACGGAGTTCCTGCAGGCGGCGCGGGACGCGCACCGACCAACTCGTGTCGCGGAAGAAGCGCTTGATCTCGCCGACGATGGTCGGCATCGCGAAGGTGGGGAACTCGACGCCTCGGCTGAGCTCGAAGCGGTCGATCGCCTTGATCAGGCCGATGGTGCCGACCTGGATGATGTCCTCCATGGGCTCGCTGCGGGAGCGGAACCGGGAGGCGGCGAACTTGACCAGGGCGAGGTTGAGTTCCACGAGGGTGTTGCGGACGTACGCGTACTCGTGCGTACCTTCCTCAAGTGATTCGAGGCGTTCGAAGAGGGTCTTGGACAGAGCCCTCGCATCCAGCGGACCCACCTCGTCGAACGGCGGGATCTCCGGCAGATCGGCAAGCCCTTCCAGGGCTTCCGTCTCCGCCACGGCCGTCGGGGCCGGGAGTTCCTCCGACGCGGATTCCGTGCGGGGACCCGGGATCGCGGTCTCGATACGGTGAGGCGGGATTGTCGACGTCGCTCGGTCAGTGCGCGATTCGTCGAGCCGGGGTGACATGGTGTCCTCCATCGTTCTCGGCATATGGCTGCCGATGCCAATACGTGCACTGCGGTGTGCGGCGCCTCCAAAGCCGTCAGTGTTGATTACTGTCTCTTCTACCCCTACCCGGTTCCACGGGCCGGTCGCAAGTGCGTTGTGCTCTGAAATGTCCGATTTCGGGGGGATGTTCGGGTACCCGAGCGCGTGAGGAAGGCGTAATGTTCAGGGGCGTCATCAACAGCCACGACGGTCGGAAGTGAGTGACGGAATGGACCGCGGGACAGTCGGTAGCGCGCATCGGGGCCGACTTCTGGTCGAAGTCCGGGCCGAGGGCCCGAGCGTCGTCGTGACTCCGGCGGGTGAGTTGGATCACCACACCGCCGATTTGTTGCGTGTGCCACTCGAGGCCTGCCTCGACGACGGCTTCTCGCGCCTTGTCGTCGACTGTTCGCGACTGGAGTTCATGGACTCCACCGGACTCAATGTCCTACTGGGGGCCCGGCTCAAGGCCGAGGCCGCGGGAGGTGGAGTGCATCTGGCAGGGATGCTGCCGGTGGTGGCCCGGGTCTTCGAGATCACCGGTGCCGAGGCCGTCTTTACCGTTCACGAGACGCTCGCGGAGGCGCTGGCCGACTGATCCGGCGGCCTGCTGACGGAGCGTGCCCAAGAGTTACGCGCCAGTTGTCTCTACGTGATCACTGCGTTACCAGCGTCACACGGGTCGCGTCGAAGAAGTGGGTGTTCTCACGGTTCGGCCGGGCAGGAGACACCCTGGATCCGTCGACAGCGGTCCGCCGATCAAACGTTGCCCCCATCGAACGTTGCCAAAATCAACAGCAGGAACGGCCGAGCAGATGATCCCTCTTGGAGGCCCGCTACTTGTCCAGTTCCTTGTCCAGAGTCCTCTTGTCGGTGAGGTGAAGCGCTGATGAGCACCACCCGGCCTTGTTCGCCGGGCGACCGCGGTCCGGAGTCCGAGACCGCCGTCGCGGCCGCTCCCGCGGACCAGGCCGTCTCGGCGGCTGCGGGCCGTCAGGGGCGCCAGGTCCGCAGGCTGAGCCTGAACGGCGCGAGCGGCATCGTTCCCCTCGCCCGGGACTTCGCACGCCAGGCGCTGCAGGCGTGGGGCTGGCTGCCCGCTGCGGGCGCCGATCAGCGGGCCGCCGCGGAGGACGTCCTCCTCGTGGTGTCCGAGCTGGTGACCAACGCGTGCCTGCACGCCGAGGGCCCCGACGAGCTCTGGATCTCCTCCGACAGCAAGGTGCTGCGGATAGAGGTGTCCGACCGCGGGCCCGGTCAGCCCGCGCCCCGCACGCCGCACCGTGCCGGCCGGCCCGGCGGGCACGGGATGTTCATAGTCCAGCGGCTCTGCCTGGACTGGGGGGTCGTCCGCACCCCGGGGGTGGCGGGCAAGACGGTGTGGGCCGAGCTGAGCGCGCCCGTCTAGGGCCCGCTCAGTTCCCCCTTGGGTTACCCACGGTTCGCATGCGCGCCGGATCACTAGAGATCCGGCGCGTTCTTTGTCTTCCCTCGGCAGGGCCCCGGGCGTACCTTGAGCGCCCAATCTGATGTGCCGTCAGTAAATCCGCACCGCGGCACGCCACGACCGGCATGAGGGGAACTCGAGGTGTCGTACCAGAAACGCAGGGTCGCGCTCGCGCTTGCCACGGCCTTGGCCGGCGGCTCGGCGGTGCTGATGGCCGCCCCCGCCGCGCAGGCCGAGGTCCAGGACGTCAACTACCAGTGCAAGACGCCCATCGGCAACAAAGGCGCGGTATCGCCGATCGATATCAAGAGCGTCAAGAGCGGCAGCGGCTACAAACTCACCATGTCCTTCCAGAAGGGCGTCTCCTCCAGCCCCGTGGAACTGGGCAAGGGCGCGATGAAGCCGAGCGCGCTCATCAAGCTGGGCGGGGCGGAGAGCGGCACGGTGCCGGTCTCCGGGGCGCCCAACGACAAGGCGATCCCCGCCAACACCCCCATCAAGATCAGTGACCTGTCGGGGACGTACACGCCCAAGAAGAGCGGCAAGGTCACCTTCACCGCCGGTGTCCTGACCATCAAGGCGCTCGGCACGACGACGACGTGCACGCCGTCCAACAGCCCCAAGCCCTCGCTCTCCCTCGACGTCAAGGGCTCGGGCGGCGGCACCACGGGCGGTACCACCGGCGGATCCGGCGGATCCGGTGACGACACGGGCTCCGGCGGCTCGGCGAGCGCACCCTCCGGCGGCGAAGAGCTCCCGCAGACCGGACCCGCGGACTCCGCCATCGCGCTCGGCACCCTCGGCGGCACGGTGCTGCTCGCGGGCGCGGCGGGCGCGCTCTGGCTGACCCGCAGGAACCAGGCGGCCCGGTCGCGCTAGGCGCGGTGCGCGGTGTGCGGCGTCGTGGGGACGCGGCGACCGCGCCCCTGACCGTCCGCGCCCTCCGCGCCCGCGTACGACGTGTTCAGCGCGCGTACGACGCGTACAAAGCGTACGAAGATCCAGGAGCCGCCGATGCCGTCGCTGCTGTCCGTTGCCCGTGCCCTCACCGTGGCCCTGGCCTTTCTGGTGACGGGCGCGGCACCGGCGCCTCCGGTGTTCGCCGACGACTCCGGAGCGTGGTCGGTCGCGCCCTCCGCAGGAGGAGGGACCCGGCCGGCGAAGGACGGGCGGCCCTACTTCTACGTGGAGGGCACGCCCGGCTCCGTCCTGGAGGACACGCTCACGGTCACCAATCCGGGGCCGAAGCCGCGCACGGTGGAGCTGAGCGGCGCGGACGCGGACAACACACGGGGCGGCGCGTTCTCGCTGGAGCGGGGCAGGCCCAAGGACACCGGCTCCTGGATCACGTTCGCCGAGCGCGAGGTGAAGGTGCCGCCGCGCACCCGCGCCGAGGTGCCGTTCAGCGTGAGCGTCCCCGAGAGCGCGGTGCCGGGCGACCACCCCGGGGCGATCGTCGCGCGGGAGGGCGGCCGTGACGCCGGGGTCCGCGTGCATCTGCGGGTGAGCGGTCCGACGCTGTCCGCGCTCACGGTCGAGCGCGTGCGGGCCGGGGACGGGCGCATCTCGTACGACGTCGTCAACCGCGGCAACACGGTCCTGACCCCCAGGCTCGGGGTGCACGCCGAGGGGGTGCTCGGACCGCTCCTCGACCGGCGGCCCCGCACGCTTCCGGTGGAGCTGCTGCCCGGCCGCAGGGTCAGCCTGACGGAACCGTGGAAGGACGCCCCCGCGTTCGACTCCGTCGAGGTCACGCTCACGGTGACGGCGGCGGGCGGAGCCCACGACAAGGCGACGGCGTCGGCCCGCTTCGTGCCGTGGGGAGCGGTGGCGGGGGTGGCCGCCGGGGTCCTCGGCCTGGTGGCGGCAGGCGTCTGGTTTCTGCGCGGACGGTCCGCGCAAAGACGCGAGGGGACGGCGACGACCGGGGACGGGCCACCGGACGAACCTGAACAGGGCGGTACGGAGCCGGAGTTGGCGGGAGTGGGGACGGCAGAGGGAGAGCAGCTGTGAACGGCAACCCGTTGTGGGCAGTCAAGCGGTGCATCGCCGCAACCGCCGTGCTGGCGGCACTGGCCTTCCTGCTGCTCCCGGCGGCGGGAGCCACCGCCGCCGAGAAACCGTCCGTCACCCTCTCCAAGTCCCAGGCGGGCAAGGGCGGTGACATCACCGTCAAGGGCAAGGGCTGGCGCCCGAAGGCCCTCCTGATGATGCTGGTCTGCGGCCAGTCGACCCCGGCCGCTGGCGTGCCCGGCGGCACGAACTCGTGCGCCAACGACATGGGCCGCGCCGTCACCACGGACGACAAGGGGACGTTCAGCAAGAAGCTCCCGGTGGCCGAGCCGCCCAAGCCCTGCCCCTGTGTGGTCCACGTGGCCACGGTCACGGGGGAGAAGGCGCAGGCGGACGCCGTCTTCAAGGTCGCGGGGCATCCCGTCAGGCCCCTGCCCGAGCAGGAGGGCGGCGGGAAGCTCTCCGTCCTCACCGACACACAGCTCGACGGCTCCAGCGGCGTCCTGACCTGGTTCGGTGCCCCGCCGTCCCGCACGTTCGTCTTCACCGTGGGCAACGTCGGCTCGGCCCCGGTCAAGGACCCCGTCTTCCAAGTGGGCACCTCCCACGGCGTGTTCGCCCCGCAGTGGGAGGAACAGCAGTGGCGCGGCACGATCGCCCCGGGCAAGAAGGCCCAGATCAAGCTCCCGGTCGAGCTCTCGGCCGGTGCGCACGGCAGCTATCTCGTCTCGCTGAAGTTCGGCGGCAAGGTCCTCGCCGAGCAGCCCTGGGACGTCGGCAGGCCGTGGGGCGTCACCGTCTTCTGGATCCTGCTCTGCGTCGTCGTGCCCGCAGCCGTCTTCCGCATCGGCATGGCGGTGGTGGACAGGCTCCGCCCGGGCCGCCGCCGGGGTGGCCGCGGCTCCCGCCCCGCCGGGCGCCATCGCACCGGCAGGATCGCCGAACTCACCGACCGGCTGCCGAAGTTGAGGCTGCCCCAAGGGGCGGTCGCGGCGGACGAGGCGGCCCGTGCGCCCCGTACGAAGCCGACCCGCGAGACCGGCAGGTCCGGCAAGTCCGCCACAGGTACAGGCACAGGCGCGAACACGGGCATCCTCCCGTGGTTCACCCCTGACACAGACCCCGGCACCGGGACCGCACCCGCCGCCGGACAGCTCTCCGCACCGTCAGAGAACAGCCCGACGACGAAGGGAAACACGTGATCAGCACACGACGGAGAGCGGGCGCGGCCTCGGTCTCGCTGCTGCTCGGCGGGGCGGGGATCCTGCTGGGCGCGAGTCCCGCGCAGGCGGCCGAGGTGGCGTACAAGACGGAGTGCATCCCGCCGCCGATATCGGGTCTTCCGGCGGTGCAGGGCACCACGAAGGTGGAGATCACCGCGCCGGCCACCGCGAAGGTGGGCGACGAGGTCGATGTCGTATGGAAGACCACCGAGGCCGCGTCCAAGAACCCGGACATCCTCGACCTGGACAAGGACACGGTGAAGCCGACCGGCACCATCAAGCTGGGCGGCGGCCAGACCGGTGACCTGGCGGTGGCGGGCGAGCGGGTCAATCCGCCGATCAAGAAGAACAGCCCGATGATCCTGTCCGACATGAAGGGCAAGCTGAAGCTGACGAAGGCGGGCGACATCACGCTCACCCCGGACGCGTACAACATCAACGTCAGCAAGCCGATGTCGACCGACACGAAGTGCACGCCCAAGGAGCAGGTGAAGGCGGGCGCGACCATCAAGGTGACGGACGGCGCGGGGAGTTCGGGTGGCACGACGTCCGGCACGACGTCGGGCACCACGTCCGGTACGACATCGGGCACCACGTCCGGCAACACGAACTCGGGCGGCAACACGGCCGGGAGTACGGGCGGCGACTCGTCCGGCGGCGCCACCGGTGGTGACGACGGCGGCAAGACCGACTTCCCCGGCAAGGAGGTCCAGACCCCCTACAAGTGCAAGACGCCCATCGGCGACAAGGACGCCACGTCCCCCGTGCAGATCAACGCCAAGAAGGACGGCGGGAATTACGCCCTCACGGTGAAGTTCAAGAAGTCCGTCATGGACAGCCCCGCCGACATCCCCGCGGACTCCGTGAAGCCGTCGATGGCGGTCAAGCTGGGCGGCGCGGACAAGGGCACGGTGACAGTGGAGGGCCCCACCAACAAGGAGCCCATCAAGTCCGGCGACCCGATGACCATCCCTGACCTGACCGGCACGTACAAGCCGGGCGCCGACGGCAAGTCGACGCTCTCGCCCGGCGTTCTCACGGTCAAGGCGCTCGGTACGACGACGACCTGCACCCCGTCCAAGTCCGAGGTGTCCCTGGAGATCGACACGGCGGCGCAGCCGGGTGGCGCGGCCGGCGGTTCGGGGTCGGCCGGTGGCTCCGGGTCGGCGGGCGGTTCCACCACCGGCGGCGGTGGTGCGACCGGCGGCGGTCTCGCGGAGACCGGAGCCGACGACAACGGAGCGTTGCGGGCGCTGGGCCTGGTCGCGGGCACGGTGATTCTGCTGGGCGGCGCGGTCTTCACCTTCCTCCCGAGGCGAAGGAGCGGCCTCCGCTAAGGCGCCCGAAGGGGCGCGGGGAACTGCGCGACCAGCCGTCGACGGCCCGCAGTGGCCAACTCCAGACGTCGCAGACGCGTCTGCCTGCCGGCGTTCACTGCACGGGTGCGGGTCACGCCGTGGTTGCTCGCGCAGTTCCCCGCGCCCCTGACGGGGCGCTCCCTGAGGCCGCTCAGACGTGTTTCCGGAGCCACCCCAGGACGGCCCGGGCCACGGCGGGGTCTTTCAGGAGTACGCCCCCGTGCGCGGAGCCCGGCTCGATGCGGACCGTTACGTCCCGGCGGCCCGCCTGCGACTGCGCGTGCGCGAGGTCCGTGGAGTGGGCGACCGGCACGAAGTCCGCCGCCGAGTGCGTGAGGTACAGGGGCGCGTCGTCCTTGCCGGAGGCGTGCGACTTGGCCACCAGGTCGACCCACTTCTTCCAGCACGGCCCGACGGCACGGTCCGGCGTGCACCCCGCGAGCAGCTCCGCCGCCCCCCGCAGTTTGCGCTGTGCCCCGGAGGCGGCCCGCATCCCGCCGTCCTTCCAGGCACGGTAGGGCGAGGCGACCGGCGAGAGCGCCACCACCCCGCGCACCCGCTTGCGTCCCGCGCCGTAGGTCGCGGCGCTGACGGCGAGATGCCCGCCCGCGGAGGACCCGAGCACCACGGGGGTGCCGCCGCCGCGCCGCTTCACCCACCGCAGGGCCGCGAGCACGTCGTCGCGCTGCGCGGGCCACGCGGCGTCGGAGGCGAGCCGGTAGTCGGTGTCGTAGACGGTGAACCCGCGCGCCGCGAACCACCGGGCCCGCGCGCTCCAGTCGGTGTCCCGCACCCAGGAACCGCCGTGCAGGATCATCAGGGCGGGGCGGCCGGACCGGTCGCCGTACACGGTGATGTGCTGGCGCGCGTGACCCCCGTAGGAGAAGGTCCGGCCCGGCAATGGCTTGGGTGCGGCCTCGACGGCGGCACTGGACGACAGCAACGCCACGCACAGGGCGAGGACCGGCAACGTACGACGCATGGCCAGATGCTCCACCGCCCGGCCCCGCCACCGGCACGGAAACGTTCCGCGTCACCGCCACGGGTTAGCGAACGATCTCTTGTTCGCGCGAGTGGACGAACGCGAGGGCCGCCGCACCCTCAGGTGCGGCGGCCCTCGCGCAGTAGTCCTACCGGCCCGCTGGGGCCGTGGCGGACGTCAGTTGACGGAACCCATCAGTTCCTTGACCTTCTTGCGGTTCATCCAGATGCCGAAGCCCGCGATGACCGCGATGATCGCCTCGACGGCGACCGCACCCGAGTTGTTCAGGTCGATCCCCAGCTGCGGCGAGGTCAGCAGGCCGGTGACGGAGTCGCCCGCGGTGACCGCGAGGAACCAGACACCCATCATCTGGGCGCTGTACTTCGCCGGGGCCATCTTCGTGGTGACCGAGAGGCCGACCGGGGAGAGGCAGAGCTCGCCGACGGTCTGGATGAAGTAGATCGCCACCAGCCACATCGGGCTGACCTTGCCGCCGTTGTTGGCGGTGTCGATCAGCGGGATCAGGAAGACGGCGAAGGAGATGCCGATCAGCGTGAGGCTGGAGGCGAACTTGACCGCCGTGCTCGGCTCCTTGCCCCGCTTGTTCAGCCAGAGCCACGCCGAGGCGACCACGGGGGCGAGCGCCATGATGAAGATCGGGTTCAGCGACTGGTACCAGGAGGTCGGGAAGTCGAACCCGAGCAGGTTGTTCGTCGTGGAGCCCTCGCCGAAGATCGACAGGGTCGAGCCGTTCTGGTCGTAGATCATCCAGAAGACGGCGGCGACGACGAAGAACCAGACGTAACCGGAGAGCTTGGACTGCTCCAGGTTCGTCAGCTCCTTGTCGCGCTTCATGCGGACCAGGACGGCGACCGGGATGACCAGGCCGGCGATGGTGAGCGGCATCAGCGCCCAGTCGGCGAAGTTGCCGGTCACGGCGAGGAACGTGTAGAGCGCGGCGGCCACGATCAGCCAGATCAGACCGGTGCGCAGGGCGGCCTTGCGCTCCTGCTGCGTCGCGGGCTTCGAGACGACGCTGCTCTCGCCGCTCAGGTGGCGCGAGCCGAGCATGAACTGGGCGAGGCCGAGCGCCATGCCGACCGCGGCGAGCGCGAAGCCGAAGTGCCAGTTGACGTTCTCGCCCACGGTGCCGATGGTCAGCGGGGCGAGGAAGGCACCCATGTTGATGCCGATGTAGAACAGCGTGAAGCCACCGTCGCGGCGCGGGTCCTCCGGGCCGTCGTAGAGGTGGCCGACCATCGTGGAGATGTTGGCCTTCAGGAGGCCGGAGCCGAGCGCGACGAGCGCGAGACCGGCGAAGAAGGACGCCGAGCTCGGCAGGGCGAGCGTGATGTGGCCCAGGATGACCACGCCGGCGCCGATGGCGACCGTCTTCCGCGGTCCCCAGAAGCGGTCGGCAACCCAGCCGCCGGGCATGGCGAGGAGGTAGACCATCGACATGTAGACGGAGTAGATCGCCGTCGCCGTCGTGGCACTCATGTTCATGCCGCCGGGGGCGATCAGATACAGCGGGAGCAGTGCCTTCATGCCGTAGAAGCTGTACCGCTCCCACATCTCGGTCATGAAGAGTGTGGCCAGTCCGCGGGGGTGGCCGAAGAAGGTCTTCTCAGAGCCAGGGGTACCGGCGGAGTCCTTCGTCAGGCTGGACGCCATGGGTCGATCCTTGTGGTTCGGGACGCGCGGCAAGAGCGTGTGCGCGCCCGGTGGGGGGCGGTCGGCACCGGGGTACAGCCGTCCACACCCCCACGCCCGGGGGGAGTTTCGCGCTCCGTGTCGAGGAGGGCGCTGGACGGTGACTCCGAGATCCACGCCCTGGCGCGTTTCACGCTCAGGGCCCGACCACAGGTCATTCCTTTCAAGGCTGGCAGAAGCCAACCCGCACATAAAAGAGACCTAAGGCCGCACAGCGGGCCAAAGGTCCTTGGATAGTGCATCAGGCGTTGGGTCACCATACGCCACGACAGTGCGGCATATGGAAGGACTTGAGAGATGGATCACAGGCTACGAAGGAACCGTCAACCCACATTTGAAGGTGATCCTCAGGATCGCACCCCATAGCCGCAGGGGTCGACCGTGAGTTGTCGATCACCACGCGATCACCCCACGACGGTCCTCCGGCGCGGACTACCATCACCCCATGACCCGTGTACTGCTCGCCGAGGACGACGCGTCCATCTCGGAGCCGCTGGCCCGTGCCCTGCGCAGGGAGGGGTACGAGGTCGAAGTGCGTGAGGACGGCCCGACCGCCCTCGACGCCGGGCTGCAGGGCAGCGTCGACCTTGTCGTACTCGACCTGGGGCTGCCCGGAATGGACGGCCTGGAGGTGGCCCGCCGCCTCCGCGCCGAGGGACACACGGCACCGATCCTCATCCTGACCGCCCGCGCCGACGAGGTGGACACCGTCGTCGGCCTGGACGCGGGCGCCGACGACTACGTCACCAAGCCCTTCCGCCTCGCCGAACTGCTCGCCCGGGTCCGGGCCCTGCTCCGGCGCGGGGCTGCCGAGCCCGCGCAGGCTCCGGCCACGCACGGCGTGCGCATCGACGTGGAGTCGCACCGCGCCTGGATGGGCGAGGAGGAGCTCCAGCTCACCGCCAAGGAGTTCGACCTGCTGCGGGTCCTGGTCCGGGACGCGGGCCGGGTGGTCACCCGTGACCAGCTGATGCGCGAGGTCTGGGACACCACGTGGTGGTCGTCCACCAAGACCCTGGACATGCACATCTCCTGGCTGCGCAAGAAGCTGGGCGACGACGCCGCGAACCCGCGGTACATCGCCACGGTGCGGGGCGTCGGCTTCCGCTTCGAGAAGAGCTGATCTCGCCCCTGGGCGCTGGGCAGATGCCCGTCAGGGGCGCGGGGAACTGCGCGACCAGCCGTCGACGGCCCGCAGAGGCCTATGGCGAGGGCCTCGCAGATGCGTCTGCCTCCAGCGGTCGCAGCGCGGGTGCGGCATCACCGTGCTTGCTCGCGCAGTTCCCCGCGCCCCTGAGGGCGGCTTCGATCGGCGACACTGAGTAGATGCGTCGCCGACTGATCAACAGCACCCTCGCCGTAGTCCTCGTGGTCATCGCGGTCTTCGGCGTGAGCCTGGTGATCGTAGAGACCAGGACCATCAGCACCAGCGCCCAGGACCGCGTCACCAGCGAGGCGCTCCGCCTGGCCAGCATCGTGGACAGCAGGCTCATCAGCGACGAGCAGATCAACGCCGAGATCCTGCGGGACGTCGCCGCCGTCGACACCGACCGCTACGCCCTCATCGAGATCCCCGGCCGCGCCCCCGTCGAGATCGGCACCCGCCCCACCGGCGACGTCATCCACGACACGGCCAAGGGCGAGGAGGGCGAGAAGGTCACCGTCGAGGAGCCGCGCACCACGGTCACCCAGGAGGTCGGCCGCACCCTGCTGATCATCGGCGCCGTGGCCCTCCTCGCGATCATCGCCGCCGTACTCCTCGCCGTGCGCCAGGCCAACCGCCTCGCCTCGCCGCTCACCGACCTCGCGGAGACCGCCGAGCGCCTCGGCTCCGGCGACCCGAGGCCCCGCCACAAGCGGTACGGGGTGCCGGAGCTGGACCGTGTCGCGGACGTCCTGGACGGCAGTGCGGAGCGGATCGCCCGGATGCTGACCGCCGAGCGCCGCCTCGCGGCCGATGCCTCGCACCAGCTGCGTACGCCGCTGACGGCCCTCTCCATGCGCCTGGAGGAGATCACCGTCACCGATGACCTGGACACGGTGAAGGAGGAGGCCACGATCGCGCTCGCGCAGGTCGAGCGCCTCACCGACGTCGTACAGCGGCTGCTCACGAACTCACGTGACCCCCGCACCGGCTCCGCCGTCTCCTTCGACCTGGACGAGGTCATCAAGCAGCAGCTGGAGGAGTGGCGCCCGGCCTACCGCAGCGCGGGCCGCGCCATCGTCAGCTCGGGCAAGCAGCATCTGCGGGCGGTGGGCACGCCCGGCGCGGTCGCGCAGGTCCTCGCCGCGCTCATCGAGAACTCGCTCATGCACGGCGGCGGCACCGTGGCGCTGCGCACCCGTGTCACGGGAAACCAGACGGTCATCGAGGTCACCGACGACGGGCCGGGCGTCCCCGCCGACCTCGGCGCGCGGATCTTCGAGCGCACCATCAGCGGCCGGAACTCGACGGGCATCGGCCTCGCGGTGGCCCGGGACCTGGCCGAGGCGGACGGCGGCCGACTGGAGATGCTGCAGACCAAGCCGCCGGTGTTCGGCCTGTTCCTGTCCCGTACGCCGCCGCAGAAGCGGGACCGGGAGCAGCAGGAGACGGTGCGCTAGGGCCTAGGGCCTAGGGCCTAGGGCCCTGCACGGCGGGGCGCTTGTCCTCGGTGGAGGCCGCTGCGGTCTCGTCCTCCAGGAACGATTCCGCACGGGCGACGGTCTCCCGCGCGGGGAGCGCCTTGAACACCCAGGAGCGGTAGGACCAGAAGCGGAAGCAGGTGGCGATGCCGATGCCCACGAACTTGAAGACGTTGCGCTGCAGCGGGCTGTCCCAGTCGAAGCCGTAGATCGCCGCGTACAGGACGCCGTTCTCGATCACCAGGCCGACGGCGCTGAAGACCAGGAAGAGCGTGAGCTCCTTGGTGCGGGAGCTCTTGTCGCGGTCCCGGTACGTGAAGTAGCGGAAGCCCACGTAGTTGAAGGCGATGGCGACGACCGTGGCGATCACGTTCGCGCGCACGGCCTGCAGGTCGGTGGTGTGCCACAGCAGGTTGGAGACGCTGAAGTTCACCAGGGTGCCCAGTGCTCCCACGGCACCGAACTTGGCCACTTCGCGCGCGAGCTGGTCCAGTCGCACCCGTAGTGCGCCACGTTCCTTCATGGTGGTCGCCCCAACCCCCGTCGTCGATTCGTTCCGGTGTCTCGTCACGTCGACGTAATTGGTGATTCGGTCGCGTCAACCCAGCCATGCTAACCAGCGAGCCAGGTCCGTCGCGCGGGGACGCCTCCACACTGTGGCGGCTCTGTGACGGGAGAGCCCTTGTCGTGCGCGGAAACCGGCCGTTCCCGGATGGCTGATACGGGCCGATACCCTGGGGGTGTGACGTTCCCGGTAGTCGGCATGGTCGGCGGCGGTCAGCTCGCCCGCATGACCCACGAGGCGGGTATCCCCCTCGGCCTGAAATTCAAGCTCCTCAGTGACACCCCTCAGGACTCCGCGGCGCAGGTCGTCGGCGATGTCGTCATCGGCGACTATCGCGACCTCGACACGCTGCGCGAGTTCGCGAGGGGCTGCGACGTGATCACTTTTGATCACGAACACGTACCCACCGAGCATCTACGGGCCCTGGAGGCGGACGGCATCCCCGTGCGTCCGGGGCCCGACGCGCTGGTGCACGCCCAGGACAAGGGCGTGATGCGCGAGAAGCTCACGGAGATCGGCGTGCCGTGTCCACGCCACCGGATCGTGCGCGATCCGGCCGACGTGGCGGCCTTCGCGGCCGAAGGCTCTTCGGGGCCCGGCGACGACGGTTTCCCCGTGATCCTCAAGACGGTGCGTGGCGGCTATGACGGAAAGGGGGTGTGGTTCGTACGTTCCGTCGAGGACGCCGAAGATCCCTTCCGGGCCGGTGTCCCCGTGCTCGCCGAGGAGAAGGTCGATTTCCGGCGGGAGCTCGCGGCGAACGTCGTCCGCTCGCCGCACGGCCAGGCCGTGGCCTATCCCGTCGTCGAGTCGCAGCAGGTCGACGGCGTCTGCGACACGGTGATCGCGCCGGCCCCCGGTCTCTCGGAGGACCTCGCGGGCCAGGCGCAGGAGCTGGCCCTTCGCGTCGCCAAGGAGCTCGGGGTGGTCGGCCACCTCGCGGTCGAGCTCTTCGAGACGCGCGACGGCCGCATCCTGGTGAACGAGCTGGCGATGCGCCCGCACAACTCGGGCCACTGGACGCAGGACGGGGCGATCACGTCCCAGTTCGCGAACCACGTGCGCGCGGTGCTCGACCTGCCCCTCGGCGATCCGCGCCCGCGGGCGAAGTGGACGGTCATGGCCAATGTCCTGGGCGGCGACTACCCGGACATGTACCAGGCGTATCTGCACTGCATGGCGCGTGACCCGCAGTTGAAGATCCACATGTATGGCAAGGACGTGAAGCCCGGACGCAAGGTCGGCCACGTCAACACCTACGGCGACGACCTGGACGACGTGCTGGAGCGCGCGCGTCACGCGGCCGGCTATCTCAGAGGAACGATCACAGAATGACCGCACCTGTAGGACCTGTAGTCGGCATCGTCATGGGCTCGGACTCCGACTGGCCGGTCATGGAGGCCGCGGCCAAGGCCCTCGACGAGTTCGAGATTCCTTACGAGGTCGACGTCGTCTCGGCGCACCGGATGCCGCGCGAGATGGTCGCGTACGGCGAGGAGGCGGCGGACCGCGGTCTCAAGGCGATCATCGCGGGGGCCGGCGGCGCCGCGCACCTGCCGGGCATGCTGGCGTCCGTGACGCCGCTGCCGGTCATCGGCGTGCCCGTACCGCTCAAGTACCTGGACGGCATGGACTCGCTCCTGTCCATCGTGCAGATGCCCGCGGGCGTGCCGGTGGCGACGGTCTCGGTGGGCGGCGCGCGCAACGCGGGTCTCCTCGCGGCCCGCATCCTGGCCGCGCACGACCCCGAACTCCTGGGCCGTATGCGGGAGTTCCAGCAGGAGCTGAACGAGCAGGCCACGGAGAAGGGGAAGCGTCTGCGCGCCAAGGTCGAAGGCGCGGGTTCCGGCTTCGGCTTCGGTTCGGGAAAGTGAGCGGCATGACGTCTCCCGCTCTTCCCGACGCCCGCGCCCTGCTCGCCGAATTCCCGGTGGTCGACGGCCACAACGACCTGCCCTGGGCACTGCGCGAGAAGGCCGGTTACGACCTCGACCGCCTGGATATCGCGAGCGACCAGACGGGCCACCTTCACACCGACATCGCACGCCTGCGGGCGGGCGGGGTCGGTGCGCAGTTCTGGTCGGTGTACGTCCGCACGGACCTGACGGGCGACGCCGCGGTGAGCGCGACGCTCGAACAGATCGACTGCGTCGGCCAGTTGCTCGCGCGCTACCCGAAGGACCTGCGGCGTGCGCTGACGGCCGCGGACATGGAGGAGGCGCGGGCCGAGGGCCGCATCGCGTCCCTGATGGGCGCCGAGGGCGGGCACTCCATCAACAACTCCCTCGCGACCCTGCGGGCGTTGCACGCGCTCGGCGTCCGCTACATGACGCTGACGCACAACGACAACATCGCGTGGGCGGACTCGGCGACGGACGAGCCGGGGGTCGGCGGGCTCTCCCCGTTCGGCCACGAGGTCGTACGCGAGATGAACCGCACCGGCATGCTCGTGGACCTCTCCCACGTGGCGGCGACGACGATGCGGGCGGCCCTGGACACCTCCGTGGCGCCGGTGATCTTCTCGCACTCCTCGGCGCGCGCGGTGTGCGACCACCCGCGCAACATCCCGGACGACGTCCTGGGGCGGCTGCCCGCGAACGGCGGCGTCGCGATGGCCACCTTCGTGCCGAAGTTCGTGCTCCAGGCGGCGGTCGACTGGACGGCGGCGGCCGACGAGAACATGCGGGCGCACGGCTTCCACCACCTGGACACGAAGCCGGAAGCGATGAAGGTCCACGCGGCCTTCGAGGAGTCGACCCCGCGCCCGGTCGCCACGGCGGCGACGGTCGCCGACCACCTCGACCACATGCGCGAGGTGGCGGGCATCGACCACATCGGCATCGGCGGTGACTACGACGGCACGGCGTTCACCCCGGACGGCCTCGACGACGTCGCGGGCTACCCGAACCTGATCGCGGAGCTCCTGACCCGCGGCTGGTCGAAGGACGACCTGGCCAAGCTGACGTGGCGGAACGCGGTGCGCGTCCTGGGCGCCGCGGAGGACGTGGCACGCGACGTGCGGTCCCGGCGCGGTCCGTCGAACGCGACGCTTCAGCAGCTGGACGGCTGAGGGCGTACGACATCAGGGCGGGGGCGGCCGATCGGCAGCCCCCGCCCTTTGCGTACGTCAGGTCACGAGCCCCTGCGCGAACCGCAGTGAGTGGGCGAAGAGGTCTTCCACGGCGTCGTCGGTCACTCCGTACCAACCGTGGTCGGCGCCCGGCACCGTATGCAGCTCCACCGGCGCGCCCACCTCCCGCAGCCGCGCCGCGAGCGCCTCGCTGTGCGTGGCCGGGACCATCGTGTCCCGCTCGCCGTGGACCAGGAGGAAGGGCGGGGCGGCGCGGTGGACCCGCGCGACGGGGCTGGCCGCAAGGGCCCGCTCGGGCACGGTGGCGGGGGCGGCGCCGAGCAGCAGGGCCTCCGGGGTCGTGGCGCTGTGCGGGTCGAACGGGCCGCGGGGGACGGTCAGGTCGCTCGGGGCGTACCAGATGACGGCGCCGGTGGCCGGGGCCGCGGGGTCAAGCGCGAGCAGCGAGGCCAGGTGCCCGCCCGCGGACTCGCCCCACACCACGGTCCGCGCGGTGTCGACGCCGAGCTCCGGCGCGCGCAGCTCCAGCCAGCGCAGCGCCGTCCGCAGGTCGTCCAGCGGGGCGGGGAAGAGGGCCTCGCCGCTGAGCCGGTAGTCGGCGCAGGCCACCGCGAAGCCCGCCGCCGCGATGCGTGCGAAGGGGCCCGGGTTCCAGTGCCGGGTCCGCAGGCCCATGTCGTCACGGCGCCCGCGCCGCCAGGCGCCGCCGTGCACGAAGAGGACGAGCGGGGCGGGCCCGCGCCCGGCCTCCGGCAGCCAGAGGTCGAGCTCCAGCGGACGGCCGCCCTCGACCTCGCCGTACGGGACACCGCGAAGGACCCGCGGGGCCGGTGCCGGGAGCGGCGCGACGTCCGGGTGGGGAGCGGCGATCAGCGCCCGCGGCTCTTCGCTCACCGGGTGCGCCACTGGTGCTCGGGCAGGAAGCGCACGTCGTACCGCTCGGGGACGGTGGCGAACTTGTCGGGCGTGGGCACGACGGGCTCACGCGGCAGTCCGAGACCTTCGGCGGGCGCCCCGAGGGTCTCGAAGAACCGCTCGAAGGTGCCGCCGGGTCCCGCGGCGACGCCGACGACCTGGCTGTGATGGCGCTCCATGCGGTAGGCGTGCGGGCAGTTCTTCGGTACGAAGCCGAAGTCGCCGGGGGTGAGGAGCTTCTCCTGCTGCTCGCCCTCCAGGTCCTCGACGAAGAGGCGGACGGCGCCCTGGGTGACGTAGAAGACCTCGTACGTGTCGGGGTGCAGGTGGGCGGGGATGACGTTGCCCCTGGGGCCCTCGACGGTGAAGAAGTTGAAGGCGTTCTCGGTCTGCTCGCCGCCCGCGTAGATGGTGATCAGGTCGCCGAACAGATGGGCGCGGTCGCCCTCGCCCTTCTCGATGACGTAGGGCTTGCCCGGCTCGGCGGGGATGCGTGAGGAGCGCCGGTGGCGGGTGGCGTACTCGATGGTCATGGCTCTCCCGGGGCGATGGCTGAGTGAGGGGACATGGAGGAATGTCAGGCAGCCTGACATGATGAGTCCACGACGGGCAAGCGCCGGCCCCGAACCCATAGGCTCACGGCATGCACGCCACCGGCCGCAACCTCCCGCAACTCCTGGGCGACGCCCGCCGCTGGTTCGAGGACGCGCTCCTCGCGGCCCTGGAGGAGGCGGGGGAGGCCCCGGTGTCCCCGACGCAGGCGGGCCTCTTCGCCGTCCTGGACGCGGAGGGCACCACCGTGTCCGAGCTGGCCCGCCGCATGGGCGTCACCCGGCAGACCGCCCACCAGGCGGTGCACGGCCTGGTCGCCGCGGGGCTGCTCGAACAGGCCCCCGACCCCTCCTCCGCGCGGCAGCGGCTGATCCGCCGGACCGAGGAGGGCGCGCGCACGCACCGCAGGGCGGAGCTGGTCCTGCGCCGCGTGGAGCAGGAGCTCGCCGACCGGATCGGCGAGCAGACCGTGCTCGCGCTGCGGGCGGCGCTGGAACTCCCGTGGGGCAGCCCGCCGGTCCTCGCCCCGCCCAAGGGCTGATGTCGGAGCGCTGATGCCCCCGGAAAACGCGAATCGCCCTCCCCCTGTGGCAGGGAGAGGGCGATGGATACCGCGCCGGGTTACGGCAGGTTGCGGGCCATGACGATCCGCTGGACCTGGTTCGTGCCTTCATAAATCTGCGTGATCTTCGCGTCGCGCATCATCCGCTCGACGGGGTAGTCACGGGTGTAGCCGTAGCCGCCGAGCAGCTGGACGGCGTCCGTGGTGACCTCCATCGCGACGTCCGACGCGAAGCACTTGGCCGCCGCGCCCGCGAAGGTCAGGTCGCTGTCGCCGCGCTCCGACTTGGCCGCCGCCGCGTACGTCAGCTGACGGGCCGCCTCGATCTTCATCGCCATGTCCGCGAGCATGAACTGGATGCCCTGGAAGTCGGCGATCGGCTTGCCGAACTGCTTGCGCTCCTTGACGTAGCCCTTGGCGTAGTCGAGGGCGCCCTGCGCGATGCCGAGTGCCTGGGCCGCGATCGTGATGCGGGTGTGGTCCAGGGTCTTCATCGCCGTGGCGAAGCCCGTGCCCTCCTCGCCGATCATGCGGTCGGCGGGGATGCGGACGTTGTCGAAGTAGACCTCGCGGGTCGGCGAACCCTTGATGCCGAGCTTCTTCTCCGGGGCGCCGAAGGAGACGCCCTCGTCCGACTTCTCGACCACGAAGGCGGAGATGCCCTTCGAGCGCTTCGTCGGGTCGGTCACGGCCATCACCGTGTAGTACTCGGAGACGCCCGCGTTCGTGATCCAGCGCTTCACGCCGTTGAGGACCCAGAAGTCCCCGTCACGGACGGCCTTCGTCTTCATGCCCGCCGCGTCCGAACCGGCGTCCGGCTCGGAGAGGCAGTACGAGAACATGCCCTCGCCCTTGGCGAGCGGCGTCATGTACTTCTTCTTCAGCTCCTCGGACCCGGAGAGGATCACGGGGAGCGAGCCCAGCTTGTTCACGGCCGGGATGAGCGAGGACGAGGCGCAGGCGCGGGCCACTTCCTCGATCACGATGACCGTGGCGAGCGCGTCGGCACCCGTGCCGCCGTAGCTCTCCGGTACGTGTACGGCGTGCAGGTCGGAGGCGACGAGGGCGTCGAGCGCCTCCTGCGGGAAGCGGGCCTCCTCGTCCACCGCCGCGGCGAACGGCGCGATCTTCGCCTCGGAGAGCGATCGGATCGCGTCGCGGAGCATGTCGTGCTCCTCGGACGGGCGGTACAGGTCGAAATCAGCCGATCCGGCCAAGGTCTCTCACGCTCCAAGGATGCTAATTACCGTTAAGTAACCCAAATTTTAGAGGGCGGCCGACGCGAGGGATACGTGAGCTTGCCGACAGCGGGCGGTCGGCGGTCGGCAATAGCGGGAACGTGCCCGCTCAAGGGCCCGACTATGCTCGGGCACCGCACTGACGGCCGTAGACCCCTGGAGCACCGCATGGCCCTCAAGATCACCGTGATCGGCACCGGGTACCTCGGTGCGACGCACGCCGCGGCCATGGCCGAGCTCGGCTTCGAGGTGCTCGGCCTCGACGTCGTGCCGGAGAAGATCGAGATGCTGCAGCGGGGCGAGGTCCCGATGTACGAGCCCGGTCTTGAGGAGCTGCTGCGCAAGCACGTCGCCGGGATCGAGGGCTCCAGCGGCCGACTGCGCTTCACGATGGACTTCGCCGAGGTCGCGGCCTTCGGCGACGTGCACTTCGTCTGCGTGAACACCCCGCAGAAGCACGGCGAGTACGCCTGTGACATGAGCTACGTCGACAGTGCCTTCGCGCAGCTCGCCCCGCACCTGACGAAGCCCGCGCTCGTCGTCGGCAAGTCGACCGTGCCGGTCGGCTCGGCGGAGCGGCTCGCGCGCGAGCTCGCCGCCGCGGCTCCGGCGGGCGTCGAGGCCGAGCTGGCCTGGAACCCGGAGTTCCTCCGTGAGGGCTTCGCCGTCAAGGACACGCTGCACCCGGACCGCATCGTCGTCGGCGTACGCAGCGCGCACGCGGAGAAGCTGCTCCGCGAGGTGTACGCGGGTCCGGTCGGCGAGGGCTCGCCGTTCGTCGTGACGGACTTCCCGACCTCCGAGCTCGTGAAGACCGCCGCCAACTCCTTCCTCGCCACGAAGATCTCGTTCATCAACGCGATGGCCGAGGTGTGCGAGGCCGCGGGCGGTGACGTCGTGAAGCTGGCCGAGGCGCTCGGCTACGACGACCGCATCGGCAAGAAGTTCCTGCGGGCCGGCATCGGCTTCGGCGGCGGCTGCCTGCCCAAGGACATCCGGGCGTTCATGGCACGGGCCGGGGAGCTGGGCGCCGACCAGGCGCTGACGTTCCTGCGGGAGATCGACTCCATCAACATGCGGCGGCGCGGGCAGATGGTGGAGATGGCGCGCGAGGCGCTCGGCGGCGGGTCCTTCCTGGGCAAGCGGGTCGCGGTCCTCGGCGCCACGTTCAAGCCGGACTCGGACGACGTCAGGGACTCGCCCGCACTGAACGTCGCCGGGCAGATCCACCTCCAGGGCGGCCAGGTCACCGTGTACGACCCCAAGGGGATGGCGAACGCGGGCAGGCTCTTCCCGACGCTCGCGTACGCGGAGACGGCCGTGGACGCCGTCCGGGGCGCGGACGTGGTCCTGCACCTCACGGAGTGGCGCGAGTTCCGCGAGCTCGACCCGGCGGTGCTCGGTGAGGTGGCATCGAACCGGCTCATCCTGGACGGCCGCAACGCGCTCGACCCCACGGTGTGGCGGGCGGCCGGGTGGACCTACCGCGCGATGGGGCGGCCTTCGGCCTGAGGGCCCGCGGTGTCCGCGGCCCCGGCCGCACCCTTCCGTGCCCGGTAGGCCCGCATCTTGGCGCGGGCCCCGCACACCCCCATGTCGCACCACCGGCTGCGCCCGGCGGGGCTGCGGTCGTAGTACGCCCAGTGGCAGTCCGGGGCCTCGCACGCCTTGAGGCGGGACCAGGTGCCCGTGGTCACCGCCTCCGCGATGGCCGCGGCCACCCGGGAGGCGAGGGCCTCCGGCTCCGCCGGGACCAGTGACGCCGAGCCGTCCTGCTCGGAGACCTTCACCAGCAGCGGCGCCCCCGCCAGGAGCCGGGAGAGCGCGGGCGCCGTGGTGTGCGGGCCGTGGCCCGCGTGAGCGAGGCATGCCGCCCGCAGTGACTCCCGCAGTTCCCTCGCCGCCGCCACCTCCGGGCCCGGCGCGAGGTCGAAGGGCGCGCGTCCCTCCGACGTGTCCAGCGCGTCCGCGCCCGACTCCAGGTCCAGGGTGTTCACCAGCGCCTGGACCAGCGCGAGCCCCCCTGGAGCAGGTGCTCTGTCATTCATGCTTGCGACGTTACCTCCAGTGCGGGAGTATGCAGTAACCGTTACCTCTAGCGGTGGAGTACTGGTAACCGCACAGGATTGAGGAGAAGGCCATGCCCCTCGCCAAACTCGGCGTCGTCGTGCTCGACTGTCCCGACCCCCTCGCGCTCGCCACCTTCTACGCGGCCGTCGTCGGCGGTACCCCCAAGGACGACGGGGAGGGCTGGGTGGACCTCGAAGTCCCCGGCGGCACACCGCTCGCGTTCCAGGCGGCCCCCGGCCACGTACCGCCGCAGTGGCCCGAGGCCGCGCACTCGCAGCAGTTCCACCTGGATCTCGAAGTGGACCGGGCGCAGCTGGACGCCGTCGAGAAGGAGGTGCTCGCGCTCGGCGCCACCGCGCTCGACACGGAGGACCGCGAGCGCGGCTTCCGTGTGTACGCCGACCCGGCCGGGCACCCGTTCTGTCTCTGCGCCTGCTGAAGAAAGGAACGCTCATGGCGCCCGTCGGACGCCTGCGCAACGTCGTCCTCGACTGCCCGGACCCCCGTCAACTCGGCATGTTCTACCGTCACTTGATCGGCGGTGAGCTAGAGATCGAGGTCGAGGAGGAAGAGGGGGACTGGGTCGTGCTCACCGTGCCGGGCGGCCTGCGCGTCTGTTTCCAGGCGGCCCCCGGCCACCGCCCGCCCGACTGGCCGCACGCGGAGGCCGGCTCCCAGCAGGCCCATCTCGACATCGACGTGGGCCCGGCCGTCCAGGACATCGAGCGCGCCGAGGAGCGCGTACTCGCCCTGGGCGCCAAGCCGCTCGACGTCGACGACGGCGACGGCGAGCGCGACTTCCGTGTCTACGCCGATCCGGCAGGGCACCCCTTCTGCCTCTGCCGGATCGGCGCGGACTGAGCGGCGCCGGGTCTCAGGCCGTCGCCTGCTGCCGCCGTCGCCTGTCCCGTGCCGCCCGCGCCGTGAAGTCCGCACCGCGCAGCACCCGTTGGACGTTGCCCCACGTCAGGCGGGCCAGGTCGTCGTCGGACCAGTCACGTCCGACGAGCTCGGCGACCAGATGCGGATAGCGCGACGTGTCGGCCAGACCGTCGGGGTGCGCGGCCGGGGTGTCGTACGTCCCCGAGAGGCCCACGCACTCCGGGCCCGCGAGGCGGCGTACGTGGTCGAGGTGGTCCGCGACCTCGCCGATCGAGGAACCCGTCTGCTCGGCCGCCAGGGGCACCAGGCACAGGCCCTTGGCGGCGCCGAGCGCGGTGAGCAGGTCGTCCGGGAGGTTCCCCGGGGCGTCCCGCAGCGCGCGGGCTCCCGAGCGGCTGAACAGGACCGGAGCCTTGGAGACGGCGAGCACCCGGTGCGCCGTGGCCTCGGACGCGCCGGAGAGCTCGGCGAGCACCCCGAGGCGGTTCAGCTCGCGCACCACCTCCTCGCCGAACGGGGCCAGCCCCTGTGGGCCCGCCCATGACGTACCGGAGAGCGTGAGCGAGCACAGGCCGAGCGCGTGCAGGGCGCGCAGCGTGGCGAGCGAGTCGCCGAGTGCCTCCGCGCGGGCGGGGCCGATCAGGATGGCGATGCGGCCGCAGTGGCGGGCGTCGGCCACCTCGGACGCGGTGCGGGTCAGGCGCAGCCCCTCGGAGTGGCCGCCGACGACGTGCTTGACGAGGTCGAGCTGTTCGAGGGTCGCGCCGAGCACGCGGTCACCGGTGACGCCGTCCGGCACGTGCACGGACCAGAACTGCGCCCCCACGCCGCCGGCCCGCAGCCGGGGCACGTCGGCGTCCACGGCGCTGTCGCCGAGCTCCAGGTCGTACCAGGGCAGTCCGCGCAGCGCCCAGGGCAGTCCGCTGCAGCCGTCGGCGACGGGATGCGCGGCGAGCAGCGATCGGGCGTGCCGGAGCGGGTCGGGCGCGGGCGGCTCCGGTCCCGGCTCGGATATGGGCGGGGGCTCGGGGGGCCGCGCGGGGGGCCGGTCGAGATCTCCGGCTTCGGCGGTGGTGTCGAGTGCGGCCTGCAGTTCTGCCATGGCGGTGCTCCGGACTTCAGGGTGGGTCCGGTCCACCGTGACACGCGGGAGGCGCGGCTTCACGGCGGGCGAAGCGTTCGGGGGACGAGGGCGTGACGTCGGCACGCGAAGGGGCCCCGCCGATCCGCCGGCGGGGCCCCTTCGAGGTGTTCGGGAGACGGCTCAGCCGCCCGAGACGGTCACCTTCTCGTCGTTGTTCAGCTCGGACACCATCTGCTTGACCTTGGCCTTGTCCCACAGGAGGTTGCCGCCGGTGGAGCCCGCGAGCGGCATGTTCATGGACTTGCCGTCGCCGCCGGTGACGCCCTTCATCGCCCAGAACATGGACGCCACGTCGAACAGGCCCATGTCCTTGTCGACGACCAGCGTGTCAAGGCCCGCGCCCATCGTGGGGTAGAGCTTGAACGGGTTGAGGACCGTGCCCGGCGTCGCCGCCTGGTTGGCCAGGGCCGCGAGGAACTTCTGCTGGTTCTTCGTGCGGTCCAGGTCGCTGCCCGGCAGGGCGTAGCGCGTACGGACGAAGGCCAGGGCCTGCTTGCCGTCGAGGGTCTGCTTGCCCGCCTCGAAGTCGGCGCCGGACTTCTCGTCCTTGAAGCCCTTGGGGATGTCCATCTCGACGCCGCCGACCGCGTCCACGATCTTGGCGAAGCCGCCGAAGCCGATCTCGGCGTAGTGGTCGATCCTGAGGCCGGTGTTGTACTCGACGGTGCGGACGAGCAGCTCGGGGCCGTCCTCCGCGTACGCCGCGTTGAGCTTCGTCTGGCGGCCCTGGTTCGGGTAGAGCTTGCCGGACTCGGCGCCCTTGAAGGACGGGATCGTCACGTTCGAGTCGCGGGGCAGCGAGATCATCGTGTTCCCGCCGTCGTCCGCGACGTGCAGGATCATCATCGAGTCGGTGCGCTTGCCCGCGGCGGAGCCCGTGTGGAGGTCCTTCTTGTCCTGGTCGGACATGCCCTCGCGGCTGTCGGAGCCGACGATCAGGTAGTTCGTGCCGTCGCCGCCGTCGGGGCGCTCGATGACCTTGGAGAGGTCGACCTCGCGCTTGAGCTTGGAGTCGGCCCAGAAATACGTGCCGATGGAGACGGCGAGCAGCACCACGACCAGGGTGATCGAGCCGATCTTGATGCGGCGGCGCCAGTTCGGGGCGGGACGGGGCGCGCGCGTGCCGTAGCCGTCGCCACCGCCGCCCTGGCCCTGCCCCGGCCCGTTCGGGGCGCCGCCGTAGACCTGCCCGGTGTTGTAGCCGCTGTCGTAGCCGTCCTGGCGGGCGTTCCGGGGCTCGAACATGTCGTCGCGCGCGTCGCCGTAAGGCTGGCCGTACCCGTCGTCGTACGCGGGCTGCTGCGGCACCCCAGCCTGCTGCCGGCCCGGTCGGCCGGGCTGGCCGCCGCGCTGGACATGCCGCATCCTGCGGGCGCCCTCAGGCTGCGCGCTCCCGCTGCCACGGCCGTATCCCCGGCCGTTGCCCTGGTCGTCAGGCCAATCGCTCATGTGGCTCAGTCTGCCGTCTCCACCTACGTGCCTCACAGGGCAGACGTGATTTCGGTTCAGGGCTGTTGCAGAGCTGATGCAAAGCGACCGGGCGCTGCCGTGTCCTGCGTCAGACATAGGGTGGAGCCCATGACAGACCTGGCCCCTGGCACGGAATCGGAGATTCCGGGCAAGCCGACCTCGGCATCCCGCACGACTCTCAGCCACATCATGACCCACGCCGACACCAACCTCCTCGGGACGGTGCACGGCGGTGTGATCATGAAACTGGTGGACGACGCGGCGGGGGCGGTCGCGGGACGGCACTCCGGCGGGCCCGCGGTCACCGCGTCCATGGACGAGATGGCCTTTCTGGAGCCGGTGCGGGTCGGCGACCTCGTCCATGTGAAGGCGCAGGTGAACTGGACGGGCCGCAGCTCCATGGAGGTCGGCGTCCGGGTCCTGGCCGAGCGCTGGAACGAGTCGACGCCTGCCCAGCAGGTGGGGTCGGCCTACCTCGTCTTCGCCGCCGTCGACGCGGACGGCAAGCCGCGGGGCGTGCCCCCGGTGCTCCCGGAGACCGAGCGGGACCGCCGCCGGTACCAGGAGGCGCAGATCCGGCGCACGCACCGCCTCGCGCGGCGCCGGGCCATCAAGGAGCTGCGGCAGGCACGCGCCGCCGAGGGCCTCGACGACTGACTGAGGGCCGGCCGCGGGCGCGTCCGCCGAAGCCCTGCCGCCCAGGTCACGCGTCCTGCCGGCACACCACCTGGTCGCCGGTCAGCGCCCCGAACTCGCCCTGGTAGGCGTCCTCCGCCCGTACCGGCCTGACCCGCTTGAAGTCCTGGCCCACGTACACCTTCAGGGTCGCGCCCTGGTCCTTCACCGGCCGCATCAGGCTGCCGGGCAGCGCCGTCGACAGGGACTTCGCCGAGCGGTCCCAGCGCGGGTCGTACGCGACGACCGTGCGCTTCAGCGGATTGCCCGGCAGATTCCCCGGGACCCGCGACGTACGGAAGCCGGTGGCCCGCAGAGCGCTGTCGGCCCGCTTGCCCAGGCCCGGCAGCCCCGTGGCGTTGTCGACCTGCACCCGGATCTGCTGCGGCGACACGTCGACGATGGCCTTGCGCCCGGTGTTGTGCGCGGCCAGCGGACGGTCGTCGCGCAGCGCCTGGAAGAGCTTCGCGGACCTCGCCGGGTCCCACTTCAGCGTCGACCCGATGCCCGGCACCAGTACGCCCTTGCTGCGCAGCGGCACGGTGGTGAACTCCGACGACGACGGCGAGAAGCCGCGCATCGCCCGCCCCAGGGCGAGCATCTCGTTCGTGCCGAAGCCCCGGTCGGCCCGGACCGAGCCGAGCAGCGTCCTGGACACGTCACGGAACTTGAGCGGGTTGAGCAGCACTCCGCTGCTGGTCGCCTTCGAGATCAGCGCCGCGAGGAACCGCTGCTGGCGCTGCATCCGCCCCAGGTCCGACGTGCCGTCGACGTGCCGCGTGCGGACGTACTGGAGCGCCGCGCCGCCGTTGAGCCGGTGCGTGCCGACGGACAGGTTGAGCCCGGTGTAGGAGTCCCGCAGCGGGCGGGTCGTGCAGATCTCCACGCCGCCGACCACGTCCACGGTCTTCATGAAGCTGGTGAAGTCGACCTCCAGATAGTGGTCGATCTTGACCTTCGTCATGTTCTCGACGGTCCGCACGGTGAGGTTGGGGCCGCCCTCCGCGTACGCCGCGTTCAGCTTGACCGGATGCGGCCTGTGCTTGTCGCCGGAGTTCCGGTCGACGTGCTCGGGCATCTCGGCGTAGCTGTCCCGGGGCAGGCTCACGACGCTGGCGCGGTCCCGGTCCTCCGAGAGGTGCACGATCATGACCGTGTCCGTGCAGTGGCAGGGCGCACCGCCGAGGCGGTACTTCTGCTTCTCCGCCTTGGTGATCTTGTCCCGGCCGTCGGTGCCGACGAGCAGGACGTTCATGCCGTTGCCGCCCTTGGGCCGGTTCTTCATGTCCTTGAAGGCGTCCACCCGGCTGATCTCCGTGTCGAGACTGGTGACGACGCCGTGCCCGATCCCGGCCGCCGCCAGCACCGTCACCGAGAACGTGATCGCCACCCGCATCGCCCACCGTGGCCGCCTGCGCTGCTTGACCGGCCGTCCCGCCGACTGCTGCGCGGGCTGCCTCGCACGAGGCGGGCGCGGGCCGTGCGGGGGCGGGGTGGGGTAGCGGCGGGGCGGTGTGGGCACGTGGGGGGACACCTCCGCGGTGAGACGGACTTGCCGGGCGGCCAGGGGGACTCGTGATGGGCCGGGGAACGCGAGAACCGTAGGCCCATACGATCTGCGACCCGGGGCAGCAGGCCGGGCGGCGCGCGCCCGTGTCCCCCATTCGCGGTAACGTGGCGCCGATGAACGCGACGCCCGACGAGCAGCTTCCTGCCGTATCCGTGATCATGCCGGTGCTCAACGAGGAACGGCACCTCCGTGCTGCCGTCTCCGCGATCCTCGAGCAGGAGTACGACGGTGAGATGGAGGTCGTCGTCGCGCTGGGTCCCTCAACGGACCGCACGAACGAGATCGCCGCCGAGCTCGTCGCCGAGACGGCGGGCCACCGCGCGAGGGTGCAGACCGTCCCGAACCCCACGGGCCGCACGCCCGCGGCCCTGAACGCCGCGATCAAGGCCTCCGGTCACCCGATCGTGGTGCGCGTGGACGGCCACGGCATCCTGTCCCCCGGCTACATCGCGACGGCCGTACGCCTCCTGGAGGAGACCGGCGCGCAGAACGTCGGCGGCATCATGCACGCCGAGGGCGAGAACGACTGGGAGCACGCCGTCGCCGCCGCCATGACGTCGAAGATCGGCGTCGGCAACGCGGCCTTCCACACCGGCGGCGAGGCCCAGCAGGCGGAGACCGTCTACCTCGGCGTCTTCCGCCGCGAAGCCCTCGAACAGCAGGGCGGCTACAACGAGGAGTTCATCCGCGCCCAGGACTGGGAGCTGAACTTCCGCATCCGCGAGGCGGGCGGCCTCATCTGGTTCTCGCCCGAGCTGAAGGTGCAGTACCGCCCCCGGCCGAGCGTGAAGGCGCTCGCCAAGCAGTACAAGGACTACGGCCGCTGGCGGCACGTCGTCGCCCGCTACCACGAGGGCTCCATCAACCTGCGTTACCTCGCGCCGCCGACCGCGGTCTGCGCGATCGCGGCGGGCATCGTCGTGGGCGCCCTGGTCACGCCCTGGGGCTTCGTCGTCCCCGCCGGCTACCTCGCGGCGATCACGGCGGGCTCACTGCCCGCGGGCAAGGGCCTGCCGCTGAAGGCACGCCTCCAGATCCCGGTGGCCCTCGCGACCATGCACATGTCGTGGGGCTGGGGCTTCCTGACCAGCCCGCGCTCGCTGGCCAAGAAGGTCATCGCCTCCCGCCGCCCGGCTGTCCTGAGCGAGGCCTGAGGGCAGGACCCGAGAACGACCGGAGGCCCGGCCCACCACCTGGTGGGCCGGGCCTGAGCACGTCCGGGCAGACCTCACTTCCAGGTGAACTGCGGGTCCACGTGCATGCACGCCTTCTTGTCCGAGCCGTTGAGCGCCTCGGCCGAGTCCGGCGTCTTGTCGCTCTGCTTCGACTTGGGGGGAGCGTTCCCCTCCCGCCAGTCGGCGCCGACGACCAGGGTCACCCCGGAGACGTCCGTCGACTTCTTCACCGAACTCAGCTTCATCCCGAGGGACTTGGCGACCCGCTGGGCGTCGCCCTCCAGGTCGGCGCTGGGG
Source organism: Streptomyces sp. NBC_01283 (assembly GCF_041435335.1). NCBI lineage: Bacteria > Bacillati > Actinomycetota > Actinomycetes > Kitasatosporales > Streptomycetaceae > Streptomyces > Streptomyces sp. NBC_01283. The sequence goes on from NZ_CP108430.1 coordinate 5,517,796, forward strand.
AACCTGATGACGGTCTTGTCCTGCGCGAGAGCCGTCGCCGTGTCCGCCGACGCCTTGCTGAAGCCCTTCCCGGCGAGGATCTGCGTGACGGCGCTCGCGCGCCCGCTGACCGGCGGTTCGACGTCCGTACGGGTGCCGTTCTGCACCTGCACGGCGATCTCCTCGTCAGCCGCCGCCGGATCGTCCGAGAGCTTCTCCTCGGCAGGCTTCTTCTTGCCCTTGCCGTCCAGTGAGATGTCGTCGCGCACGAGGCGGAAGAGCTGCTCGGCGTCGCCCGGCTTGGGGATCACGCGCGCGCCCACGTACTCGTAGGGCATCGTCGTCATCGTGGTCCGGTCCGGCGAGACCTTCTTGAGCTCGTTGCTGAGGTCGTAGAGCTTCTTCACGGTGCCCAGGCCGTCGTCGACCTTGAGCGCGCTGGTGGCCGTCTCGGCGAGCCTGCGCAGCTTGTTGGGGCTGCTCAGGTTGGCGTTGTTCCGCAGCTCGCGCACCAGCGAGTTCATGTACATGTGCTGGGCCTTGGCGCGGCTGATGTCGGTGCCGCCGTCGAAGCCGTAGCGGGTGCGCAGCCACTGCAGGGCCTGCTTGCCCTTGATGTCCGTGGTGCCCTTCTTCAGCTTCAGGCCGGAGCCATGGCCCTGGCTGTCGCGCGAGTGGATGTTGGCGTCCACACAGACCGGTACGCCGCCGATGGCGTCCGCCATGGAGACCACGCCCGAGAAGTCGACCTCCATGAAGTGGTCGATGTGGATGTCGGTGAGCTTCTCCCAGGTGGCGACCGTGCAGCCGGGGCCGCCGCGGCCGAGCGTCTGGTTCGTCATCGTCCGCTGCGTCGACGCCTCGTACACCTTGCCGTCGTCCGGGTCGGTGCACTTCGGGATGTCGAGCAGGGTGTCGCGCGGCATGCTGACGACCGACATGTTCGTGCGGTCGGCCGACAGGTGCAGCAGCATCTGGACGTCGGCGAGCGGGGTGCCCCCGAACGTCTCCTTCGCGCCGCCGAGCTTCTGGTTCTCCTTGGAGTCCCGCGCGTCCGAACCGATCAGCAGAATGTTCAGCGGGGTCTGGCCCGCCGCGTTCGGCGTGGGCTCGGGGGCCCGGTGCTCGCCGAGGTTCAGGTCGTCGGTCTGCAGATTGTTGTTCAGATGCCGGTACCAGAGATACCCGGCGCCGGCCGTGCCAAGGATCAGCACCGACAGGATCGTCGCCGACCAGCGGAGTATCCGCCGTCTTGGACGCGGTGCACGCCCGCCACCACCCCCACGGCGGCGCCTGCGGTGCCCGCCGTCCGCCGAGGGCTCCCCTCCCTCGCGCGACGGGCCTCCTTCCAAGCCAAGATCACTGGCGTGCGGGGCGCGTGGTCGCGCCCCCTCCCCACGCACGCTGCTCTTCCCCATCCCCTGCCCCTCCCGCGCTACCCCGAAATACGGCCATCCTGCGCCCAGTTAGACGCAGAATGGCCGCCTGAGGTCACTTGGCGCACACAGTCTTGTCCGCTTCGACCTTGTCGATGTCCTTGGGAGCCTTCGAGGAGCCGCTGATCGGTACCCCGGCCCCCTTGAAGTCACTGCCGAGCGTCAGCTTGATGGCGGGGAGCCCCTGCGAGTTCTTCTCGCTCTTGCCGGGCTTCATCGCGGAGCCGGAGAGCCCCATGACGTCGGCGAGCCGCCGGGCCTGGTCGGCCTGGTCGGGCGCGTACTCCAACGTCGTCTTCTTGAGGTCGGACGGCGCGTTGCCGAGCTGGCTCGCCTTGGACATGCCCTCAGTGTTCTGCAAGTACGTGAGAGTTGTCTGAGCGGCGCCGGTCTTCCCGCTGCCGTTGTAGATGTTCACCCGGACCTCGGAGGAGTCGGACTTGCTGCCCTTGAGGCGGGCGGCGACCGCCGACTTCTCCTTCTTCTCCTTCTTCTTCACCTCGGTCAGCGACGTGTCGGCGCGCATCAGGGAGAAGAGCTGCTCGGCCTTGTCCTCGTTCGGGACGACCGTCGTGTGGACCTTCTCCGCCGGGTTGTCGACGACGGGCACGGTCGCGAAGCTGAGGTTCTTCACGTCGAGCTTGCCCAACTCCATGCCCAGGTCACGGAGTTTCATTATGTCCGCGATCTTGGAGTCGACGGTGAGCGCCTCGGTGCCCGCTTCGGCCAGCTTTATCATCTTCGACGGGCTGGTCAGCGTGTCGTTCGACTTGAGCTTGCGCATCAGCGAGCTGAGGAACTGCTGCTGGAGCTCGATGCGGCTCAAGTCGCCGCCGGTGCCCACGGAGTGCCGCGTGCGGACGAACGCCAGCGCGTCCTCTCCCTCGATCGTGTGCTTGCCCTTGGGCAGGTTCAGATGCGAGTCCGGGTCGTCGATGTCCTTGGCGAGGCAGACGTCCACGCCGCCGACCGCGCTGGAGAGCGTCTTCACCGCGTTGAAGTCGGCCACCATGAAGTGGTCGGGGACGATGCCGGTGAGCTTGGTGACCGTACGCATCGTGCAGCTGGGCGTGCGGTCCTTCTGGCCGAGGCTCTCGTTGAAGCGGGCGCCTTGCGTGCCGGTGATCGTCTTCTTACTGCCGTCCTTCATCGTGGTCGGGCAGTCCGGAATGTCCGTGATCATGTCGCGCGGGATGCTCAGCGCGGTGGCGTTCGTGCGGTCCTTGGAGACGTGCAGCAGGATCGTCGTGTCGGCGTGGCCGACGCTCCCCTTGTCGCCGTACTTCTCGTTGCCCTTGCCGCTGCGCTTGTCCGTGCCCATCACCAGGATGTTGATGGCGCGGTCCTTGCTGAAGCCGCCGGTGCCCGCGCCGTCGTCGTCGATGGACGTGATGTTGTCGTTGAGGTGCTCGTAGTAGACGTATCCACCGACACCGACCGCGACCAGGACGAGGGCGAGCGAGCCGCCCGTCCACATCAGGGCCTTCTTGCCCTTGGACTTCCTGGGCTTCTGCTTGCGCCGGCCGCCCGCCGCCTCCGGCTGCGGAGCCCGGCGCCTGCGCTGCGGCGGCACGTCGCGCTGCTCGTCCCGGCGCTCGTCGCGCCGGCCATCGCGGCCGCGCGTTCCCTGACGTGGCGAGGACCGCGTGGATCTACGGGGTCCAGGCACTGCCGACTGCCCTGCGGAAGGGCTCAGTCGCAGTTCGTAATCGCCGGTGTTCGGGTTGAGCACCCACTGGTCTGCGGGGTCGATGTTCTCCGCCCGCCCACGGCCTTGCGCGTCCACGGTTGTCTGCGTCCTCCGTCGGGGCCACGCGGCGCCATTCCCCCCTCAAGAAAGGCGCTCGGTCAGTCATCCAGCCGGTGCGCGGCCACGAAGGGACCTGCGCACCGGATCGCTCACACTATCCGGCCAGTTCAGCGTCGAACGACGCCGGTGACAAACTCCACTCCCATACAACTGGGCAATCCGCCCTATTTCTTTGTTCCGGCGGTCCTGCGCTTGAAGATGGCTTTACTCGCAGGTCGTTCCGGCGGCCGTGTTGCCGCGGAAAGTGGGAGCGGGGCTGGGCGTATGGGAAGGGTCGTCGGGCTTCTCGTCGCTCCCGTAGTCGCCGGAGCCGTCGTAGTCCTGTGAGTCCTCGTACTGCTCGGCCTCCGAGTAGTCCTCGTCGCCCTCGGCCTGTTCGTCGCGGGGTGCGGGATCGGGCACCTGACGCGTCACTTGAAGGGGTGCGTCCGTTCGGAGTCGCGTGAAGAGTTCGGCCGCCGCGGGCTCGACGAGTTCATCCCGATTGGCGTCGTAGACATACGACCGCCGGGGCACCGTGAGGAACTGCACCTGTTCTGTGGGGATGTTGCGCATGCCGCGCACCAGTTCGTACAAACCACGCAAACTCGCAAGTCCCGGGTCCGTCGTCAGCGAAGAAGTGGCCGCGTCGAGAACCGGATAGAGCTTCGCCGGATTGAGCAGGACGTCATTGCTCTGCACCTTGTTGACGAGTGCCGCGAGGAACTGCTGCTGGCGGTCCATCCGGTCGGTGTCACTGCCGTTGCCGATGCTCTTGCGGGCCCGCACATAGCCGAGCGCCTGCTCGCCGTTGAGGGTCTGCCTGCCCGCCGCGATCTTCAGATGGGCGTCGGAGTCGTTGATCGGACGCTTGAGGCAGACCTGTACGCCGTCGACCGCGTCGACCATGTCCTTGAACCCGGCGAAGTCCACGACCATGTGGTGGTCGACGCGGATCTTCGTCATCTTCTCGACCGTACGAATGGTGCAGGCCGTCCCGCCGAACTCGTAGGCCCAGTTGAACTGGGCGAACTGGGCCCGCGTCCGCGATCCGTCGGGCTTGCGGCAGCTGGGCAGGTCCACCATCACGTCGCGCGGGATGGACACCGCGGTCGCGCTGCGCCGGTCGGCCGCGAGGTGCAGCAGGATCGTGGTGTCCGAGCGCTGGGTGCCCCGGTCGCGGCCGTACTTCTTGTTGCCCCGCCCGGCCCGGGTGTCGGAGCCGATGAGCAGGATGTTCTGCGCGTCGTGCACCAGCGGTGTGGGGCGCTCCTTCTCGTAGCGCGCCAGCTCCGCCGCGGCGTCGGTGTCCTTGGTGATGTTGCCGTCGAGCTTGTTGTACACCGCCCACCCGGCCCCCGCGGCGACCAGCACAAGACCGGCGGCGCCCATCGCCGTCCAGCGCAGCCAGCGCCGCCTGCGCCGGGCGACGCCCGCACCCGTGGGGCTGGAGCCCGCGCCGGGTGCGTACGTGACCGGTGGCTCAGGCGGGGTGCCGTCCGGGTCCGGGCGCTCCGGTCCGGTGGGCATGCCTGCGGTGTCGGACACGTGTAGGGCCACCCCTCATAGCGACGTCGGTGCATGGTGCGCTCTTACGACCATGGACCGACGTGACGCCGGGGGCCTGCGGGCCAGGGGCTCGGGTGGGCCGAACGGGGGACTGCGGGGGGTGCGGGAGGGGGGTGTGGCTACTTGGCCGTGGCGGTGACCCGCTCGTCCTCGATCCGCTTCGCCAGAGCCGCCTCGCCGAGCTGGTCGAGGTGGCGGCAGAGCACCACGGAGCCGCCCGCCGCCAGCGGGGCGTACAGGCCGGAGCTCAGGCCCTCCCAGGTGTCGTACGACAGCCCCGACAGGAGCCGGGAGCCGGGCGCGAGCCCCAGCGCGGCGGCATCGGCGCGGGCCCGCTCCACCAGCTCCGCACCTGTCAGCTCGCCCGCCCCGCCGACGGCCACGGCGGGCTCGTCCGGGTCCACGGGCGCGTACGGCACGAAGCGGTCGCCCTGGCTCGGTACCTCGACCGCGTAGTCCACGAAGCCCTCGGGGGTCTGCGGGAAGCGCCCACCGAGCGGCCGGAGCGCGAGCGCGACCCGCTCCCCGGAGCAGGCCCGCGCCGCGTCCAGCGAGTCGGGCCCGCTGACGACGAGGTCGGCGCCGGCCGGGTCGCCGCCCACATCCGCGACGACGCCGACGGACGAACAGGCGAGCAGCCAGACCGCCGTCTGCCAGTGCGCGGGCAGCAGCAGCGCGAGCCGGTCGCCGGGCCCGGCGGCGAGATCGTCCTGGAGGAGGTTCGCGGTCTTGGCCACCCAATTGGCGAAGGTGGCCACGGACAATTCGACGCGTTCGCCCGTGGCGTCGTCGTAGAACGTGATGAGCGGGCGGCCCGGGTCCGCGGCGAGCGCGGATCGCAGCAGGTCGGCAGGGGTGCGGTCGGTGGCGTTCACGGGCGCAAGGGTACGCGCGTGCTCCGTTGCCCCGGGCGTGGCGGGGGAGCGCGGGCCACCGGTTCGGCGGACATGAACCGACGGACCGTCAATTCCCCAATGGACAGAATTGTCCCGCTATGCCAACTATCAGACGTATGCGTGGATTTCTAGCTTCCTCGATCGGCGTCACGTGCGCGGCCGCCCTGGCCCTGCCCCTCACCCTGCCGTCGTCCGGCGCCCGCGCCGCGACCCCGGCCGCGGAGTCGCCCACCGGGCGTTCCGTGGAATCGGTGCCGGGCAGCACCCAGTCCCTCGCCCTCACCCCACTCGGCTCCGACCGCTCACCCGGCGGCGGCGCGTCAAGCGAACAGGGCCTGCTCCAGCGGGAGGTCCGGCCCTTCTCCCTGGTAGGCGTCATCTGGGACGACCCGGACGACGAACTGCACGGCAGCGTCCAGGTCCGCACCCGGGCGAACGGCACCGGCAACTGGTCCGGCTGGCAGCCCGTCGAGACGCACAACCACGATCACGCCGCCGACCCGGACGACCCGGAGCGCGCGTCGGGCCGGGTCCGCGGCTCCACGGCGCCGCTCTGGGTCGGCGACTCGGACGGGGTCGAGATCCGCGTACGGGGCGAGGCCGAGCAGCGCCGCGGCGTCGCACGGCCCCCGGCGGGACAGGCCCTTCCGGCGGGGCTGCGTCTGGAACTCGTAGACCCCGGAGCGGAGCCGCCCCCGCAGGGCGCCGCGCCCGAAGGCCCCCGCTCCCCGGCCCTGACCGCCGAGACCGCCGCCGCCTCCGCGGTCAACGCCGACCTCGCCCCGCTCGGCTCCGCCGTCATCCCGGCGCTCTCCAAGAAGGAGACGGAGGACGACCTGATCGCGGCCCGCGGTGGTCCGGAGGGAGCCGCCGCCAAGGCCAGGCCCTACGTGGGGCCACGGCCGCGCATCATCACGCGCAAGGGCTGGGGGGCGAACGAGAAGCTCCGCGAGAAGAACTTCGCGTACACGAAGACCGTGAAGGCCGCCTTCGTGCACCACAGCGCGTCCGGCAACAACTACCGCTGCTCACAGGCGAGCTCCGTCCTGCGCAGTATCTACCGCTACCACGTCAAGAGCAGCGGCTGGCGTGACTTCGGCTACAACTTCGCGGTCGACAAGTGCGGGAACATCTACGAAGGACGTGCCGGAGGTGTGGCCAAGCCGGTCCTCGGGGCCCACACTCTCGGTTTCAACAGCAACAGCATGGGCATCGCCGTCCTCGGCAGCTTCGGCTACGCCAGCCCGCCCGCGGCCGCCGTCAACGCCATCGCCAAGCTGACCGCCTGGAAGCTTGGCCTGTACGGCGCCAACCCGCGTGGCAAGACATATCTGAGGTCCGGGGGAGGAAATCTGTACAAGAAAGGCAGCAACGTCCGGCTCCATGTGATCTCCGGACACCGTGACGGGTTCGCCACGGAATGCCCCGGTATCCGCCTCTACAAGAAGCTGGGCAAGGCCCGTTCGTCCTCGGCCCGTTACCAGGGCCGCTGAGTCCTCGGCACACCGCACGACCCGCACAGCGCACTGCACGATCTGCAAAGCCATCTGCATACACTGGCCGGCCGCGACTCAAGTTCGGCCGGCCCCAGCAGGAAGCAGAGACGACAGGTGACAGAAGCGATCCTCCTGGTCGGCGGCAAGGGAACCCGGCTACGCCCGCTCACGGTGCACACCCCCAAACCGATGGTTCCGGCGGCGGGCGTCCCGTTCCTCACCCACCAGCTGGCGCGGGCCCGCGCGGCCGGCGTGGACCACATCGTCCTGGCGACCTCGTACCTCGCCGAGGTCTTCGAGCCGTACTTCGGGGACGGCTCGGCGCTCGGCCTCCACATCGAGTACGTCACGGAGACCGAGCCCCTCGGCACGGGCGGCGCGATCCGCAACGTGGCATCGCGCCTGCGCTCGGGACCCGACGACCCGGTCCTGATCTTCAACGGCGACATCCTCACGGGGCTCGACATCCGCGCCCTGGTCACGACGCACGAGGAGTCGGGGGCGGACGTCTCCCTGCACCTCACGAAGGTCGACGACCCGCGCGCGTACGGCCTCGTGCCGACCGACGGCACGGGCAGGGTGCAGGCCTTCCTGGAGAAGCCGCAGACCCCCGAGGAGATCGTCACCGACCAGATCAACGCGGGCGCGTACGTGTTCCGCCGCTCGGTCATCGACACGATCCCGGCGGGCCGCCCGGTGTCGGTCGAACGCGAGACGTTCCCCGACCTGCTGGCCTCCGGAGCCCACCTGCAGGGCATGGTCGACTCGACGTACTGGCTCGACCTGGGCACGCCCCAGGCCTTCGTGCGCGGCTCCGCCGACCTGGTGCTCGGCCGCGCCCCGTCCCCCGCGGTCCCCGGGCGCTGCGGCGAAAGCCTGGTCCTGCCGACCGCCACGGTCGCCCAGGACGCGAAGCTCACCGCCGGCACCGTGGTCGGCGAGCACGCGGTGATCGGCGAGGGCGCGCGGGTGGCCGGCAGCACGGTCCTCGCGGGCGCGGTCATCGAACCGAACGCGGTCGTCACGGACTCGCTGATCGGCGCGGGCGCGAAGGTGGGCGCACGCACGGTCCTCGCGGGCGCCGTGATCGGCGACGGCGCGGACGTCGGCGCCGACAACGAACTGCGCGACGGCGTACGGGTGTGGTGCGGGGCGGGGCTGCCCGCGGGGGCCGTGCGGTTCTCGTCGGACCAGTGACTTCCGGCCCGGCCGGCGGCTGAACCCCCTACCCTCGTACAGATGTCATCCCGTTTCGCCCCTCGCCCCACCGGCACCACGGTGCGCGGCGGCGAAACGGCGATCCCCCAGGGCGTGCCCCGCCGGACCACGGCGTCCCGCACCCGCACCTGGACCCCGGCCTACCCCCTGAACCTGGCCCTGACCGTGGGCCCCCTGCGCAGAGGCCCCGCGGACCCCACGTTCCGGACGACCCCGGACGGCTCGGCCTGGCGGGCGAGCCGCACCCCGCAGGGTCCCGGCACGCTCAGGGTCGCCGTCCGCTCCGGCACGGTGGAGGCGGAGGCCTGGGGCGAGGGCGCCGACTGGCTCCTGGACCAGCTCCCGCAGCTCCTCGGCGACGCGGACGACCCCGCGGCCTTCACCCCCCGCCACCGCCTCGTCGCGGCGACGGCGCACCGCAGGCCGGGCCTCCGCCTGATCCGCACGGGCCTGGTCCTGGAGTCCCTGATCCCGTCGATCCTGGAACAGAAGGTCACGACGGACGAGGCGTACCGCGCATGGCGCCTCCTGGTCCGCAAGTTCGGCGAGCCGGCCCCCGGCGCGGCCCCCGCCCAGCTCCGCCTGCACGTCATGCCGGACCCGAGGACCTGGACCCTGATCCCGTCCTGGGAGTGGCACAAGGCAGGCGTGGACAACAAGCGCGCGTCGACGATCCTGCGCGCGGCACGGGTGGCCGCGCGCCTGGAGGAGGCGGCGGCGATGGACCCGCTCCGGGCCCGGGCCCGCCTGGAACTGATCCCGGGCATCGGTCCGTGGACGTCGGCGGAGACGGTCCAGCGCAGCAACGGCGCCCCGGACGAGGTCACGGTGGGCGATCTGCACCTGCCGGGCATCGTCGGGTACGCGCTGGCGGGCGACCGCACGGCGGACGACGAGGAGATGCTGCGGCTCCTCGCCCCCTACGAGGGCCAGCGCCACCGGGCGGCCCGCCTGATCCTCCTGAGCGGCCGCACACCGGCCCGCAGGACACCGAAGATGCCGAAGACGGACATCGCCCTCCTCTGAACCCGCCCTCTGAAGCGGCCCTCTGAAGGGCTTACCGGACCTCTACGAAGTCCTCCGCATCACGCGCGGCCCGAGCGGCGGGCTCGACGGCGGGGTGTCCCACAGCCACCGCTCCCATCGGGTCCCACGACTCCGGGAGCCCGAGGACGTCCCGTACGACATCGCGGCAGAACATCGTCGACGAGACCCACGCGGACCCCAGGCGCTCCCCGGCGAGCGCGACCAGGAAGTTCTGCACCCCGGCACCGGCCGCGACCACGAACATCTCGCGCTCGGCCGCGTCCCGCCGCTCGTCCCCATACGTGTGCGAGCCGTCCATGACGAGGCAGGGCACCGCCAGGTAGGGCGCCTTGCGCAGGACGTCCCCCCGGCGCACCCGCTTCTCGACGGACTCCGGAGACTTCCCGTCCCGACGGAGATCCGCGATCCAGGCGTCCCGCATCGCGTCGAGCAGCCGCACGCGCGACTCCTCGGACTCCAGCAGGACGAACCGCCACGGCGTCGTGTGATGCGGCGCGGGCGCGGTCACGGCGGCCGCCACGGCCCGCCGCACGGCCCCGGGGTCCACCGGCTCGTCCGTGAACTCCCGCACGGTCCGCCGCTGCGTCACGGCTTCCCGCACGGCCTCGGACGTCCCGAGCCGGAACATGTCGTCACGCGAGGGACGCACCATGGCCCGGGCCCCCTCATCGGTCTCCCCGGTCACCCCGACGACGTGCGCGAGCCCGCGGATCACCGCCACCGGCAGCCCGCCGGCCTTCCCCTTGACCAGATCGCCCGCGGCGGCCAGCTCGTCCGCGGTGGCGACGACGGTCCCGGTCAGCGGATTGCCGTACGCGTCGACGCCGCCCCGCAGATCGTCGAGGACCCGCACGCCCGCCGCCCCGATGGCGACGTCCGTCACACCGTCACGCCAGGGGCGCCCGAAGGTGTCCGTGATCACGACGCCGACGTCCACGCCCAACGCGTCCCGCAGCCCGTCCCGCACCGCGCGCGCCGAGGCGTCGGCGTCCTCGGGCAGCAACAGCACCGTCCCGGCACGTGTGTTGGAGGCGTCGACACCGGCGGCGGCCATCACCAGGCCCTGCCGGTTCTCGACGATGCGCAGGGACCCGCGGCGCGCGACCACCCGCACGGTCTCGGAGTCGATGGCCGCCTCGCGGTCACTGGCCTCGACGATCCGCCCCTCGGCCTTGCTGACGATCTTCGAGGTGACGAGGAGCACGTCCCCGTCGACGAGCCCCGGGTCCGCCGTGGCGATCAGCTTGGCGAGGTCGTCCCCCTGCCGCACCTCGGGCAGTCCGGGCACGGCCCAGACGCGGAAAGAGGGAGAACCGCTCACGCCCGCACCTCCTCCGCGAGGGCGAGTGCGGCGCGCGCCATCTCGGCGGTCGCGTCGAGGTCGCTCATCATCAGCGGGATCGCCCGGCACCGGATGCCCGCCGACTCGACGCGCTCCACGACCCCGGCGTCCACGGTGTCGACGAGCCAGCCGTCGAGCAGCCCGCTTCCGTAGTGCTCGGCGACCGCGGCGGCCGTCGTCTCCACGCCCACGGCCGCGAGCACCTTGTCGGCCATGCCCCGCACGGGCGCGTTCCCGACGATGGGGGAGAGCCCGACGACGGGCACGCCCGCGTCGGCGATGGCCTCGCGGATGCCCGGCACGGCGAGGATCGTCCCGACGCTCACCACGGGGTTGGACGGCGGGAAGAGCACGATGTCAGCGTCGGCGATCGCCTCCAGGACGCCGGGCGCGGGCTTGGCCTGGTCCGCGCCGACCGGCACCACGGCGTGCGCGTCCACGGACGCCCGCAGCCGCACCCAGTACTCCTGGAAGTGCACGGCCTTCTGCTCGCCGTCGACCGTGACGGCGACATGCGTCTCGACGCGGTCGTCCGACATCGGGATGAGCCGCACACCGGGCTGCCACCGCTCGCACAGCGCTTCCGTCACCGCGCTGAGCGGGAAACCGGCGGCCAGCATCTGCGTCCGCACGATGTGCGTGGCGAAGTCCCGGTCGCCGAGCCCGAACCACTCGGGCCCGACCCCGTACGCCGCGAGCTCTTCCTTGACCTTGAACGTCTCGTCCGTACGTCCCCAGCCCTGCTCTTCGTTGATGCCGCCGCCGAGGGTGTACATCACGGTGTCGAGGTCGGGGCAGACCTTCAGTCCGAACAGGTGAATGTCGTCACCGGTGTTGCCGATGACGGTGATGTCCGCGTCAGGCGCGGCTTTCTTGAGCCCGCGGAGGAAACGGGCGCCGCCGATACCGCCGGCCAGGACCACAATGCGCATGGGCCCAAGCATGTCAGGCAGGTACGACAGCGCGTCAGGCGGTTACGACATCTTCGGCCGCCGGACCGGCGGCCCGCACGCCGCACCGCGCCGCGTGCATCGGCATCTCGGTCAGGCCGGGGTAGTAGATGTGCAGGCTGACGGCCGGTTCCAGGGAGTCGTTGACGACGTCGTGGGCGTACCCGGGCGCGAACACGCGTTGGGTTCCGGCGCCGAGCGCGCGCTGCCCGCGCTCCGTACGCTCCGTCAGTTCGCCCTCCAGGACCGTGAGTACGCCGGAGGAGGGGCCGTGGTCGTGCGTTCCGCTGCCCTGCCCGGGCACCCAGGAGAGCAGCCAGACCTCGTAGCCGGGGCCGGTGCGCAGGCGGTGGTACCAGCGGCTCGTCGCGTCGTACTCGACGAGGTGGGCCCATTGCGTGCGGTCGGCCGCGAGGGTGCGGGCGAGGCCGACGAACTCGGCCACGGTGGCCGGATGCTCGCGGGCGGGCTGCAGGAGGTGGGTGACTTCGAGGATGTCGCCGGCGATCTGGAGGTCGCTGTCGCTGTTCATGGTGCGGTGGTTCCTCAACGTGAGTGCTGGGGTGTCGCGAGGGAGGGGGGAAGCGATGGAGCGGGAGGAGCTCAGGCGGCTCAGCAGCTCGGGCGGTGAAGCGCCGGAGCGGGCTCAACAGCTGGAAGCGGGAAGGCTCAACAGCTGGAACAGGAACAGAGACAGCGCGCGTGGGCAGCACCGAGGAGCCCGCAGGTGCGGGTCGTCGAGAGTGCCAAGTTTGCGAGCATGCCCACTAGGACAGCGGCTCACACCATCCCTGTCAACTCTATGTCCGGTATGTGGGATATGTTTCACCTCATCCGGTTGTTCTGGAAGGCGAAAGGTTTGTGCACCGTGTTCACGGGACACCCAGGGGATGCATCGCTACGCATGGCACATGAACCGGCGCGTAAACCCCGGCGTGCTCCCGTGACCCGAATGTGATCCCCTTCGCTTCGGTGGACCGGTCGCAACGGGACCGATCTCCGCGACGTCCTTCCCTGGTGAGGGCGGCCGCGGGGCGCCTCGGGATGGGCCATTGGCAAGTGTCAGGGTTATCCCGATTTGAACACTTTCCGCATTACCTTGGTTCCGCAGGGTGAATAAGGGACCCAATAGCAGATCTCGGCTTGACTGGCGCGGATCGGCACACTTGTAATTTCACTCGTGTCGTTCAGCCGAAATCGGTAACGGCAAGCACCACGGGGACGCACAGACAGACGAGGGGCGCACATGACCGAGCTGGTTCAGGAACTGCTGGTCGAGGACGCGGACGAGGAACTCGGCTGGCAGGAGCGCGCGCTGTGCGCCCAGACCGATCCCGAGTCCTTCTTCCCCGAGAAGGGCGGCTCCACGCGTGAGGCCAAGAAGGTCTGCCTCGCCTGTGAGGTTCGTTCGGAATGCCTTGAGTACGCACTGGCGAACGACGAGCGGTTCGGTATCTGGGGCGGTCTTTCGGAGCGGGAACGCCGCCGTCTGAAGAAGGCTGCTGTCTGAACACCGGCCGGTTCGCCCGACCAAACGGCACACACCCCTACGTAAGGAACAGCCCGTCGCCCGTGGGTCATCCACAGGCGGCGGGCTGTTGTGATGCCAGCCGTTAGTGTGGGGCCCCGTCCGAGACGCCCCGGCGCCCCCATGAAGCGCAGGCGTCCACCGCAGTCCATCGAACCGGGGCCCGTACCTCGATGTCCGTGCACAGCCATCCGGCAGCCGCTCACCACGACGCTGCCGCTCCTGAGTTCCCGCGGCACGTCGTCACCGCCGTGATCGTCTCCCACGACGGCGCCCGCTGGCTGCCCGACGCCCTCGCCGGCCTGCTCGGCCAGGACCGCCCGGTGCAGAACGCCGTGGCCGCGGACACCGGCAGCGCGGACGACTCCGCCCGCCTGGTCACCGAGGCACTCGGCCCCGACCGCGTCCTGCACCTGGCCAGGCGCTCCGGCTTCGGCACCGCCGTCGACGAGGCGAACCGCATCGCCGGCGTGCTGACCCCGGAAGAGCTGCCCTATCTGAAGCGCCCCAGCGGCTGGGATCCGGTCAGCCGGTCCTGGCGCGACGACGCCTACGACCTACCCGAACTGCCGCACGGCGAGCCCGAACAGTGGCTGTGGCTGCTGCACGACGACTGCGCGCCCGAACCCGGCGCCCTCACCGAACTGCTGCGCGCCGTGGAGAACGAACGCGAGGTCGGCAAGGACGTCGCGATCGTCGGCCCCAAGCTGCGCGGCTGGTACGACCGCCGTCAACTCCTTGAGGTCGGCGTCTCCATCGCCAACAGCGGCCGCCGCTGGACCGGCATCGACCGCCGCGAACAGGACCAGGGCCAGCACGACCACGTACGGCCCGTCCTCTCGGTGTCCACCGCGGGCATGCTGATCCGGCGCGACGTCTTCGACGAACTGGGCGGATTCGACCGGCGCCTTCCGCTCATGCGGGACGACGTCGACCTGTGCTGGCGCGCCCAGAACGCGGGCCACCGCGTCCTCGTCGCCCCCGAAGCCGTCGTACGGCACGCCGAGGCCTCCTCGCGCGAGCGCCGCACCGTCGACTGCGTCGGGCGTACGTCGACGTCACCGCACCGCGTGGACAAGGCGGGCGCCGCCTACACGCTGCTCGTCAACGCCCGCACGGCCGTGCTGCCCTGGGTGCTCTTCCGGCTCGTCGTGGGCACCCTGATGCGCACCGTCGCGTATCTGGTCGGCAAGGTCCCCGGCCAGGCGGTCGACGAGGTCGCCGGCCTCCTCGGGACACTGCTGCGGCCCGGACGGATCGTCAGCGCCCGCAAGGAACGCGGCAAGTCGGCGCTCGAACCGGCCGAGATGCGGCCGCTCTTCCCGCCGCCCGGCGCCACCGTGCGCGCCACCTTCGAACAGCTCGCCGGCAGCGTCGTCGGCCGCTCCGACCCCGAGGCCGTCACCGGCGCGGGCCGGCACGGAGCCGTCGAGTCGGGACCCGGCGGGGACGACGCGGACTTCCTCCAGGTCGAGCAGTTCGCACGGGTCAAGCGCCTGGCCCGCAAGCCCGGACCGATGCTCTTCGTGGTGCTGCTGTTCGTCTCGCTCATCGCCTGCCGCGAACTCCTCGGCAGCGGTGCGCTCGCGGGCGGCTCGCTGCTCCCCGCGCCCGGTGACTCCTCGGCCCTCTGGGACCGCTACCTCGACGCCTGGCACCCCGTCGGAACCGGCGGCACGCAGTCGGCGCCGCCCTACCTCGCGCTCGTCGCGGCGCTCAGCACCCTGATGTTCGGGTCCACCGGGCTCGCGGTCACCGTGCTCCTGGTCGGCTCGGTGCCGCTGGCCGGGTTCGCCGCCTACTTCGCCTCACGGCCGCTGGTCGAGTCGCGCCTGCTGCGCGCCTGGGCCTCGGTCGCCTACGCCTTCCTGCCGGCCGCCACGGGCGCGCTCGCGGGCGGGCGCATCGGCACCGCCGTCCTCGCGATCCTGCTGCCGCTCATGGCGCGCGCGGGCATCGCGGCGAGCGGCCTCGCCTCCTCGAACGGCACGCGCGGGAGCTGGCGCGCCTCCTGGGCGTTCGCCCTGCTCCTGACGCTCACCACCGCCTTCACACCGATCGTGTGGCCCATCGCCCTGGTGCTCGGCCTCGCGCTCCTCGTCGTACGCAGGGGCGACATCACGGCGTACGGACCGCGCTTCCTCGCCGCGCTCGGCACCCCCATCCTGGTCCTCGCGCCCTGGTCCCTCTCGCTGCTGCCCTTCGGCTTCTTCCGTGAGGCGGGGCTCGACTTCTCCGTCGGCTCCGCGACCGGGCTCGACCTGCTCGGGGGCAGCCCCGGCGGCCCCGGCACCGTGGACGGCCTGCTGCTCATCGGCATCGTGCTCGCCGCCCTTGCCGCCCTGCTCCGCACCGAGCGGCAGCGCGCCGTCCGCACCGCGTGGATCGCCGCGCTGGTCTCGCTGGTCTTCGCCGCGCTCTCGAACGGCTCGGCGTGGGCGGGCCCCGCGACCCTCGGCTACGGCATCGCGCTCCTCGCCGCCGCCGCGCTCGGCGCCGACGGTGCACGCACGCGTGTCGCCGAGCAGAGCTTCGGCTGGCGCCAGCCGGTCGCCGTCCTCATCGCCTTCGCGGCGGCCGCCGGGCCGCTGCTCGTCGCCGCCGGGTGGATGATCCGCGGCGCCGACGGCCCCCTGGAGCGGCGCGACCCGGTGCAGGTGCCCGCGTTCGTCGCCGAGGAGAGCGGCACGCAGGACCAGGCACGCACGCTCGTCCTGGACAGCGAGTCGGCCGCCCAGGTGTCGTACACGCTCGTCCGCGGCTCGGGCGCGCGGCTCGGTGACGCCGAACTCGCCGACGCGGGCGGCTCGAACAAGCGCCTGGACAAGATCGTCTCCCGGCTCCTCGCGGGCTCCGGCGCCGACCAGGCCGACCAGCTCGGCGGCTTCGCCGTGCGCTACGTCCTCGTACGCGACGGCGCGCCCCGCCAGATGAACCGCACCCTGGACTCCACCCCCGGCCTCACCCGGCTCAGCCAGGAGGACGGCAGCGCCCTGTGGCGCGTGGACCGGCAGGTCGCCCGCGCCGCGATCGTCCCCGAGTCCGGCGACCCCCTGCCGGTCGCCGCGGGCCCCGTCGAGCTGCACACGAACATCCCGGCCGGCGAGGAGGGCCGCACCCTGCGGCTCGCCGACGCCGCCGACGAGGGCTGGACGGCGACCCTGGACGGCCGCCCGCTGACCGGCACGACCCTGGACGGCTGGGCGCAGGGCTTCGAACTGCCCGCGTCGGGCGGCCGCCTGGACGTCACGCACGAGACGCCCGCGGGCCACACGGGATGGCTGTGGGCCCAGGGCGCGCTCGCCGTGGTCCTGGTGGTCCTCGCCCTTCCCGGACGCCGCCGCGACGTGGACGACGACCTCCCCGACGAGCGCGTCATCCCGGCGCAGCCGGTCGAGGGCGAGGGGCGCAGGGCCCGCAGGCTGCGCGCCGCGCAGGCCGAGCAGGACGCCGCGCAAGGAGATGCCGGACAGGACGACGCCGGTACGCCACCCCCTCCTCCGGAGGAGGCCTTCGCCGCGGTGCCCCAGCAGCAGGCGTACGAGGAGTGGGAGGCCCCCGCCCACGCGGGCGTCGACTACGGCACCTACCAGGGCGAACAGCAGTACCAGGATGCGCAGTACGCGCCGGGCTCCTACGACCAGTCCGACCAGTCAGGCCAGTTGGCGTACCAGGACCCTTACCAGGGCGGCCAGTACGACCCGTACGCCTACGGAGGCGCACAGGGCGGCGAGCAGTACGGGCAGTCGTTCGACGCCACCTACGGGCAGCAGCAGCCGCCGATGCCGCCCCAGCCCCCGCAGCCGCCGCACGGCGACGACAGTGAGCGCCCCGACGGGAGCCAGCAGTGAACCGCACGACCCAGTCCCTGATCGCCGCCGTGGCCGCGCTCGCCGCGGTCACCGGGTTCGCCGTGACCAACGCGCCCGACGGCAGCGGCGACGACGACGCGAAGGCAGCCGCGCGGCTGCCCGTCGAACGCACCAGCCTGCTCTGCCCGGTGCCCAGCGCGTCCGACCTCGCCGAGACCTCGTACACGGCGTTCACGCCCAAGGGCAAGGCATCCGGCACGGCCGGCAAGGCGGAACTGCTGCCCGCCACGAGGGAATTGACGGACGCCCCGAAGGAGGGCGGCGACGGCGGCAAGGACAAGAAGAAGACCGTCAAGCCCTTCCTGACCCCGAAGGCACCGGGCAAGCCCGTCACCGGCGAGGAGACCGGGGGAGAGTCACCCGCGCTCCTCGGCACCGCCGACGGCATGCTGGCCCCCGGCTGGACCGTCCAGCAGACCACCAAGTACGCGGTGGGCAGCGGACGCGGCCTCCAGGGCGCCAACTGCGCGGCGCCCGACACGGACTTCTGGTTCCCGGGCACGAGCTCCGCCAAGGACCGCAGCGACTACGTCCACCTGACGAACCCGGACGACACGGCGGCCGTCGTCGACATCGAGCTGTACGGCAAGGACGGCGCCCTCAAGACCGAGGTGGGGGAGGCGATCCAGGTCCAGCCGCACTCCAGCATGCCGGTCCTGCTGTCCACGCTCTCGCCCAAGGAGCAGACCAACCTCACGATGCACGTGACCGCGCGCAGCGGCCGGGTCGCCGCCGCCGTGCAGTCCTCGGACGACAAGCTCGGCGGCGACTGGCTGCCCGCGTCCGCGGACCCCGCGAGCCGCGTGGTCCTGCCCGGCATCCCCAAGGACGCCACCTCGGTACGCCTGGTCGCCTTCACGCCCGGTGCCGACGATGCCGACCTGAAGGTCCAACTGGCCTCGCCCAGTGGCTCGATCAGCCCGGCCGGGCATGCGAACCTGCACGTCAAGTCCGGCATGACGACCGCCGTCGACCTCGGCGACGTCACCAAGGGCGAGGCGGGCTCGCTGGTCCTGACGCCGACGGAGGACGCGGCACCCGTGGTGGCGGCCCTGCGCGTCACCCGGGGCAAGGGCGCCGACCAGGAGACGGCGTTCATCCCCGCCACGAACGCGATCGGCACGCGCGCGACGGTGGCCGACAACCGCGCCAAGGGCTCCACGCTGTCCCTCGTGGCCCCCGGCAAGACCGGCAAGGTGAAGGTCACGGCATCGGAGGGCTCCGAGGGCGGCTCGTCGACGAGCAAGACGTACACGGTCAAGGGCGGCACGACCCTCGGGATCAAGGCGCCCGTCCCGAGCGGCCTCAAGGGCACGTACGCGCTCACGGTGGAACCGGTGTCGGGGGGCGCGGGGGATGCCGTCTACGCCTCACGCATGCTGGAGGAGCCGGAGGACGGCGTCCCGATGTTCACCATCCAGACCCTGCCGGACGACAGGGGCACGGTGTCGGTGCCTGAGGCGGAACAGGATCTGAAGGTGCTGCAGAAGTAGGTCTTCCGGGCCGGGTCCGCATCCTGGCCCCGCAGGGCGGGGGACTACGGGAGGGGCAGGGCCCTCACTCTTCCCCGTACCGCGGGTCCACCGACTCGGGCGAGAGGCCGAGGAGCTCGGCGACCTGCTCGACCACCACTTCGTGGACGAGCGCGGCCCGCTCGTCGCGCCCCTTGGTGCGGATCTCCACCGGACGCCGGTAGATGACCACCCGGGCGGGCCGCCCGTCGGAAGCCTCGATCGTGCCGCCCAGCGGCACGACGTCATCGCTCCAGTCGTCGTCGGCACCGCCGTTGCCGCCCCGCCCCAGGGCGGGAACCTCAAGGACCAGGAAGTCGATCTCGCTGAGCTGCGGCCAGCGCCGCTCGAGACGCTCCACGGAGTCCTGCACCAGGTCGGTGAAGACCTCGGCACGGCTGGCGGACAGCGGCACCTGGGGAGGCGCCACGGGGCCGCGCATGCCCCTGCCGTGGCGGTCGCGGCGGCGGGGCCTCGGGTCTGCGGTGCGGGGCTGTACGGGGTCGTCCATCACTGACGAAGAGTAGTCCTCGAGATCGCCGTTTCCGCACAGCTTCCACCGGCCTTCCGTACTGCGTCCGTACTCCTCCCGTACGGCTTCCGTCCGGCGCGCGGCATGTCGCCCGATGACCATTCCGGCCAGGGTTGGGCCCGATTTCGTATCTCTCCAGGACCGTCGATCTCGCGATGAATGACGGGATTTGCGCCAAGCAGTGACCGGATTCAACACCACTGGTCACCCAGGCCCCTTGCGTCACCGCAGGTCAGCGAGGCGTCGTGCGAGCGGGCCGTGGCGGGGATCACAGCACGACACGGTGGGGTGACCTCGCGGAGAGTCGTCGCGGCCCGCTCAAGAGTGCGGTACCGTCCAACATCGTGAGCCCTGTACGTCGCTGTTCGCGCACCGCTTGCGGCCGTCCCGCCGTCGCGACGCTGACGTACGTCTACGCCGACTCGACCGCGGTCCTCGGCCCCCTCGCCACCTACGCCGAACCCCACTGCTACGACCTGTGCGCCGAGCACTCCGAGCGCCTCACCGCGCCCCGCGGCTGGGAGGTCGTCCGCCTCGCCGACGCCTCCGGTCCGGCCCGCCCCAGCGGTGACGACCTCGAAGCGCTCGCCAACGCGGTACGTGAGGCGGCCCGCCCGCAGGAGCGCGCCGCCGAGGCCGGTGGCGGCCCGCGCAGGGCGGACCCGATGGAGGTCGCGCGCCGCGGCCATCTGCGGGTGCTGCGCTCGCCGGATTCCTGAGCCCGGCTTTCCGGCTGCTTCTTCCGGCTGTTCCCTTTGGGACCGACCGGCCCTCTCCGTAGACCCCTGTCGTTTAGCGGTGAACAACTCCTGCCGCACAACCCATTGACGTGCCCATGGCGCCGACACGACCATTCCCCCAGTTGTGAGAGATCACCTTCCGCATCACGGAAACCGGGGAGCCGCCCGTGTACGTGCAGCAGCTGGAGCCCGTGGCCGATTCGCTCGGCCTGTCCGCACTCGTCGCGACCCTGCCCCTCCTGACGGTTCTCGTCCTGCTCGGCGTCGTCCGCATGAAGGCCCACCACGCCGGCCTCATCGGCCTCGGCGTCGCCGCGCTGGTCGCCTGGGCCGCGTACGGGATGCCGATCGGCCAGACCGCCTCCGGCGCCGCGCAAGGCGCGCTCTTCGGGCTCTTCCCCATCCTGTGGATCGTCGTCAACGCCCTGTGGGTGTACCGGATGACGGTCCGCACCCGGCACTTCGACATCCTGCGCCGCTCCTTCGGACGGCTCTCGGACGATCCGCGCATCCAGGCACTCGTCGTGGCCTTCTGCTTCGGGGCGCTCCTGGAGGCCCTCGCCGGCTTCGGGGCGCCCGTCGCGATCTCCGCGGTGATGCTGGTGGCGCTCGGCTTCGACCCGGTCAAGGCCGCGGTCGTCGCCCTCGTGGCCAACACCGCGCCCGTCGCCTTCGGCGCCATGGGCACCCCCGTGGTGACGCTCGCGCAGGTCACCGGGCTTCCGCTGGACACCGTCGCCACGGTCGTCGGCCGCCAGACGCCGCTGCTCGCCCTGGTCGTGCCGCTGCTCCTGGTCGGCCTGGTGGACGGGCGGCGCGGCCTGCGCGAGACCTGGGTGCCCGCCCTGGTGTGCGGATTCGCGTTCGCCGCCGCGCAGTTCGCCGCGTCCAACTACGTCTCCGCCCAGCTGGCCGACATCGGGGCCGCGCTGGCGGGCGCCGCCGCGCTGGTCGCCGTGCCGAGCGCGCGGAAGCCCGCCGCGGAGCCCGTACGCGTCGCGGTCCTGACCGGCGTACGCAGCGAAGACCTGGACCACGACGACCCGCGCCCGGAGATCCTGCGCGCCTACGCCCCGTACGCCCTGATCGTCGCCATCTTCTCCGTCGCCCAAATCCCGCCGGTCAAGGATCTGTTGGCCAAGGCGACGCGGACCTTCGACTGGCCCTTCCTGGACGTCGCCAACCCCGAGGGTGACCCGGTGGGCGGCAACCTCTTCTCGCTGCCGCTCGTGGCGACGGGCGGGACGCTCGTCCTGCTGGCCGGCGTGGGCACGGCCGCGATCATCGGGGTGCACGCGCGCGTGGCGGTACGGGAATGGCTGGCTACCGTGCACGAACTGCGGTTCGCCATCCTCACCGTGACCTCCGTGCTCGCCCTCGCCTACGTGATGAACCTGTCCGGGCAGGCCGCCACCATCGGCCACTTCGTGGCGGCGGCGGGCGCGGGGCTCGCCTTCCTGTCGCCGGTGCTCGGCTGGTTCGGTGTCGCCGTCTCCGGCTCGGACACCTCGGCCAACGCGCTCTTCGGCGCGCTCCAGGTGACGGCGGCCCAGCAGTCCGGGCTCTCGCCCGAACTGCTCGCGGCGGCCAACAGTTCGGGCGGTGTGCTCGGCAAGATGATCTCCCCGCAGAATCTGACGATCGCGTGCGCCGCGGTCGGACTCGCGGGCAAGGAGGGCGATCTGCTGCGCAAGGTGCTGCCCTGGAGCCTCGGCCTGTTGCTGGTGATGTGTCTGATCGTGGTGGGACAGAGCACGGTGGTGCTCGGCTGGATGCTGCCGTGACGAGAACCTGAGGTGTGGCCGGCAGTGGCTTGACGCCGCTCACAGCTGGTTGTCAGTTGTTGCGGGTAGTTTGGGGTGACCGGCGAGCACTCGCCGGAATCCCGGAATCGCTGAACTCGCAGAACCTGCAGAGAGGGTTGGCCGTGACTGCTGATCTGTCCCAGATCGTGAAGGCGTACGACGTGCGCGGGGTGGTCCCGGACCAGTGGGACGAGTCCCTCGCCGAACTGTTCGGCGCGGCCTTCGCGAAGGTGACGGGCGCGGACGCGATCGTGACCGGGCACGACATGCGGCCGTCGTCGCCCGGCCTCTCCAGGGCCTTCGCGCGCGGGGCCGCCGCGCTCGGCGTGGACGTCACGGAGATCGGCCTCTGCTCGACGGACCAGCTCTACTACGCGTCGGGTGCGCTGAACCTGCCGGGTGCGATGTTCACGGCCTCGCACAACCCCGCGCAGTACAACGGCATCAAGATGTGCCGCGCGGGCGCCGCCCCAGTCGGCCAGGACACCGGCCTCGCCGAGATCCGCGCGCTCGTGGAGGGCTGGGCGGAGACCGGAGCCCCGGAGCCGGCGGCCACGCCAGGCGCCCTCACCGAGCGGGACACCCTCAAGGACTACGCGGCGCACCTGCGCGGCCTGGTGGACCTGACCTCCATCCGCCCCCTCAAGGTCGTCGTCGACGCGGGCAACGGCATGGGCGGGCACACCGTCCCGACGGTCTTCGAGGGCCTGCCGCTCACGCTCGTACCGATGTACTTCGAACTGGACGGCACGTTCCCGAACCACGAGGCCAACCCCCTCGACCCGAAGAACATCGTGGACCTGCAGCAGCGGGTGCGCGAGGAGGGCGCCGACCTCGGCATCGCCTTCGACGGCGACGCGGACCGCTGCTTCGTCGTCGACCAGGACGGCGCCCCGGTCTCCCCGTCGGCGATCACCGCCCTGGTCGCCTCGCGCGAGCTCGCGCGCAACGGCGGCAAGGGCACGGTCATCCACAACCTCATCACCTCCTGGTCGGTCCCCGAGGTCGTCCGGGAGAACGGCGGCACGCCGGTCCGCACCCGCGTGGGGCACTCCTTCATCAAGGAGGAGATGGCCAAGACGGGTGCGATCTTCGGCGGCGAGCACTCGGCGCACTACTACTTCCGTGACTTCTGGAACGCGGACACCGGCATGCTGGCCGCGCTCCACGTCCTCGCCGCGCTCGGCGGCCAGGACGGCCCGCTGTCGGGCCTCGTCGCCCAGTACGACCGCTATGCGGGCTCCGGCGAGATCAACTCCACGGTCGACGACCAGACGGCGCGCCTGGCCGCGATCAAGGAGAAGTACGCCGACCAGGAGGGCGTCACCCTCGACGAGCTGGACGGCCTCACGGTGACGTCCACGGACTGGTGGTTCAACGTCCGAGCCTCCAACACGGAACCCCTCCTGCGCCTGAACGTGGAAGCCCGCGACGAGGCCACCATGACGAGGACAAGGGACGAGGCCCTGACCATCATCCGAGCCTGACCCCTCCGCCTACGGCCTCGGTGGGCGCCCGCTCGCCGACGCCCGCCCACCCCGGCTGCCATGTCTGTCGCCAGCCGCCGTGCCGCGCCTGACCACCCAGTCCGCCCCGTTCGTGGGCAGGCGTTCCGCACGGCGGAACGGGTGGGCACAAACGCCCACCGGACCGCAGATGAGCAACGACAGTCGCCCCACCCGGGGGCCTGGGGCGAAGCCCCGGTGTGAGGGGCGGCCCCGGGCCCCCGGGGGAACCCGGGGCGAAGCCCCGCGCCCGCCCCACCCAAGGGGACCCGAGGCGAAGCCCCGGCCGTGCGCCCACTCAAGGCTCCGGGCCAGCGGTAGGCTGACCAGGCGACATCCCTCACCTCACCCGCTCGAAGGGACCCACCCCATGCCGCTCGAAGCCGGCCTCCTGGAGATCCTCGCCTGCCCGGCCTGCCACGCCCCCCTCAAGGAGGCGGACACGGAGCTGGTCTGCACGGCGGACGCGAAGGACTGCGGCCTCGCCTACCCCGTCCGGGACGGCATCCCCGTACTCCTCGTCGACGAGGCCCGCCGCCCCGCGTAAGGGCCCCGCAAGGCCGAGGCCGCACAAGGCCCCGCAAAACGGCCCCGCAAGGCCCGGCGTAACGACAAGAGGTGCGACCGGCGGCCCCCCGCCCCGTCGCCCGGCGAATCGGAGGCCCGACCCCATGCTCGACGAATCGCTCCTCGACGCCCCCGAGGCCCTCGCCGTGGCCGACCGCCGCGGCCTCCTCCGCGGTGCCGCGGAGGCAGGCGCCCGTGTCCGCACAGCGGTGCGGCACGCCACGGAGGCCGGGCTCACACAGCTCAAGCCGGACGGCCGCCCCCGAGCCATCCTGATCGCGGGCCCCGGCACGGCCGCCACAGCCGTGGCGGACCTGCTCGGCACCCTCGCGGGAGCCGGCTGCCCGGTCATCCGCCTCGCCCCCACCGGCGTGGCCCCCGCGGCAGGCGCCCTGCGCTGGGCGCTCCCCGGCTGGGCGGGCCCCCTGGACCTGCTGCTCATCGCCACCCCGGACGGCACGGAGCCGGGCCTCGAACTCCTCGCGGAGCAGGCCTACCGCCGCGGCTGCACGGTCGTGGCCGTCGCCCCCGCCCGCTCCCCGCTGGCCGAGGGCGTGGAGGGCTCGCACGGCCTCACGGTCGCGATGGCCACCTCCCCGTACGGGGAGTACGAAGCCCCGCACGACGGAGAACGCGCCTCCGAGTCGTACGAGGCGCGCCGCCTGGACGACGAGGCCGCCGCTTCAGCCCCCGCCACCCTCTGGGCCCTGCTCACCCCGCTCCTCATCCTCCTGGACCGCACCGGCCTGATCACCGCACCGGCCGAAACCCTGGAGAAGATCGCCGACCGCCTCGACCACGTCGCGGAACGCTGCGGCCCGGTCATCGCGACGTACAGCAACCCCGCCAAGACGCTCGCCGCCGAACTCGCCGAAGCCCTCCCGGTGATCTGGACCGAGGGCAGGATCGCGGGCCCGGTCGGCCGCCGCTTCGCCGCCGCTCTCGCCGAGCTCGCCGGACACCCCGCGGTCGCGGGCGAGCTGCCCGAATCCCTGCCCGCGCACGGCGCCCTGCTCGCGGGCAATCTCGCCCCGAGCGGCGACGGCGACGGAAGCGGTGACGACTTCTTCCGTGACCGCGTCGAGGACGCCCAGCAGCTCCGTGCCCGCGTCGTCCTGCTCCGCGACCGCCCGATCGACGCCGGAGGCCTCAGCGCCGCACCCGCGGCCCGCGAGCTCGCCCACGGCCACGACATCGCGATCAGCGAGCTCGAGCCGGAGGACGGCGATGAGCTGGAAGCCCTCGCGGAGCTGATCGCCGTCACGGATTTCGCCGCCGTTTACCTGGCGCTCGCCCCGAAGGACGGATCATGACCCCAGCCCGGTCATGACCTGAGACCCGGCACGGCACGCCGACGCACGGCACCGCCACGCACGGCATCGCCCCGCACCGACTCGCACAGCTTCGCGGCACCGCACACCGCAGCGCACTCCACTCCACCGCACTGCACCGCCTCGCACCGCGTACGTACGTAAGGGAGAACCCCTCCGTGGACCGCCTCACCAACACCATCCGCCCCTACGCCTGGGGTTCCACCACCGCCATCGCGGAGCTCCTCGGCGTCGAGCCGACCGGTGAGCCGCAGGCCGAGATGTGGATGGGCGCCCACCCCGGCGCCCCCTCGCGCACCGAACGCGGCCCACTCGACGAAGTCATCGACGAGGACCCGGGACACGAGCTCGGCCGGGCGACGGTCGCCAAGTTCGGCCCGCGCCTGCCCTTCCTCCTCAAGCTCCTCGCCGCGGGCGCCCCGCTCTCCCTCCAGGTGCACCCCGACCTTGAGCAGGCGCGGGAGGGTTACGAGGACGAGGAGAGCCGCGGCGTCCCGATCGACGCCCCGAACCGCAACTACAAGGACGCCAACCACAAGCCCGAACTGATCTGCGCGCTCACCGAGTTCGACGGCCTCTGCGGCTTCCGCGACCCCGTCGAGGCCGCGGACCTCCTGGCGGGACTTGGCGTCGACTCCCTGAAGCCGTACGTCGATCTGCTGCACGCCAAGCCAGAGGACGGCGCCCTGCGCGAGGTCCTGACGGCCGTCCTGACCGCGGACCCCGAGGAGATGGCCGCGACCGTCACCGAGGTCACCGAGGCCGCCGAGCGGCTCGGCGGCGCGTACACCCCGTACGCGGGCATCGCGCACCACTACCCCGGCGACGCAGGCGTCATCGCGGCCATGCTCCTCAACCACGTCCGGCTGCAGCCCGGCGAGGCCCTGTTCCTCGGCGCCGGAGTCCCGCACGCCTACCTCGACGGCCTCGGCGTCGAGATCATGGCCAACTCGGACAACGTGCTGCGCTGCGGCCTGACCCCCAAGCACGTCGACGTACCCGAACTCCTGCGCATCGTCCGCTTCGAGCCGACCGAGCCCGGAGTCCTGCGCCCAGAGGCCGCGCCCGACGGCGAAGAGGTCTACGACACCCCGATCGACGAGTTCCGCCTCTCCCGCTTCGTCCTGTCCGAGGGCGCCGCATCGCACGACCTCACCGACGCCACACCGCAGATCCTGCTCTGCGTCGCGGGCACGGTCCGGGTGGGCGACGCCGGGGAACTCACGCCCGGACAGTCCGTGTTCGTCCCCGCCGACGAAAAGGCCGAAGTGTCCGGAGTGGGCACGGTATTCCGTGCCACTGTGGTGGCCTGACTCACCACCAGTCCCTCGTGCTGCAACAATGACCCACCGCAAAGGCCGGGCAAAGCGGCGGCAGTGGACGATGAACGTACGCAGGCGAAGGGACAACGGGCACACATGAGCGCGTCAGGCGGAACAAAGGCGATTGTCGCGGCACTCGGCGCGAATCTCGCGATCGCGGTGGCGAAGTTCGTCGCGTTCATCTTCAGTGGCTCGTCGTCGATGCTCGCCGAGAGCGTGCACTCGCTCGCGGACTCGGGCAACCAGGGGCTGCTGCTCCTCGGCGGCAAGAAGGCGCAGCGCGAGGCGACCCCGCAACACCCCTTCGGGTACGGGCGCGAGCGCTACATCTACGCCTTC
Source organism: Streptomyces sp. NBC_01283 (assembly GCF_041435335.1). Lineage (NCBI taxonomy): Bacteria > Bacillati > Actinomycetota > Actinomycetes > Kitasatosporales > Streptomycetaceae > Streptomyces > Streptomyces sp. NBC_01283. Next base: position 5,544,570 of record NZ_CP108430.1, read on the forward strand.
CTGGTCTCCATCGTGCTCTTCTCGGTCGGCGGCATGTTCGCGATCTACGAGGGCTACGAAAAGATCAAGCACCCGCACGAGATCGAGCACTGGTACTGGCCGGTCGGCGTCCTGGTGTTCGCGATCATCGCCGAGGCGTTCTCCTTCCGTACGGCCATCAAGGAGTCGAACCACACGCGCGGCAGCCTGACGTGGACGCAGTTCGTCCGCCGCGCGAAGGCCCCCGAGCTGCCGGTCGTGCTCCTGGAGGACCTGGGCGCGCTGGTCGGTCTGGTCCTGGCCCTGATCGGCGTAGGCCTGGCGCTCGGCACCGGCGACGGCGTCTGGGACGGCATCGGCACCCTCTGCATCGGCATCCTGCTGATCGTGATCGCGATCGTCCTCGCGGCGGAGACCAAGTCCCTGCTCCTCGGCGAGGCCGCGGGCACGGAGGAGGTCCAGAAGATCGAGAAGGCCCTGGTCGACGGCGAGACGGTCACCCGCGTCATCCACATGCGCACGCTGCACCTCGGCCCCGAGGAACTCCTCGTCGCCGCCAAGGTCGCCGTGCAGCACGACGACACGGCCGCCGAGGTGGCCGCCGCCATAAACGCCGCCGAGGAGCGCATCCGCGCGGCGGTCCCGATCGCCCGCGTGATCTACCTGGAGCCCGACATCTACAGCGAGGCGGCGGCAGCCGAGGGCACGAACCCGGCGAAGGCACCGGGCGGCCACTGACCTTCCGCTGTTCCCGTACGTCGATGGGGCCCCGCACCGTGCAGGTGCGGGGCCCCATCGACGTAACTCACCCACCGGTCACCGCACCTCGCGCAGCACCGCGAGGATCGCCGCCTCGTCGGGCGCCGCCTCAAGACGCTCACGGAACCCGGTGTCCATCAGCTTCCGCGACAGCAGCGCGAGGATCCGTAGATGCTCGTCGCCCGCGGCGGCCTCCGGCACGGAGATCATGAAGATGAGCTTGGCCTTCGTACCGTCGAGCGCACCCCACTCGATGCCCTCCGCCGACCGCGCGAATCCGACGACCGGCGAGGCCACCGCGTCGGTCTTGGCGTGCGGGATGGCGATCTCCTCGCCGAGCCCCGTGGTGCCCTGGGCCTCGCGGCGTAGAGCGGTTTGCACGAGCTCCTCGACGTCGTTCACCTTGCCGGTGGCGGCGAGGAGGTTCGCCATCTCACGGATCGCGGAGTCCTTGTCGGCGGAATCCAGCCGGACCTTCACGGTCCGCTCGGTGAGATAGCCGGAGAGGACCTCGTCGTCCTCTGTGGGGGAGGCGGCGGCTACGGGTGCGGCTGCCGCCGGGGCAGGCGCGGCAGCGGCCTTCTGCGGGGTCGTGGACGCCCCTGAACCGGACGCCCCGGAACCGACAGCTGCGGCACCCACGCCCGCGAGCACCGGCTCGGGACCACCCGGTACGTCGACGACCGGCGCCCCACGGCGCTTGCGCTCGCTGATGTCGACCAGGGCGACCGTCGTGAGGGCGGTGACGACGGCACCGATGGCGACAGCGATGAAGAACATCGGCACGCCGCCGACGGCGCCCAGGACCGCCACGATCGGCCCGCCGTGCGGCACCGCGTCCTCGACGCCCGCCTGACCGGCGATCGCACCGGCGACGGCGCCACCGAGCATGTTCGCGGGAATGACCTGCGCGGGCCGGGCCGCCGCGAAGGGGATAGCTCCCTCCGAGATGCCGAAGAAGCCCATGAACAAGGCGGCCAGACCGGTCTCCCGTTCCTGCTCGCTGTAGAGCCGCTTGCGGATCAGCGTCGCGAGGCCCTGCCCGAGGGGCATGACCGGAATCGCGGCGGCACACATGCCCATGACGGTCTGGTTGCCGGTCGCGATGAGCCCCGCGCCGAACAGGAACGCCGTCTTGTTGACGGGACCGCCCATGTCGAACGCGATCATCAGACCGAGGATCGCGCCGAGCAGGATCGCGCTGGTCCCGGTCATGCCGCTGAGCCAGCTGGTCAGATGCTCGAAGATCCACGAGATCGGTTTTCCGATGACGTAGATGAAGAAAAGACCGAGTGCCGTGGTCGAGATGATGGGGATCACGATGATCGGCATGATCGGCTGGGCGAACTTCGGGACCTTGATCTTCTTGATCCACAGCACCAGATAACCGGCGAGGAAGCCGGTCACGATGGCGCCGATGAAGCCCGCGCCCGCCTTGGAGTCGTAGAGGTCACCGGTGTTGGCGATCCAGCCGCCGATCATGCCGGGCACGAGGGCGGGCCGGTCGCCGATGGCATACGCGATGTAGCCGGACAGGATCGGGACCATCAGCGTGAAGCCGATGACGCCGATCTGGTTGACGTGCATCCAGAACGAGTCGTCGGGAATGACGAGCCCGCCCTTGGGGTCGGTGTGTCCGCCGAGCGACAGCGAGATCGCGATCAGCAACCCCCCGACCACGACGAACGGAATCATGTACGAGACGCCGTTCATCAGCGCCTTGTACGCGAGGCTCCGCTCCTTGCCGCCGCCCCCGCCACCGCCGGAGGCAGTCCCGGCGGATCCGCCGCCACCGCCTCCGCCGTGCACGGGCGCGCTCCGCACCTGCTCGATGAGCCGCTCCGGGTGGCTGATGCCCTCGGACACGCCGACGGACAGCACGCGCTTGCCCACGAAACGGCTGCGGTCGACGTCCTTGTCGGCGGCGATGATGATGCCGTCAGCATCCCTGACATCGTTGTCAGTCAAGACGTTCTCAGCCCCGATGGAGCCCTGCGTCTCCACCTTCATGCCGACGCCGAGGCTCTCCGCGGCCTGCGAGAGCTTCTCCGCCGCCATGTACGTGTGGGCGATACCGGTCGGACAGGCGGTCACCGCGAGCAGCTTGAGCTTCTTCTGCTCGCCGTCGCTCCCGCCTATGGGGGGATCGGCCGGACGGGTCACGTGGATCTCCTAACGCCTTTAACGCCTTCGTCAAACAAGATCGCGCAAATGTTCCCGATCTCAAGGCATCCTGCAACACGCGCGCGCAGGTTCAAAAGCGCAAAGGTCCCGAATGTGCAGGTCCGTCGCCCTGTCCGCAGGCGCGGAGGCGGCAGCGCACCCGCCCGCGCGCCGGGGGAGGCGGGCTGGGGCTCGCTGGGCCAATCGGTGTAGCTTTGTGACCGAGCCAGACGTCGCTGCTGATGGCGGTCGGGCGGGGCCTGCATGGGCACCGTCCGAGGGAGAGAGGGCCTCCGACGGACTGCGCTGCTGCGCGCCGGTGCTCTTCTGTGCCGTCGTCGCAGGTCAGCCATGTCCACCCACCCTCGATCGATCCCCCGAGGAGCAGCTCACCAATGTCGACTCTCATCAACGGCCAGGACTTCAAGGTCGCCGATCTCTCCCTGGCCGCCTTCGGCCGCAAGGAGATCACCCTCGCCGAGCACGAGATGCCCGGCCTGATGTCGATCCGCAAGGAGTTCGCCGCCAGCCAGCCGCTGGCCGGCGCCCGCATCATGGGCTCGCTGCACATGACCGTGCAGACCGCCGTCCTCATCGAGACCCTGGTCGCCCTGGGCGCCGAGGTCCGCTGGGTCTCCTGCAACATCTTCTCGACCCAGGACCACGCGGCCGCGGCCATCGCCGTCGGCCCGAACGGCACCCCGGACGACCCCCAGGGCATCCCGGTCTTCGCCTGGAAGGGCGAGACCCTCGAGGAGTACTGGTGGTGCACGGAGCAGGCGCTGACCTGGCCGAACACCCCCACCGGCGGCCCGAACATGATCCTGGACGACGGTGGCGACGCCACCCTCCTCGTCCACAAGGGCGTCGAGTACGAGAAGGACGGCAAGGTCCCGTCCGAGGACACCGCCGAGTCGGACGAGCACCGCGTCATCCTGCAGCTCCTCAACCGCACCATCACCGAGGGCTCGCAGAAGTGGACCCAGCTCGCCTCGGAGATCCGCGGCGTGACCGAGGAGACCACGACGGGCGTCCACCGCCTGTACGAGATGCACCGTGACGGCACCCTCCTCTTCCCGGCGATCAACGTGAACGACGCCGTGACGAAGTCGAAGTTCGACAACAAGTACGGCTGCCGCCACTCGCTGATCGACGGCATCAACCGCGCCACGGACGTCCTCATCGGCGGCAAGACCGCTCTCGTCTGCGGTTACGGCGACGTGGGCAAGGGCTGCGCGGAGTCCCTGCGCGGCCAGGGCGCGCGCGTGATCGTCACGGAGGTCGACCCGATCTGCGCGCTGCAGGCGGCGATGGACGGCTTCCAGGTCACCACGCTCGACGAGGTCGTCGACAAGGTCGACATCTTCGTCACCACGACCGGCAACAAGGACATCATCATGGCCTCGGACATGGCCAAGATGAAGCACCAGGCGATCGTCGGCAACATCGGCCACTTCGACAACGAGATCGACATGGCCGGCCTCGCCAAGATCCCCGGCATCGTCAAGGACGAGGTCAAGCCGCAGGTCCACACCTGGACGTTCCCCGACGGCAAGGTCCTCATCGTCCTCTCCGAGGGCCGCCTGCTGAACCTGGGCAACGCCACGGGCCACCCGTCCTTCGTGATGTCCAACTCCTTCGCGGACCAGACCCTGGCCCAGATCGAGCTGTTCACCAAGCAGGAGGAGTACCCGACCGACGTCTACGTGCTCCCGAAGCACCTGGACGAGAAGGTCGCCCGCCTCCACCTGGACGCGCTGGGCGTCAAGCTCACGACCCTCCGCCCGGAGCAGGCCGCGTACATCGGCGTCGAGGTAGAGGGCCCGTACAAGCCCGACCACTACCGCTACTGACCCACCCCGACCGAGGCCCCACCAAGGACCCCGGCCCACATCACCCGCAGGCCCCCACCCACCCGGGCGGGGGCCTGCACCCGTAGCGGCGCCAGCCTTGGCCCAGCACGGCTGCGGACCCGCAGTTGCTCCTGACCAGAAGTGCGGACCGCCCAGGGTGCACCTGGGCCACCCGCCGACATGAGCACCCAGAAGCCTTACGGACCCACCTCGAACCCCACGCCGAGCGAAGAAGCCCTGCCCCACGGCGAACCCGGCCCACAGCTGCCCCCGGCCCCGGCGGGACTCCTCTCGGCCGCCCCGCCCCGCAGTCCGACTCCGTCCCGTAGTCGCCCCGGCCCACAGCAGACCTCGCCTCCACCGCAGACCTCGGCCCGCAGTGGGCTTCTCCCCGCAGGCCGGCCAGGCCTACAGCCGACCCGGCCCACAACCGACCCAGCCCTCCGACGAGAATTCAGGTACCCGGAACGCGTCCCCGGCCGAGACCGCGCCTTGGCCGCGGCCTAGAAGCGGGCCCCCCGGCCCAGCCCCCGGCTAGACCCCGCCCCCGACAAGGACCGAGCCCCATGCCCCGCGGCCACTATTCGCTTCACGATCCGCACGATCACACCCCCCTGGGTGAAGAACACTTCCACTGCGCCCCCGGCCCCTCCGGCTGGCGCTACGTCTCTCAGCGCAATGCGCCCTCAGGCGAGCCCACCGGCTCCGTGGACCTCGCGCTCGACGAACTCGGCCGCCCCATCCGGCTCGAACTGCACGCGGGGGACTGGCAGATCCGCGCCGCGGCGATCGACGGCGTCACGTGGGTACGCACCGACCCCACCGGCACCCACGCCACCGAGGACAACGCCCCCGCCCACGCCTTCACCGGCACATCCCCCGCCTTCCTCGTCGCGACCACACGACTCCTGCGTCTCACCCCCGCTTCCCCCGCGACCCGCGTACGGCTCGTCGCCTTCACCGACCCGGTCCTCGCCCCCCGCACCCTCGACCAGTCCTGGGCCCTGCTGAAAAGCGAAGCACACGCCACTGACAACGGCCCCCTGATCGTGGACGAATACCAGGTCACAGCCCTGGACACCGGCGAGCAGCACGCCATCCACATCGCCGGCGACGTCGTCCTCTCCGCCCCCGGCCTCGAGCTCGAGAACCTCGAATCCCCACCCTCGACGTTCGCCTGACCCAGGCCCTCCCTACGCGGGCGGCACGAACCCGGTGCCGGACGGGGCGGTTTCCGCGCCCTTCGCCTCTTCCGGCCCGGCCGGATGGACCGGGTAAGCCTGAGGCAGGGGAGCCGGCTGAGAGACAGGCCCCGGCGGCACAGCACCTCCCGGACAACCCCCAGGCACAGCACCTCCTGGCACCGTGTATTCGGGAGCTGCGCCGAACGCCCGCCGAGCATCCCGCGCCTGCCGCTCCTGCACGACCGCGGCCAGGTACGCCGCCGGCGGAACACCCTGCGGAGCCGGAGCCCCCGTACGTTCCACGAGATCTCCCGCAAGCCGCTCCGCCATCGCCCAGCCCACCTGCGGGTCCAACTGCCCCATCCGCGTCAGGTACTGCCTGATCGCGAGCCACAGCCCCTCAGGCACTCCGGACAGATCGAGCCCGGAGAACCGCCCCGCGAGCCAAGGCGGCGGCGGAGGAATGAAAGCCGTCTGCCCGACAGGCACCCGCTCCCGTACGACCAGCGTCCCCGCGAACACATCCCCTAGGCGCCGCCCACGCGCCGAGACCAGCGAAGCGATGCAGGCGACGGCCCCGAACGTCGCCAGAATCTCGATGACTCCCACCGCCCCTCGCACCAACGCGTGCCGGAAACGAATCGGGCCCCCGTCGTCCCGCACCACCCGCAGCCCGCACGCCATCTTGCCCAGCGACCGCCCATGGCTGAGCGTCTCCACCGCGATCGGCCCACCGACCAGGATCAGCACAAAACTGGCTACGGCGACCGCCGCGGCCGCCGCGTCGTCCAACGAAGACGTGGAAGCCACGATCGCCACGGTCACCCCCAGGTAGACCGCCACCGCCACCACCAGGTCGATCAGTACGGCGAGCCCACGACTCGGCAGCTTCGCCGGGCGCAGCTCGAGCGCCACCGCCTC